>NZ_JABXKM010000030.1 GCF_017115025.1 Nostoc sp. NOS(2021) | reverse complement strand
ACTGGGGACTGGGAAAGAGTTTTTCTAATTCCCAACTCCTTTTATGAACATAATTTAGGATTCCCACTTTCCCTTAGATAATTCAAAAACCCGATCTCTGTTAGAAAACGGGTTTTTGTGTGTGATTTGTGAGGTGTAATTATCCAGTAAATACCTCGACTGGTAAACGGCTAAACGACAACCTTTCATTTTGCACATCTACAAAAATGGTGTCGCCGTCGTTGAATTCGCCGCGCAAGATGTATTTAGCAATTTGAGTTTCTAACTCTCGCTGAATCGCCCGCTTCAGTGGACGCGCCCCATATACTGGGTCATACCCTACTTCTGCTAAAAAGTCAAGTCCAGCATCCGAGAGTTTGAGGGATATTTTGCGATCGCTAAGTCTTTTCCGCAATCTCTCAACTTGCAATAGCACAATTTGCCGCAATTCCCTTCTATCTAAACCGTGGAAGATGATGATTTCGTCAACTCGGTTCAGGAACTCTGGACGGAAGCTATTTCGCATCGCCTCCATGACTCGACGGCGCATTTCGTCGTAGTGGGCGTTATCTCCGGCGACATCCAGAATGTACTGCGAACCGATGTTGCTGGTCATGATGATAATAGCGTTCTTGAAGTCCACTTTATGACCTTGGGCATCAGTGACGCGACCATCATCGAGAATTTGCAGGAAGATATTAAATACATCGGGGTGTGCTTTTTCGATTTCGTCGAAGAGAATCACTGAGTAAGGACGGCGACGAATCGCTTCTGTAAGTTGTCCGCCTTCTTCATAACCCACGTATCCTGGAGGCGCACCAATTAAGCGAGAGACGGCGTGTTTCTCCATATACTCAGACATATCGATTCGCACCAGCGCATCTTCGCTATCGAACATATACGCCGCCAGCGCTTTCGCCAATTCAGTTTTACCTACACCCGTAGGCCCAAGGAAAATAAAGCTAGCGATGGGACGATTAGGATCAGCCAGTCCAGCCCGCGATCGCTGAATTGCATCTGCTACAGCTGTGACTGCTTCTTCTTGTCCAATCACGCGGCGGTGCAGTTCATCTTCTAAATGCAGCAGTTTTTCTTTCTCAGATTCCACCAATTTGCTGATGGGAATCCCTGTCCATTTAGAAATAATTTCAGCAATATCAGCTTCTGTGACTTCCTCTCGTAATAGTGATTTACCACTTCTTTGAGTGTTTGCTAATTCAGCTTCTACTGCTTCCAATTGACGATGCAAACTAGTTAAAGTGCCGTATTTCAACTCCGCAGCGCGGTTAAGGTCGTAGTCGCGTTCTGCTTGCTGAATCTCTAAGTTGACCTGTTCAATCTCTTTTTTAACGGATTGAATTTTGTCAATAATATCTTTTTCTGATTGCCATTGAGTATTCAGTGTTCTTTGTTCTTCTTTGAGATCGGCAATTTCTTTTACGAGTCTTTCTAGACGTTCACGAGAAGCTGCATCGCTTTCTTTTTGCAGTGAAAGCTTCTCCATTTCCAATTGCAGAATCTTGCGATCAATTTCGTCAAGTTCTTCTGGTTTGGAGGTAATCTCCATTTTCAGTCTAGCGGCGGCTTCGTCTACCAAGTCAATGGCTTTATCAGGGAGGAAGCGATCGCTAATATATCGACTCGACAATATCGCCGCTGCAACTAAAGCACTATCAGAAATCTTCACCCCGTGATGGTTTTCATAACGTTCTCTCAACCCGCGCAAAATCGAAATACTATCTTCGACACTGGGCTGATCCACATAAACTTGCTGGAAGCGTCTTTCCAAAGCGGCATCTTTCTCGATATATTTGCGGTATTCATCCAACGTTGTCGCCCCAATACAACGCAATTCGCCCCGCGCCAACATCGGTTTTAACAAGTTACCCGCATCCATCGCGCCTTGGGTTGCACCAGCGCCGACAACGGTGTGAATTTCATCAATAAATAAAACAATCTTACCGCCAGATTCGGTAACTTCTTTTAATACTGCTTTCAGGCGTTCTTCAAATTCACCTCGGAATTTTGCCCCTGCAATCAAAGCACCCATATCTAAAGCGATTAGCTTGCGGTCTTTGAGGGATTGAGGGACATCGCCTGCGATAATGCGCTGTGCTAATCCTTCAGCGATCGCAGTTTTACCAACACCAGGTTCACCAATTAACACAGGGTTATTTTTGGTGCGGCGAGAAAGAATTTGAATAGTGCGGCGAATCTCATCATCCCGCCCAATCACTGGGTCAAGTTGACCTTTACGGGCGGCTTCTGTGAGGTCACGTCCGTATTTTTCCAGTGCTTCGTATTTGCCTTCTGGATTTTGGTCGGTCACTTTTTGGCTCCCACGAATTTGTTTAATAATATTTTTTAGCTTGCCTTCGTCTAAACCAAATTCTTGGAATAAACCTTTGCCAAAGCGGTCATCTTTAGCGTAAGCCAGCAGTAAGTGTTCAATTGAAATATATTCATCTTGAAACTCCTTGCGATATCCGTCTGCCCGATCTAGAAGTGTATCCAAGCTGCGTCCTAAATAGACAGAACTGCTGGTACCAGATACTTTTGGCTGACGTTGTAAAAATTGTTCAGTGCGATCGCGCAGTTTTTGAAGGTTAACACCCACTTTAGTAAAGATCACGTTGGCTAGTCCATCTTGTTCTAGCAGCGCTTTCATCAGGTGTTCGCTTTCAATTTGCTGTTGTTGATATTGTTTAACAATATCGGGGGTATGGGCGATCGCTTCCCAGGCTTTTTCTGTAAATTGGTCAGGATTAGTAGGTTGCATAGGCTTTTTCAGGAACGTAAAGGCGCAGCCATTAGTGTCGGCTACCACCAGAACACCAAGTAAAGAAAATTTCTGCTCTCAATAGATATTGTAAGAACACCAGAGCGATCGCCTAGATCGGTGTTCACGTCTTGTAAAAGTCGTATTTTCCCCTAGTCCCGATTTCCCATTTAGGGTTTGCTGTACAACTACGGAAACAAACCCAAACGAATCCATAATTGTCGGGCTGCCACTTGAGAAGCACTGTTCATCTCCAAATATTTCGATAGTGACTTTTCCAGAGGAAGTAATGCCTATAATCTTCCCAGATTGAGTATCAACCTGAAAATTCTCACTCCACTTATCCTGTCTGGGATGAAAGAAACTAACTTCAGTGTTGGAAGCAAGCATAATGCCACTAATACGAGTTCCTTTACGGAGATTACAGGAGCGACACGCAAGGGCTAAATTTGCTTCGTCATTTTCACCTTGGCCAGAGAGCGGGATGATATGCTCAACCTCAAATGGAAAATTAAAGATTAGTTCAGGGGCTTGGCAGTACTCACAACGATGGTTGGCACGCCCAGCGATCGCAGTATAATACCGATTCACAAACTCTCTTGTTGTATCAATGTAGCTGTTCTGGCTGTTGCTGCTTTTAATTCTGCCTCAACCAAAGTATCCAGCTCTGCTTGTAGCTCTGGTGGCAATGCTTGCCCATGATCTCGTCCTAACCGCCACAAACTCATCAATTCCGATAACCGTTTTTGTTGTTTAGCACTAAAAAACGGGTCAGGGCTAAAATTTTGAATGACAAGCAGTGCGCTGAACTCCGTTTCACCCAATTGAGTAGTTAACGCATCTAGGGCTTGCCCCGCAGTTTTGCCAACAGAGTGCTTATCCCCTGCAATGGCGCGATAAGTTTTTTCACCATCAGCATCAAAGATTGGCAAGATTGCTACTGTAGTCATGCTTGGAGTTTGGAATCCTTTGCCTGAAATTATAGCTCTACACGACCCAACGTTTGAACTCACCGGATGGCGATCGCATCTGAACCACTCCAAGTACCATTCATCTAGAACCTTGCCCCCACGATTCTCTTCCTGCCCTCACACAGAGTTACCATAATCCCAGGTAGTGGATGCTGAAAATGATTGACCCCTACGACTTTGAAGATGATGACTTTGACTTTGAGGATGAGGATTTCTTGAAAATAAAACCCATCAGCCAAATGACTGAAGGGGAAAAGCTACAGCGGTTTAAGCGGTTCTTCGACAGCAGCAGCCGTGCTATGTTGCAAGACTGTCTATTTCGCATCGTCAATTACGAAGATGGTACGGGTACGTTAGAAATTCTTTGCCCTAATGAAGTCGTAAGGCAACGCCTTTCCAAGAAAAAGCGCAAAATTACCAACAACATCAACACCTGTTGGAGCCATATCAGATGGTTTTCGCTATGTGTCCAGCAAGATGGTGAGTTGCATTGTCAGAAGTTTACCCGTAATGGTGATTTGCTTCGATCTTAGCTGGGGAGTGGGGAAGCAGAGGAGAGACAATTGACTAATGACAAAAAAACAAAAATTTCCTTATCTAGTTGGTTCTAAGTGGACAGCACAGCAAAAAGTTGATGGCTGGCGGCACTTCCAAGTTGTTAACCGTAAAAATCAGGCTAAGTGGGTTTACGCCGAAATGGTTGCTGCTTGCGATCCGAAAGTCCGTTTTTGGATAAATGCCAAATTATTACAAGATAACTCCCAGTGGCAAGCTGGCTGGCAAACATTACAGGAAATCCAGGAACTTGAAACTGAGGTGTCCTGATTGCCCTAAGTAGCCTCGTTCCCAGTCAGAGACTGGGAATGCCCCTCATTGAGGCTCCGCCTCGTATATTTGGCAATTTAATAATTTTTTACAAAACCAGAGTAACTTACTCTCAAGCAGCAATTAAAGGGTCTTGGCTATCGGCTGAAAACTGCCAATTTATCTGCAATACCTTCTCTACGAGACGCTACGCGAACGGTGAGCTACGTTAACGCAAATTTCACTGGTATTTCTAGCATAGCGCTACATATACCTCTCTTTACCCTTGACCATGCGCCCCAATACCCTGAAAACGCGTTGTACGACCATCAGCTAATTCTATTAAAAGCATTCAAAAAAGCCAATTACAGCTTTTTGTATTTTGTAACTATTTTTATAAAAATAAGTTATAAAAACTTTTTAGTGACTGTTTTTAGAGCTATTAAAGTCTTTAAGCTTGATAAAATTCCAAATATACCTAATTAAGCTTTAATACTTGATATTAGACCGTTTTACAGATTAACAGCCACTTTCTTTTCTATGTAATTTGCCCAATAATGACATCAACAGACCTCACGCATCGCCATCTCAAGACAGGTGAAGGCAAATGTTTGAGCCACAAGTTTGATAAAAAGCTATAAGAGGCAAACAACAGTGAAACTAGCAGTCTACGGAAAAGGTGGTATCGGTAAATCCACGACTAGCTGTAATATATCCGTCGCCCTAGCTAAACGTGGCAAGAAAGTGCTGCAAATTGGCTGCGACCCCAAACATGACAGCACCTTTACCCTGACTGGGTTTTTGATTCCGACAATCATCGACACCCTCCAAGAAAAGGACTATCACTACGAAGATGTCTGGCCGGAAGATGTAATTTACAAAGGCTACGGTGGTGTGGATTGCGTAGAAGCTGGTGGCCCACCTGCGGGTGCTGGATGCGGTGGGTACGTAGTCGGTGAGACCGTAAAATTACTTAAAGAACTCAACGCCTTTGATGAATACGATATAATTCTCTTTGACGTTCTGGGTGACGTAGTTTGCGGTGGTTTTGCAGCACCACTCAACTATGCAGATTACTGCCTGATCGTTACAGACAACGGCTTTGATGCTTTGTTTGCTGCTAACCGGATTGCTGCTTCAGTCCGCGAAAAAGCCCGAACTCACCCACTGCGTCTAGCTGGGTTAATTGGCAACCGCACCTCCAAACGCGACTTAATTGAAAAATATATAGAAGCAGTGCCCATGCCAGTTCTAGAGGTTTTACCTTTAATTGAAGATATCCGTGTTTCCCGTGTGAAAGGGAAAACTTTGTTTGAAATGGCAGAGCAAGATCCTTCCCTAGACTACGTTTGCGACTACTATCTCAACATCGCCGACCAAATTCTGGCGCGTCCCGAAGGTGTTGTACCTAACGACACACCAGATCGGGAGTTGTTCTCTTTGTTGTCCGATTTTTATCTAAATCCGGGTAAACCCCAGGTTCCTAATTCAGAAGAGGAACTAGACTTGATGATTGTATAAATCACCAAGTTCTCAGGATGGGGGACAATAATATGGCTTTCTTTGACAGCTTTACGGATTCAATAAAGCAAAAGTGGTTGCAATTTTTCCAGAACAATCGGGACTGGATTACCCTGCACATGCAAGTGGAATCAGTGTACACCCCTGATGGCGGGAAGCGACCACCTTCTTACCTCATCCTGGGAGTTCTTAATGCCCTAGAGCCAAAGCTAGCGCAGTTAATGTTGCCCTTTGCTAAACTTAATCCTGACGCCGATACGCTGATTGAGGTGCTGGATTTGCATTTTGACCCAGATTTCGCTCTCGGTAATCGCTTTGTCATCAACCCAGAACCGGAGAAATACCTAGAAGAAGCAGCAGATGTCGTTGACGAAAAGCCTGAAGATGAAACATTGACACATTCTCATACAAATGGCTTTGCGTCGGTGGCGGTAGTTGAAGAGTTCGCAATCGTGGATGTGGATTCTGATGATCAAAGCCTGGAGATCAGCGAGTTGGTGGAAACCGAAAATGCCTTTGGCGATATTTCCTTAACCAACGGACACGACTTAAAAGATGAGTCTCTGCAAATCTCTAGTCTAGAAGCAGATGAGTTTGGGGAAATTGCCTTCGATACAACAGCTGCAATGGAAGTAAAGCTGGATGAAGACGAGGCGCTTGAAGATAGTCCACTAGATGAGAATGCGTTTAAAGACGTGTTGTCAGATGTTTGGGGTGATGAAACAGCTTTGCAAAAGGCTGAAGAAAGTAACGATTTCTTAGGGGAAGAATTGCCAGCAGGCGTTTTTGATGAATCAGAAATTGCCCGTCTCTTCCCCAACGCTTAATTATTGCCGTTCCTCGCAATTTTAAGTTTTAGATTTGGGATTTTGGATTAGGAATTAGGGAAATTGTCGTCAGACATAGGATACTTTTGTTGTCCCAGTCTTCAATCCAAAATTATCAATCTAAAATCTAAAATTCGTTGACCTGCCATTAAATATCAAGGGGAGAAAAAACCAAAATGACTGTCGCTCAACAACCAGAAGCTTTAAACTTTGAATGTGAAACAGGGAATTACCATACCTTTTGCCCAATTAGCTGCGTGGCGTGGTTATACCAAAAAATTGAAGATAGCTTCTTTTTGGTGATTGGGACAAAAACTTGTGGCTACTTCCTGCAAAACGCGATGGGGGTGATGATTTTTGCTGAACCTCGCTATGCAATGGCAGAGTTGGAAGAGGGCGATATTTCGGCACAGCTGAATGATTATGAAGAGTTAAAACGGTTGTGCTTGCAGATTAAACGCGATCGCAATCCTAGTGTAATTGTCTGGATTGGCACTTGCACCACTGAAATTATCAAAACAGATTTGGAAGGTTTGGCACCAAAGCTGGAATCCGAAATCGGTATTCCCATCGTAGTCGCGCGTGCAAATGGTCTAGATTACGCCTTCACCCAAGGGGAAGACACCGTATTAGCTGCTATGGCTAACCGTTGTCCTGATAAGGCTCCGGTGGCGGAAACAGAGAAAAGTGAACGCAATGCGATCGCTAAATTGCTCAACTTCGGTAAGAAGAAAGAAGATGTCGCCCAAGATGAATCTGAGTACGTGGATCATCCACCACTGGTTCTCTTTGGCTCTCTTCCCGACCCCGTAGTTACTCAGTTAACCTTGGAACTGAAAAAACAAGGTATCAAAGTTTCCGGCTGGCTACCCGCGAAGCGCTTCACAGAATTGCCAGTACTGGAAGAAGGGTATTATGTCGCTGGTGTCAACCCCTTCCTCAGCCGCACAGCCACCACCTTAATGCGCCGCCGCAAGTGTAAACTCATTGGCGCACCCTTCCCCATTGGCCCCGATGGCACCCGCGCTTGGATTGAGAAAATCTGCTCGGTGTTCGGTATAACTCCCAAGGGTTTGGATGAACGGGAAGCACAAATTTGGGCAGGTTTGGAAGATTATGTGAAACTGATTCGCGGTAAGTCTGTATTCTTCATGGGTGATAACTTGCTGGAAGTTTCCCAAGCACGATTTTTAATCCGTTGTGGGATGACTGTTCACGAAATCGGCATTCCCTACATGGATAAGCGCTATCAAGCTGCTGAGTTGGCATTGTTGGAGAAAACTTGCCAGGAAATGAATTCACCTCTGCCAAGGATTGTGGAGAAGCCGGATAATTACAATCAACTTCAGCGAATTTATGCGTTGAAACCAGACTTGGTAATTACTGGTATGGCTCACGCTAACCCGTTGGAAGCACGCGGTATTAATACTAAGTGGTCGGTGGAGTTCACTTTTGCTCAAATTCACGGCTTTACGAATGCGCGTGACATGTTAGAGTTGGTGACTCGTCCGCTACGTCGAAATAATAATTTGAAAGACTTGGGTTGGGATAAGTTAGTGAGAGAAGAAGCGAAGATTTAGATTTGAGTTTGGATTGAGCAACAGCATAATTATTGAGGCGAACACTTTAAAGTTCGCCTTTTTTTGTCTTAGAGGATGTTTGAAAAGTGGTTGGCTGTGATTTTAGGCACTTATTGATCCCCCCTAACCCCCCTTAAAAAGGGGGGAACCGGAGTCAAAGTCCCCCTTTTTAAGGGGGATTTAGGGGGATCTAAAACGTTTTGCTACCGACCGAACTTTTCAAACATCCTCTCACAGAGGCGCAAAGTAAGAGCTACTATAAATAGTTACAATCAAGTAGGTATGGCTGAATAGACAGCATAATTGAGGAGGTGATGTGATGCCTGAAATTTGTCGTTTTTTAGGGATTATCATTACTATGTACTATAACAACCATCCGCCCCCTCATTTCCATGTCCGCTACAATCAGCAAAAGGCAATTATTCATATAGAAACCTTATCAATTTTAGAAGGTAAACTCACTCCTAGAGTTCTTGGTTTAGTAATTGAATGGGCAGCTATGCACAAATCAGAACTTAGAGAAAACTGGCAACTGGCAATACAAAATAATCTCTTAGAAAAAATTCAACCATTAGAGTGAATTATGCTTAAAGACATTATAGAAGTTATTCCTCACAAGAAATATCAACTCTATTTAAAGTTTGAAGACGGAAAAGAAGGTATTGTTGATATTAACCAGCTAATCGAATTTACAGGAATTTTTGCACCTTTAAAAGATTTAAACTATTTTAAAACTGTTAAACTTAACGCTGAATGGGGAACAATTCACTGGGATAATGGCGCAGATTTAGACCCAGATGTTCTTTATTCTGTGGTTACTAACCAATCTATTCCCACATATAGAAATCTGGAAGAATATGAAAAAAGTTGGAGTTAAAACAGAAGCAATTTCAGAAGCCGGTGATTTATTAAAGCCTAGTAATTTTTTTTCAGTAACTAAATTAGATGATGTAGCAGGTTGCTTAAAATATCAGGGAAAACCTAAAACTCTTAAGGATATCGATAATGCAATTCGCCAAGGTGTAGAGGAATCGTAGCGTTTTTAAACGCAGAGTCTTGCCAATTTTAATTCGCTACGAATGAATGAAATGCTGTACTTAGTTCAGATGGAAGGCTGTAACTCTAGAGGTTTGGATGGAATTATGTACATTAATTCTGCGCCGTCTGGTTTAATTTCTGTAGATGGAGTTAATTTAAGCCAGTCATGAAAGCTGATTCCTAGTTGGGATATTGCTTGTACTTCTGTTTGGTAAGATTCAAAGCGGCGATTGGTTTCAATCATAGATTCCATTACTTCAAATACTTGGGGAAGACGTTTGTAAGCTTCTTGGTTCAAATCATCCTGACTTGGGCCAAACCAACCACCTTCAACCTCAACGTGAGTTAAAATTGCTGCTGGTATTGAGTCTAACCATTTTTGAGGATCTTTGGCTATCTTAAACAGATTCTTACGCTGAAGTTGAAACACAGCATTTTCATCCAAAACTGGGTCAATCCATTGATAAATTCTGGTCAGTCTTCGCAAATCAATCTGATCTTTTAACTGAGGGTGTAAGTATGCTGCGGGGTTAGAGGTTAGCAGAATATCAACATATTTATGAATACGAGAATGGATAACTTTAGCCCCTTCTTGAAAGCGACGAAGTGCTGTTTCGTGTTCTTCTAATTCTAAATAGCAACGTGCTTCAGCTAGGTACGCTAAAGATAAAGTTAGCAAATATTCATCAGCAATTTGACTTTTTTGCTCAATTTCGATATCAGTATATTCAGTGTAGATATGTTGTGCTTCTAAAAAGCGGTTAATAGCTTGTAGGGCGCTGCTTCTACGATTATCAATTTTGGTCATTGTAAAAGCGTTATTTGCTAATTCGATTGCAGCACGAAAATTTGCATAGAAACTAAGGTCGATTTTACGATTAATGTTATTTAACACTTTTTGCGCTTGTTGTAAGCGTTGTTCTAATTCCTTAAGCCGTTGTGCTATCACAGCAAAACCTATAACTGAGACACCAAGGTTAAGTATACTGACTGCACTAGTTACCTGCAAAATTCCTTGAGTGAACTGCACACTTTGCCCAATCTTACCTAACTGATTTTCAATCCCACCCAAACGCTGGTTAACATCAGCTAATCCTTTTCCTGTCGCAGCCGCATTAGCCCCTGAAGCAACAAGATTTGCACCGGAGAAAACAAGGTTGAGTAAATTGTTGGGGGTATCAGTTGGTGTTGGTACTTGGGAATTATTTGATCCCTGCTCCCGTAACCAACTAACGACTTGTTTTGTTCCTACATCTCGGATAACACCCCCTACCCTTTCAAAAGTTCCATCTGCCAATCCTTTGGCAATCCAATCAGCAAGCATAAAAGTCACTGTAACTGCTAAACTCACGATCTTCTCCTAGTTGCTAAATTGTCAGCAGCGCGATGTATGGCAATAAACCACTTTGCCTCTAAACAGCAAATACCTGCGCTTTACTCAGTATTCCCAATTTGAGTTCTATTTTCTCTAATAGCGATCGCTCTTTTTCACGAACCGCCTACGCTAACAAAGAAAAGCGAGCGATCGCTCTTTTTAACTAGAGGATACAAAGCAAAACAAGAGAGCGATCGCAGATACAATCATAAGTAAAAGGCAAGCAGGTAGAAAATGGCTGAAATTGTCACCCTTCAACTCCCTGAAACACTGGCACAAAAAGCAAAGGAAATCGCTGCTTTCACACATCGGCGACTTGAAGATGTATTACTAGAATGGATTGACCGCGCCATTACCGAACTACCTCTGGAGTCATTACCAGATGATCAGGTTTTGGCTATGTGCGATATACAGATGGAAACTCAGCAGCAAGAAGTTTTCAGTGACTTGCAAGCGCGTCACCGAGAGGGACAGCTTAATGATGCAGAAGTTCGTCAACTAGATGAACTAATGCAGGTCTACCGACGTGGCTTAATAAGTAAAGCAAGAGCCTTAAAAGTGGCTGTTGAACGCGGCTTGAAACCAGCCCTCAATTAACAGCAATGGCACGCTTTTACATTTCTGTAGAAATAGAACGTCGTGTCCGCACCGATGCTCGAAATCGCTGTGGTTATTGTTTGAGTCCTCAGCGTTTAGTAATGGCACGTTTGGAAATTGAACACATTATTCCCATATCTAAAAATGGTGGCAATGATGAATCAAACTTGTGGCTAGCTTGTCCCCTATGTAATCGCTACAAAAGTGATAAAACTACAGGGGTTGATCCAGAGACGAGCGAAACGGTAAAGCTATTTAACCCTCGTACTCAAGTCTGGTTTAAGCATTTTGGCTGGAGTGAAGATGGTCTACGTATTGTTGGCAAAACGCCGACTGGTAGAGCAACTGTTGCAGTTTTACATTTGAGCGATGATGCAGATGCACTAGAAGTTCGCAGTTATTGGGTACTTGCGGGTTGGCATCCTCCAGAAGATTGAACAAACCGCAGAGGAGAAAGCGATCGCTCAAATTCATCTCACTCAGATACAGTTACAAGATGATAAAGATGCGAAAACTGTAGTACAAGTCATTATGCTAATTGAACCACCATTTGAAGAAGACGAAACTACCTATCTTCTGAAATCAGAAACTAACAAAAAACATCTACTCAAAGCTTTAGAAAATGTAGAAAAAGGTAACTTAATTTTTGTTAATTTAGATGAATATGAAAAAATTGTCTTTGAACCACAAACTTATAAAATTGAAGAAGATTGATTATTTTGACTTCTAAATATCATTATGATCAGTAAATTTTATTGAAGTGGGGATATTTTTTAGTTGAAGCGATCGCTATTTTCAACTATTTAATATTCAGTTTTTATTTGCGCCATTTGTCTACGCTTTTTTTAACTGCTTCTATTTCTGCAAAATCTACTTGCACAGTTGCCGTTTCAAATTCAACACCCAAAGCGGTGCTGACTTCGAGAATTTCTACAAAACTGGCACATTGATAATCTGTATCCTCATACTCTTTCACTCTTTGTTCATCAATTCCTAATATATCAGCAAGTTCTTGCTGACTATTTTTGGCTGCTATTCGAGCTTTAATTAAAGCATTTGGCAGCTTATTTAAAGAATCAACTTTAATTTTTAAAGGTTTGCTGGTGTCGCAATTAATAAGTCTTTCGTATTCTGTGATTTCTGACTTTAGCTCGTCAACTTGACTTTGATATGAGTCTCTGTGAAGCTTCCATCGCTCTGGTTCTGCTTTCAAGTGTTCATTGCTATCCAATGATGCTATAGACTGTTCAAAGCGTTGCAACCAATCTAAAGAATGTTGATATTGTTGCTCGTTTTTGATCATCATGGTTTCCACCTTTGTAAATCTATAGCAATAATTCCTTTGCGCGTATTCGTTCTGGTATCAAATTGAAAAAAATCTATGTAGGCTGTACCAGAATCATTAGCTGGATAATTTGAGGGAAAGATTTCACCCTTGTACTTAATTTTTTTCAGTAACTAAATTAGATGATGTAGCAGGTTGCTTAAAATATCCAGGAAAACCTAAAAGCCTTGAGGATATGGATAATGCAATTAGCCAAGGTATAGAGGAATCGTGGCATGATTGCGGTTGATACAAATATAATTGTTAGATTTTTGATTCAAAATGATAAATTGCAGTTCCAAAAGGTTACGGGCGAACTTTCGAGTTCGCCTTTTTTTTTACGAACCGCAGAGGCACAGAGAACCCAGAGGAAGAGGAGAAATTGGAATAATTAAATTTATTACGTAAATCTACGACTGATATTTGTATGTAGTTAAGGCTATTTTAAGTTATCCACAACTATATAATTAGCCATCAAAAATTTATGGAACACGAGCAACCGCAGAATACATCTGTTCAGCAGCCAGTGATGAGTGGTAAGATTATTTTAGTTAAAGCGATCGCTCTTTTTTAACGAGATGATGCGAAGCAAAACAAGAGAGCGATCGCTATTTTTAATAAATTAAATTAACTAACAGCAAAATCTGTATATTTACGTACAGAGGGTAACTGAAAACCTAAAACAATATCCTCTTTGGGGACACCTAATTCAACCAATTCATTAGCAATTCCTACCTCTGTCCCATCTTGCTGAATCCAGATTTTCTCGGCAATAATATCTAGATGGAGAACAGGCCCATATATGCGGTCTTGATCACGCCAACCTACATAAACTAATTGATAATGATCGTGTTCTGGATAAAAAATTGTCTGTGCTTGAATGCGATTATCCCAAACAATACTAGCGTGTTGTTGAAGCAAATTCTTAATATATTGTCGATATTTGTCTAGCTTTGCCATTAGGCGATCGCCTCCTGTTCAATATCTCAACAGATACTCCTGACAACTTGCAGAAATTCCCTTAGCACAGGTGTCATATTCTCTTGTCGCCAAACTACAGCCGTTTCTACTAATGGTGTTTTCTCCTCTACAGCGCGATACACCACACCAGCCCTCTGAAGATTTTGCAATGAAGACGGCGCGATCGCAATCCCCATTCCTGCTGAAACCAATCCGATAATCGTCTGCATCTGAATCGCTTCTTGAGTCACTTTGGGGCTGAAATTTCCTTGCTGACAAAGACTTACGATTTGGTCGTAAAGTCCGGGCCCCAAATGGCGAGGGAACATGATAAAGTTTTCGTTTACTAGCGATCGCACTGAAATCTTTTCTTGTTCAGCTAAGGGATGAGTTTCCAACATAGCCACAATTAAAGCTTCTTGCTGAATGCACTCTTGATTGAGTGTGTTGTCTTCTAAGGGTGGATGGGCAAAACCTACATGGATGCGGTGATCCTGTAGCGCTTGTTCCTGCTGAGTTGTGGTTAGTTCCTGCAAAATCAACTCTACTTCTGGAAACTGTTCTCGAAACCGCCGCAAAATCACAGGAAGCAAATCATAAGTTACCAAACTGGTAAATCCGATTCGTAGTTGTCCCTCCTCACCTCTTCCTATTCTTTGAGTTAGCTCAATTGCTTTTTGGAGTTGAGCCAAAAGTTGATAAGCCTCTTGCAAAAAAACTTGCCCAGCTTCCGTTAACTGCACCTGTCGCTTAGTTTTGCGGTGAAACAGTTGTACCCCCAATTGTGCCTCTAGTTGCTGAATTTGCTGGCTTAAGGGCGGTTGAGCGATGTGCAGTCGTTCGGCGGCTCTACTGAAGTGCAATTCTTCAGCTACAGCAATAAAGTAGCGCAGATGTCGCAATTCCATTTTTTTGATATTTTATAAGTTTCAATTTTATCTAAATATATATTGGACATCTGAAAACTACCTGCCTATGATACTCATACAGATATCGTAGGGAGTCAGAGCTATGCCGGAAAAGTATACTCCAGGCTATTCGAGCAATGCGACGAATTTTATGGCAAATCGCAGCGTAGATACTCATGCTGCGTTTTTCACGCCTTATTTACGTCCAGGGATGAAGTTGTTGGATTGTGGTTGTGGCCCTGGTGCGATCGCTTTGGGTTTAGCAAAAGCGATCGCCCCTGGTACGCTTACAGGTATTGACACAGAAGCTTCTCAAATTCAGATAGCTGCTGAAAGCGCTTTCACCCAAGCTGTCAGCAATGCTAATTTTTTGGAGGGGAATATATATGCTCTACCCTTTCCAGATAACACCTTTGACGCAATTTTTTCCCATGCGCTGTTTGAGCATCTTCAAGAACCGGTGCAAGCATTGCGGGAACTTCAGCGAGTTTTGAAACCTGGCGGAATTGTTGGTCTTCGTAGTCCTGACTGGGGTGGATGTCTGATTGCACCCTTCCCGCCAGAACTGGACAAGGCGATTACTTATTACAAATGGCTCCATGAGCAGAATTCTGGTAATCCTTACGTAGGTAGAGAGTTACGCGCTTTGCTGCGGGAAACTGGGTTTATTAATATCAAAGCTTCCGCTTCTTATCAATGTTATGAACCGCTAAGTGCGATCGCAGAATATCTGGCGGTGCGAATCGAGGCTTCGGGAAATGTTGATCAAGCTGTGGAGAAGGGTTGGACTGATGAGCGATCGCTTACAACAATGAGCAGTGCTTTACGGGAATGGAGTCAGCACCCAGATGGATTTTTTGCTCAAGCTTGGTGTGAAGTTGTGGGACAAAAGGGTTAGATTAATCAAAGATTTTCTAGATAATTTGTGACAAAAACTTGCGTGTTCTTTCTTCTTTGGGGTTGCTGAAATTTGGGTTGCATGGCTAAAGCACGAGCGATCGCTATCCGTTGCTGTGTATTGCTCACTACAATCATTCAGTGAAAACAATTTTTTGCTTGTAATATCAAAGTTTACCAGCCTCCGTGCTATATTTATTCGCTTTTAAAAGCGGTAGTTGAAGTTTTTACTTATATTTTCAAAAGCCTCAGATGCTATGTAGAAATTATCTTAACTTGGCTTCAGCTTTCGAGTTTTATTTAAAATCCTACCACCATACTTGCTCTAGCAATACATTCATTAAACCTAGAAGAGAATATTAAAATTTAAGTGAGTTAGTGCCATCTGCTTCACTGGATAAGATTTGGAAAAAAGTGATTATCGCTTCTTTAATAATGAGCAAGAGTCACGTCGCTCCGCTCCCAATTCAAAATTCAAAATTCAAAATTAATAATACCCACAAATAAATTTAGTTGCCCCATGCCCAATGCCCCATGCCCAAATTGCATACTTCTATGTGATGAGAAGTATCTACACCAACCCAAACAACTGTCATTAGCAGGTTAAACTAGGCTGGTAACAGCTGCTCCACGTTCCTTATGAGGCTTTTATGGGAGCTAACCTCAAACAGATTGCCAACTATTTAGACAACCTTGGTTGGGACTACCGTTTTGATGATGAAGAAGACCGAATTATAACAGGTGTGGAGGCTGATAACCTAGAAGATTTTCTAATAGTTGTCCAGCTGGATGAAGAGGGAAAATTTTTTCGGGTATTTGCCCCTCAAGTTCTGGCAGGAATCCAAGACCATCCTCACAAGGCAGCTATCCTACAGACAATGCTTGCCATTTCCTGGGAAACCAAAATGTTGCAATGGGAGTATGACCCATCCGATGGCGAAATCCGTGCCATTATTGAGTTCCCTCTAGAAGACTCGATTCTCACAGAAAGGCAATTTCACCGTTGTCTGAGTGGATTAATTCAGATTGTGGATGGCATAGCGATACCTCGCCTGAAAGAAGTGATGGCAACAGGTATTGATCCGGGGAATATAGAACTTGGGGAAAGATTGTTACTCAGTATCCAAGAAGAAGCGCCAGGATTGTTAGATTTACTGGAAAAAGCAATGGAAGCGCGAAAAAAGAGAGGAAGTTTTCCCAGTGAGTGAGACGGATCATCACTTAAATAGCTATACTCCAAAGTGATACCCTCACTATATACTGAAATTTTCTGGGGCTGGATATTATGACATCCTATGCAACCTCCTCTGCCAAAGCGGAAATGAGTGAACTCCGGCGGTTGAAAGGCTTACTGCCGCCAGAATTGCAAAGCTGGGTCACGGTTGAAGGCACAACTGAGGTCAATCCACCCCTGGTCCGCTGCGAAGAAATTGGTAAAGACCAGGTAGAAATTCAAATTGACTTGGTGAAATGGGATGCCCTCGCTATGGATCAGCGTAATCTGCTGTTCTGGCATGAAGTTGCTCGCGTTCAAAATGACACAATTCCTAAAGATGGTTGGGAAATGGCAGCACTAGCCATCGGTTTAGGTGGTGCTGTAGGCGAATTGTGGGTACAAGATGCATTGCTGCTGGTGTTAGCTTTGTCGCTGTGTGGCGTGTCAGGCTGGCGACTGTACCAAAAGAATAGTGGGGAAAAGCAACTAAAAGAATTGCTCAATGCTGATGAGAAAGCGATCGCTTTGGCAACTCGTTTTGGTTATAGCCTCCCCAATGCCTACAAGAGTCTTGGCAGCGCCTTGAAAACCCTGATTGACAATACTCCTAGTAAGCGCCAAAGGTCGAAATACGAAGCAAGACTCTCTGCCCTCAAACGCAGTGCCAATAAGGCAAAAGCTAAATCCAAAACTCCAGATGAGGGCGGACTGTAATTAGTTAGGAGTTAGGAGTTAGGGACTGACAATAAATAAATTATCCATCTTGTGGGGTGGGCAGGAAAGCCCGCCCTGAATATGGGATGGTGTTCGCGTAGCGGCACGTAGTGCGGACACCCATCCCACAAGAAAATTTGGGATGTTTTTTTATTTCTCAGTCCCTTAGGAGTTATGAGTGAACTTCAAACTTCAAACTCCTCACTCCTCACTTTAAACTCCTCACTCTTCACTCTTCAAAGCTGGTTCAGCATTTTATGCGTCTGGGGGATCACACGCACTTGCTTGACAAACCGCTTCATCAAAGCTTGCCACGTCAAAACTTGATCGCTCGAAGGCGCAAGCACAGGTATAGGGGAAAACTGTTCAGATGCTGCCAAAGGCGTAACAGGTTGTAAAAATACTGAGATATCTGGACTAACCTCTGCCACCAGCAAAGCTGAACGTTCCAACTCGGCGGGATCTGTGTTTTGAGACACAATTATCTTGACAAAAACATTTAAATATGAATCATGACATAATTGGAGAAATTTACTATGTTCTTGCCAATGACTTTCGCCGCTAACACTGGGCAACTTGAAATCCATACCTACAGAGTCTAAGTAGGGGAGAATCATCGCCAGTTGTTCTGAGCGATGTCCGCCAGTTTCTAAATATATAGGTAGACCAGTTATGGCTCGCACTTGGGGTAGAAACTGCATCAAAAATGGAACATGCAGAAGTGGTTCACCCCCCGTTAAGCTAATGCTATCGTGTAGACAAGGTAGATTTTGTTGTTCCACCCATTCAATTAAGATGGGTAATGGGACGGGATTAGAGTGGATTTCAAAGTCGCGCAATCCAGGCGATCGCTCTATCCGACAAGTCGCAGGTGCATTCCAAGTGTGGGCGCTATCACAAAAATGACAGCGCAAATCACACAAAGCAAAACGAATAAAAATCTGACGTGTCCCTACATTCAGTCCTTCCCCTTGAATGGCAGAAAAGACCTCAATCAGGCGTGCAGTAGGTGTAACCGTAGTTTTAGCAATCATTTGATCAGAACAACGCGATCGCGCTGCGTCGGCACAACAGCAAGGATGTTTTTTGGCTTCTTGTTCTATTGTGAATCGTCGCTAGCGATCTCCAATCTCAGCCCCGGTAAATAGTAATTAGTCCTTATTACTACTGATTCCTATATTAGGTTAGGTAATTTTGTAGGACAAAATAATGTTTGGCAGATTACATTATACATGGCAACGAAAGTGCAGAGCTTCATGACTAGCCAACCGACAGAGGTCGATTTTCCAGTTAATTCCCTAAACGACACGGCTATAGTGCAGGTGCCGACGCGGTTGAGCGTGCTAGAGGCTTTAGGCTTTAAGCAAACCTGCCAAGGCTTAATCCAGCCCAATTCACATCCTAAGCAAATTATCATTGACTTTCACCAAACTACTTTTATGGATAGTAGTGGTTTAGGTGCCCTGGTCAGTAATTTTAAATACGCCCAGGCGAAAGGGATTACATTAACACTGCGGAATGTAACACCTCAGGTAATGGCAGTCCTAAAACTCACCGGATTGGATCAGGTTTTTCCCCTTGAGTCTGTGGACGATGGGTCGCTAATAGAACAAGAAGACTTAGTAGATAATCGGAAAACAACTTCCCGTAAAGTAGAGCAGTTACCCACTACTCACCCTTCTGTGGCATCTTGGATGAAACGGTTATTTGACATTGTAGGGTCAGTGATCGGTTTATTAATTACAGGAGTTTTGTTTATTCCGATTGCGATCGCTATTCAAATTAATGATCCTGGGCCGATTTTCTTTAGTCAAACCCGTTGTGGTTGGATGGGGAAGCAGTTTAAGATTTGGAAATTCCGCTCCATGTGTGTGGATGCGGAAGCGAAGAAATCCCAAGTTAAAAACCAAGTGCAAGGTGCCTTTTTCAAAAATGAGAATGACCCCAGAGTTACTAAGATCGGGCGCTTTTTACGGCGAACGAGTTTCGATGAACTACCGCAATTTTGGAACGTCCTCAAGGGAGAGATGAGTTTAGTAGGCACTCGACCACCTACACCCGATGAGGTGGAACGCTATGAAGTACCAGAGTGGCAACGTTTAGATGTTAAACCCGGTATGACTGGCGAATGGCAAGTAAATGGACGTTCTACAGTCCGTAGTTTTGAAGATGTAATTCGCCTGGATTTGCAGTATCAAAAAAATTGGAGTTTGGTGTACGATTTAAAGCTAATTTTCAAAACTATAACTATTCTATTTAATAGAAACAGTGGCGCTGTTTAGCTAACTACTCTTATTCACAATTTTTTGGTAACTCGCAACTCTCACGATAATTATTGGATGTACCCAAGCCGATTTTAGGCTTGGGTACATTTTAGGTTTACCTATCGCAGCACGCAAGTATTATCCTTTGCTTAGGAACGTGGATTAAATAAAATGCCAAACTTCATCCTGTATCTAGCTTCCCTCTCCAATATATCGGAGAGGGATTGAGGGTGAGGTAAGCCAGGGACATAAATTGTATGTTATTTAATTCTTATTTCTTAACAAGTAAAAAGTAAAAAGTGAATCCCCGCGTAAATGGCAATATGCTGGCATGAATTGTTAAGAAGATGTCTTTGACATAAAGAATGTTAAAATCGCTGGTTTGAAAACCTAAATCTAGGAAACCTGAATCAGCAAAAAAGGAGAAAATACAAGGGCGATCGCACATTCTAAATTAAAGGCTGGATAATTGTTTAATATATGCAATAACTTGGTCTTTACTGATTATTCTTTCAACTGGCACACAATAAGATGGATAAATGTAATAAACTTCACCTGATAGATAACTTTTACGCTGATCTTTGATGATGCCATACCTATCAGGATAAATAAACCACTCAGTACTAGGACGTTTTGGTGTTATTGCTCCCCAAGCTACATTAGACTTTAGACAATACCAAATAATTATTTTAGGTGGATATATCCACTGTTTACTCTCTACTTCGCCACACATCCATCCTTTATAACCTGGTGGCAATTTCTTAGGATCTGTAGTGTTTCCAGGCACGCTTTTTACAGATATCCAAAACAACTTATTACCTAAACTATCATACACGGGAATGTCTTCATCAGTACCAAACTGACTCATAATCGACTTTCCCACATTAATACCTCTTTTTTCTAATCCATCACAAACCTTTTTGACTGCAACATCTCCCTCACTCTTTAATTCTTCCCAGTTCATGCTTGATATATTGTTTTGTTAAAACTCACCTGTCATTGTTTGATCCTCATTTTCTAACAAAGGATTACTAAATTGCTTTTCTACTAATTCTGTGAGAATTTGATTACAATATTTAGAAATTTCTGGGTATTTTTGTGCTATCCATCCCACAGGTGTAATTACTAATGGATCGCTAATATCTACACCCATTTTCATCATTTGTATAGTTTCTTCTATCGCTTCATATAGAACGGCTTGTAATTGAAGAAATTTCGTATCCCGGTATGCATATTTCTGTACGGAAAGAACATCATCGAGAGTTAAACCATATTCTTTAATAGAATTAATATTTTCTGCTGAAGGAAGATATAAATCTGGATATGTTTCTACCTTGATTAATACAGAACGTATGTACTCTCTTTTTGCCTTTTTGTAATTAGCAACTAAGTTTTTACAACTTTTAATTGAAGGTAAAAGCATCTGAAACCAAAACTTCATTTCAGACAATACTTTTTTTTGCCCCAGTTCTTGATCTACAAGCAGTTTGTTAGCTGAGATATCTAGCATCCAACAGACGTAGGTCGGGCAACGCTTCCAATAATTTGTGACAACTTCTGTGAGTAATTTGAAGGCTTCAGTATAGTTTTTGTATTGTGTTGATTTGTTATTGTTAGTTTTAGCTTCCTTGGCTAAATTTAAGTAATATAACGCCAGAGAAAACTTTTTATTTATTTGTAATAAATATGAATAATCTTTTAATAATTCAAAAACTGTATTTAGGTTATTTTCCTGATACTCTTGTGCAAGTTTGAAAGCTAGATTACTTGCTTCTTGGAATTTATGAGATTTTATTGATAAGTCGTTAGCCGCTTCAGCTTCAGCTGCCAAATGAGTTATTTGTACAAACATTGAAGTGGCTGGAGATTGGGAACTAATACGTTCTTCCAATCTGTGTCTAGTTTGAATAACTAGGTTTTGAAGCTCATTTATGTCAATAGTTTCTAACAAATCTTTGTTAAAAACACCTTCTGGGTTTGTAAGATAAGGCGTTTTCATGATTTACCTATCCTTAAAACAGGAGTCGCAACGATTACTATATTTTTCAGCCTAATTCAAAGGCGCAAAGAAAAACTCTGCGCCTCTGCGTGAACTTAACCCACAGCCTTCTGAATACCCACTAATTCAACCTGCTGTGCTTCTGGCAACAAACGCTTCACACCTTGCTTAACAAACCCTTGCAGAAAAGCCATTTGTTGATTTTGCCCAAATATCTTTTGCAAGGTTTGCCGCAAATTCTCCAAATTCAAACCAGTCCCAGAATCTATTGCTATTTCCTGCTGTTGGAAATATTCAACTAGACTTAACCCTGCTACTCTAGTCAGATAAGCTGCACTTACTCCCTGCACTACGCCACCAGCAACAAAGGTAACGACATTGCTTTTCAGAACAGTACTAATCGCCTTTGTAGAAAGTTCAACTAAACCGAGTTTCAGCATCAAACTTCCCATTGTTCCAGCTACGGTTTGCGCCTGTTCCAGGGAAAATTTTTGCTGATAGATATTACCCAAATCCATTACTATTTGAGCATTAATTGCCGCAGTCGCCAGAATATCAAGGGCTGGTACTGGGTTAGCAAAGGCAGCAGCAGCAGCTATCCACTGATATTGTTCAATAATTGGGGTAGCGCGATCGCGTCTAGTTCCATTTAGCCAGTTTTTCGCTTCAGCTTTCAACAACCCGGCTTTCCTCATGGTAGTTACCCAAACCAGGCGTTGTCCTTGCTGTGCCAAAACTTCACCCAACTGCTGCGTCAACTGCTGGATATCGGGTGCTGGTTGTTCCATCCACTCTTGCACAGCACCATCAGCCTCATGCTTTCGGACTTTGATCGCAATGGGAGAGGCCGCAGTTGCAACTACATTTCCCTGCATTCGCTGTTTCAATGACAGCAAGATGCTGGCGCTTTCATCGGTTAAATACTGATCTTGTTTATTGAAAACCAGCATTGTGGGCTGATTTGCTGCCTTTAGCTGTTGTAAGGTTTGAAATTCTGAGTCTGTCAAATCACCGTTTGTCAGGAATAGAACAAAATCAGATTTTGCTACTTCTGCTAAAATAGCTGCATCTGAATTGTCACCCGCTTCTCTAAACAAAGGTGCTGTTTCTTCTAAAGACACCAAATTTTGTGTCTTTACATTTGGCTTTAAGACTTGAATTAAAGTGCTTTTACCCACGGATTTCCCACCAGTCACAGCCACTTTAATTTCTTGTCTGTCTAATTCCAACAACAATTGGGCAACTTGTTCTCTGAGTGTCTCTAATGCCGGATGGTTTTCTGCTTCTTGTGCCAGTTGGTTAATTACAGTTTCAGCTTTAGCGATCGCACTTTCCACAGTCGCCCGATCGACTAGCATACCATCTAGCTGCTCTAAACTGTCTTTCGGGCGATTTTGTTGGAATAACCACAAACCACCGCCTACAGCTAAGGCACTCAACAAACCAAACTCACCCACCTGCACTATAGAATCGTGCCAACTGTCCAACATCCACAGGGAAAAGGACAGTCCCAATCCTCCCACTAAAATTGGTCGCTGCAACTTCACAACCATGATTCTCCGCGCTTTTTGGATGGCTATTTCTTCCAGAATAGATCAAAAACCTGCTTCTCTGAAATTGAACAGGCGAGCGAACACAACTTTCTTTACCTACAGATACCTGTAAAATTAACTCCCAAGCTTCTCGATGATCAGTAGGTCAAGCTAATTCAATATAATACGCTACAATTATACGCAAATCTTTACTAAGTTAACATTGAGTTATCCCAAAAGTCTAAGATTGACAGGAGAAATAAATATGAATACAAAACTGGTTGAATGTATAGCCCAGATTATTTTATCTTTATCTGAAGAAGAACGCCAACTTTTAGAAACAAAAATTACCTCCGCAGGGTCATCTTTGAAAGTTCCTCAGTTAACTCAGCAAGATATACTAGATTTAGAGCATCGCTTAAAAACATTTGAAGCACAATATAATATGTCATCAAGCAGTTTTTACCAGCAATTTAAAGCTGGTAAATTAGAGGATGCAATAGACTTTTTTGAGTGGAGTGTATTCTATGAAATGTGGGATAATACACAAAAACAATTAGCACCCACTCAGAGTTAATTTCCTGATGGAACTCCAGGATTATATTAGTAGGGTCAAAACAAAATGTCTATTGGGAAGATATAAAATAGGTCAAGATTTTCTATATAAACTAAAGCAAAATTAAAGTCTGCTGGCTTATACGCTTCTCGAAGCATTTGTCGCCGATTGGTTTTAGTGCGGCGATTATCTACAGCATAATTAAGAGAAGCTTCATCAAACCAAGCATATTTGACTTGAATTTTAACTAGAGTTCCTTCAACATCAAATACTAAATCATAAGGTAGTCTATCACCAACAGGTTTCAAAACTCCCCAACCACGCTTTAAGAGGATGTTTGAAAAGTCGTGATTGATGTATCAAATATTCTTTTACCCCACCCTAACCCTCTCCTTACAAAGGGGAGGGAACCAGATTTTCTTGTTTCCCCCCTTTATAAGGGGGGATTAAGGGGGGTAATCATTCGATTAGTATCACAACATACCACTTTTCAAACAACCTCTAAGGCATGAAGAATAGCTGCTTGTTCTGCGATGTCTCCTCTAAGCTTTGTATCCATATCCAAAATAAAAATAATTAATTAAAATAAAACCCCGGAATCCTTTCAAATTCCGGGGTTTTGTTTTAATTTGGTGGCGGGAAGTGGATTTGAACCACTGACCTTCGGGTTATGCTTACCAACTACAACTTTCGTTGCCTGGATTAACCAGTTTGTGGTCTGGACTGTCCCTTCACCCTCGGCATTACCGTTAGGGTGTCTGCCTTCCAGTCTCTACACCTTCTCCATTTCTGGAGCTTGGTTCGGGATTACCGCGCTATTGGCTTCCCCGAGTTTGACAGATAAACGCATATAAGTTTCTTTATATGCCGCCCATAGCAAACTTAACTAATAAGCGTCTAGTTAACTTTGCCCGTTGAGCCCGACGAGCTACCAGGCTGCTCTATCCCGCGTCGCTCTTGACTTTTATAGCATAACCTATAGTCAAGAGTTTGGCAACTACAAAAATGATAATTCTCCAATTACTTCTAAACGCTTGTATTTTCCCAAGGTCACAAACTTTTCTGAGAGGCTTTCGGCGGCGCTGGGACTAATCCAACCCATTTGCTGGAGTAAGTGAATAGCAACGGCATGTTTTGCCCGTTTTGCCCCATCCATGACTTTGATTGCCAATCCCATACCTTCACCGAGTCTACCAATGCACTGCACTCCTTCGGCACCAGCTTTACTGACCAGTTCTCCTGGAGTTAAACGCATCAGTTCCGTATCAAATTCTCCATCTCCTGCTACCATCGCGGGGTGATGAGTCATAGCACGGACAATGCGCTCCAAATCCAAATTGGTACTAGAGGCTAACAGTGCATACAAAGATGCCATATGACCGAGTTGCATCAGATAAGTTGGTGCGCCACAGTCATCATGAGCGCTGATAAATTCCTCCGCTGGCATTCGCAGCAACTCTGCTACTTTGCCCAAAATCAACTGCTGTATTGGGTGCTTGCGATCCAAGTAGTTATTCAAGGGCCAATGGCGCTGCTGACAAACGGCTAACATTCCCGCATGTTTTCCAGAGCAATTGTATTCGAGAGAACTCCGCTTACCTTCAGGAATTGGACATTGCAGTACAGTTGGATCAAGATCAGCCCGCCAAAGGATGTTAAATACCTGTCGGACTTGATCTATTGTTCCTTTATGGGAACTTGTGATAATTGCTAAGTCGCGATCGCTGAGGTCATAGCGTTCCAATGTACCTGTGGTGGTGACTGCGAGTGCCTGAAATGGTTTAAGGGCTGAACGGATAAATGCAGCAGTTTCAGAATTTCCGGCAACGGTTAGAACCCGTCCTCGTTCGTCGCATACAACAGCTTGGACTATATGCCTGGATTCAATAATACCTTCCCGCAGCAACCGGACTTCCAGTGCTGTGGCTTGAGTTCGTTTTCCCATTGTCATGGGTTTATATTTATCACCTTTTTTAATTAATTAGTCATTGGTCATTAGTCATTAGTCCTTAGCTAATGACTAATGACCAATGACCAATGACTCTTTAAAGCAAATGCCAACCTATAGTACCAATAACGTACATTCCCGCCAAGCCAGCAAAGGTAAATTGTAACCGCCGCAGAATCGGTTTGATTTCGTATGCAACAATCAAACGATCGCGGTTGAGGACTTCCTGTGGCTTCGTCCAAGTTTGACCGTCATACCAGCCTGACTCTTCATAAAATACTGTGGGACTGCAAAGGCGATCGCACACGTAGAACCAGCCTAAGTATAACCTTACCAGTGCTAGCACTACCCCGACACTCGCTCCGGCTGCACCACAGAGGATAAAATGTGCAATATACTTGTGAGGAGGAAAACTTGCCGCAGCTATCGGCCCTGCTAAGAGCCAAGATAAACCCCAAATCCAAACAATTTTCGTGATATACTCGCGCCAATCTAAAGTGCTATCACGAAACAGCCAGGAAGTTTTTAACTCTTCGTATTCATTGAGCGGTTGTTGGTCTGTAGGAACTGGGCAATTTGAAACCGAAGACCTAATCATGTTGGCTTACCTTCACCCTCATCAGATTCTGGAAGGGAAATACGCTCTGCATGAATCCAGAACGCTTCTAAATTATAAAACTCCCGTTCCTTGGGCGTCATGATGTGAACGATCACATCACCGTAGTCTTGTAGTACCCAACTCCCCTCGGCTTTTCCTTCTGTCCTTAAGGGACGCCGTTGCAACTCAGTTTCGACTTTTCCTTCAATTGCTTGAGCGATCGCCCTTACTTGTACCCTAGAATAGCCAGTCATGATCACAAAGTAATCTGCTAGGTAAGATACCTCTGCTACTTTGAGCAATACAATCTCACCCGCTTTGCGGTCTGATGCCGCAACAGCGATAGTTGCAGCTAATACTCCGCTCGCTTCTTCAGTTTGGGCGTAGCTCTTGACTACACTCTTCGTCAGTGGGACAGATTGTAATGGGAAATTTCCTTGGAAATAATCAGTCATTAAACCTCAGGTGCTTTCTTTCTTTTGAAACAATTGTTGACATTTACTTACAAACAACAAACAATTGATCTGAAAATGTGTCAATAGGTTTTTTTGAATACTAACAAAAAAACAGGTGTCTATGGGGCTGGTACCGCAAGGCGGAATTCAAAATTCAAAATTCGTCTTGGAAAGTTCCAAGACGCTCGCGGACTTTCCGCAAAATTCAAACAGGTATACAGCGTAAGCATTTGATTGATTTGGAATGGGTGGTTTATTTACGCCGTGCTGTGCTATTTTAATAATTGGCTGTTTAGATTTCGACATCACCAATCAGCAGCTGCGAATGTTATTGTGCAGCGATAAATCAATCAACTACTTACCCACGAATTGAATGAAGTGAAGCCGTGGGATTTTTAGTTCAACAATGCACCTGAAAAGTTGCTTATCTATTGCTGTATATTTTCTAATAGAATAGTCACGATCCAAATCTCCTGCCACCTAGATTTGACGGCATAATTGCAATTTTTGTATAAGCAATTTTACTAAAATCTAGGTATGCAATATAACTCTAATGTGGAGATTAAACTTCTTGTTTTGTAACTCTTGTGGACTCAATTGCTCCACGATTTGCCGTCAATGAGTAACACAACGACTCATACTGATTTAAAGCTTGCTCAAAAGCATAGTGTTCAACCGCATATTGGCGACTTTTATAACCCAGAGTTTTGACTTTTTCGGGGTTTTGGTACAAATCTAAAATTGCCATTGCTAAAGCTTGGGGATCTTCTGGAGGAACGACAACTCCACCGCCACTTTGCCTGATGGCTTTTGCTGCTGTACCATTGTCAGGGACAGAGGCAATCAAAGCCCGACCACTGGCAAGTAGCACTTGAATTTTTGACGGCATATTAAAGGATACAATATTTTTCTTTTGCACCACCAAACCAACATCGGCAGCTGCCAACATTTGTGGCAAATATTTGCGGGGTTGAAATGGCAGTAGCAAAACATTATCTGCGCCGCAGTCTAGACATTCCTGTTGCAATCGCTGTAAACCTTTTGCCTCTCCAACGATGACAAAAACAATATCTGGGATATGGCGCAATACAGAAGCAGCTTTGACGACGCTTTCTAAGCCTTGGGTTAGGGCTATGTTACCAGAATAAAGTACTACAAATTTGCCATTTAGATTATGTGCTACGCGGAAAGGGTTATCTTCTTTAGGCATAGGGCGAATAAAATTTACATCAACCCAGTTGGGAATTTGCACAATTTTGTCAGCTTCTACGCCCTTAGATCGCAAATTGTCCACAAACCCATCGGCGATGACGCTAATTTTACTGGCAGTATGGTAGGCAAATTTTTCCAATAATGTAAACAACTGGATGAGCAATTTATTTTTCAGTAGACCGACGTGAACGGCTGCTTCTGGTAATATATCTTGTAGATTTAAGATCACAGGACAAGCACGTAACCACCCTAAAAGAGCAACTGGTACACAGCTTGGCAAGGATGGCGAGGTTGAGAGAATAACATCTGGACGCCAACCGATGAGGGCGGGCACAAAACTAGTGACAACGAAACTAGCATCTAGTAACACCCGATCTAATAGGTTGGGTTGAGGACGAATCCAAACATAACTGCGTTGAATTTGAACGCCATTTTTGTATTCGTTGAGATACCACTTACCCCGATATTCCTGGTAAATTTGACGCTCAGGGTAGTTGGGCATAGCGGTGACTACGCGCACTTGATGCCCACGCTTCACTAGTCCCTCTGCTAATTCAGTCATCAGTGGGGCAATACCAATCGGCTCTGGATAATAGTTGTAGGAGTAAATTAAAATTCGCATAAAAAGTTAGTCCGAAGTACCCCGGTTTTTTATTTAATGACAAATATTTGTCTTAAACATGATTTGGAGCTAGGAAACTCCTATATTTAATTGTCGCTTCAGACTGTTTTTCTGTCAGGGATTTTCCTTAAAGATTGAGTAAACTTTGATATTAAATACTTAGAGAAGCTGTGAATTTTTTTGACTATTTCAGCAGCATTTCAAATGTACATTTCTGATTGGTACGTAAGTAAAAACCCTAAATCTTTCGATATTAATTAAGACTGTTTCACAATACTAAGTAAGTAGGCAAGATTAAATCAAACTATGTTACGCAATCTAAAATTAATTAAATTGGCTCGTAGTAAGCAGATCTATGCCTATTTTCCAGGCTGGAGCCGCTTACTACAAACCTTTAATTATTCACGCCCACTTACTTACTTACTTAGTTATTGAATGAGCGATCGCCCTTGTATTTTCTCCTTTTTTGCTGGTTCAGGTTTCCTCGATTTAGGTTTTGAAACCAGCGGTTTTAATATTGTTTATGTTAATGAAATCTTCCCCCCATTCATTGCCGCCTATCGCCATTCACGACAGGTTCTCAATCTACCGTTGCCAGAATACGGGTATTATGACGGAGAAGCAGGAGACGTAACCCAACTTCTCGAAGCTCTACAAACACAACACCTCCGGGAGTTAGTAGAAGACTGCCGCAAATCTAATAATATTGTGGGTTTCATTGGCGGGCCTCCCTGTCCTGATTTTTCTATTGGCGGGAAAAATAGAGGACGTTTAGGAGATAATGGCAAGCTTTCCGCTTCTTACGTTGAATTAATTTGCCGCAATCTTCCAGATTTCTTTTTATTTGAGAACGTTAAGGGGTTGTGGAGAACGACAAAGCACCGTTTATTTTTTGAATCGCTCAAGCAACAATTACTGCAAGCAGGCTATATATTAACAGAGCGGTTAATTAATGCTATCGAATATGGTGTACCCCAGGATAGAGAAAGAATTATTTTGATTGGTTTCCGAAATAATTTTATCAAGGATATAGGAATAAAACTCGGTAGTGAAAACTTACTTGCTGAGGGATATTTTCCTTGGAACAATCATATTTTATATCCTCAAAAAAAGGTTTTTGCTTATCCTTGGCGGAAGTGCGAACCATTCCAAGAAAATTCCATCATGCCTTGTCCTGATGACATCCCTCAAGAACTCACCGTAGAATACTGGTTTAGAAAAAATAATGTGCTGAAGCATCCTAATACTGATAACTGTTTTCAACCAAGGACAGGTATCACAAGATTTGCTGCTATTGATGAAGGAGATGATTCTAAAAAGTCTTTCAAGCGTCTTCATAGATGGCGTTACTCTCCGACAGCTTGCTATGGAAATAATGAAGTACATTTGCATCCCTATAAAATCCGGCGAATATCTGTGGCGGAAGCTTTAGCCATACAATCTTTGTCTGCAAATTTTGTACTTCCAGAGAATATGTCGCTCACAAATATGTTTAAGACTATTGGTAATGGCGTACCATACTTGGCATCGAAGGCGTTAGCTAAAACTATTTTTGAATTCTTAGGAACTGGCGTGACAAATGCTGTTGATCTTCTTCACTAAATTTGAGATTTTGAATTGAAGATTTAAAATCCAAAATTTAAAAAGGTCTGAGAGCAAGCGAATTGAAACGCGAGAATAATTCTTTAATCCAAAATCTCAAATTAAATAACAGAGCAAGTGGCTTGATTGCTGGGGTCAATCTAAAATCTAAAATCTAAAATCTAAAATTGTGTGGACTTACTGCTGCATAATGTCAACTTAAATACTTACAGTAATTCCGCGACATCTATAAAGCCGACATCCCAGAGAGGTTAGCAGCTTGTTTTCAGGATAAACTCGTAATAAATGTGGTTTAATATATATATAAGAAATGTTTTAATTTTTTATAAAGTTTAATAATCAATCACTGGCAGAAGACACGATGGCAGCAGACTATCCAAACATTGATATTGCGCCATTTATCGATCACTCCCTATTAACGTCAACGGCTACTCCAGAGCAGGTTGAGCAATGGTGTGAAGAAGCATATAGATTCAACTTTGCAGCGGTTTGTCTGTTCCCGGCTCATGTCAAGCAAGCAGTAGAACTCCTCCACGGTAAAAACCCCAAAGTCTGTACGGTGATTGGCTTTCCTTCTGGTGCAACGACTTCAGCAGTGAAACTGTATGAAGCTCAAGAGGCGGCGGATAGTGGGGCCACTGAGTTGGATGTGGTGATGAATTTGGGCTGGTTAAAAGCTGGTAAAACTGAAGAAGTCCACCGGGAGATTGCCGAAATTTGTGAAGAGACTGGGCAAACAGTCAAGGTAATTTTGGAAACCAACCTGTTGACAGATGCGGAGAAAAAAATAGCTGCTGAAATAGCTATGGAGGCGGGAGCAGCATTCTTAAAAACTAGTACAGGTTGGAATGGTGGTGCAACAGTGGCAGATGTGCGACTTTTGCAGGAATTGGTAAAAGAAAGGGTGGGAATTAAAGCTTCAGGTGGTATCCACACTATCAATCAAGCCTTAGACTTAATCGTAGCGGGTGCTACTAGATTAGGCACATCTCGCGGTATGGATTTGCTCCGCCAGCGCGATAACCTGGGAAAGGGTGAATAGTCATTTGTTTCTCCTCCTACCCTGCGGGAAACTGCGGGCGCGTCTATGTCATTTGTCCTAACCTAATGACCAATGACCAATAACCAATGACTAATGACCAATGACTAATGAGTAGAACCTACAAAGCAACCGGAATTAATCTTAAAACCCAGGCGTTGGGAGAATCGGATAAAATAGTGACGATTTTGACACGAGAATTCGGTCTAATTCGAGCAGTGGCTCCAGGGGCACGTAAGCACAACTCCAGTCTGGGCGGGAGGAGTGGGATGTTCGTTGTGAATGAACTATTGATTGCGAAAGGGCGATCGCTTGATAAAATTACTCAAGCACAGACGTTAAAAACTTATCCTGGTTTAGCTAAAGATTTGGGAAAATTGGCTGCCAGTCAGTATTTAGCAGAAATAGTCCTGTGTCAAGCTTTGAGCGAACAACCCCAAGAAGAACTTTATGATTTGTTCAATGAACATCTCCATCGCTTAGAGGCGGTGTCTAGTGCAAATCCATCTGGTGTTTTGGCTCATCTGGCTCATGGTGTATTTCACCTTTTAGCCTTAGCAGGACTGACGCCACAAGTGCAAATCTGTTGCCTATCTGGGCGCCCCCTCAAGCCAGACTTTTCAGACCCCAACTGGCAGGTAGGATTTAGTATCCCTGCGGGTGGAACCGTTTCTTTAGAAGCTAGGGAACGTTTACGAAGAGAGGGGGAGAGGGAGATGAGGGAGATGAGGAGAGACCAATACCCAATACCCAATGCCCAAACAGTTGTTGTGCATCAGCAAGACATACCTGTGATTTCTAGTCGTTTGGGTGCTATGGAACTAGCTTTGCTTCAACATCTGTCACAACCAGAGATAATGCAAATTGATGGTGCTAGAGATCATGACTGGTTATCTGTTGAGCAGATTTTGCGCCAGTATGCTCAGTATCAATTAGGTCGCCCTATTCGCTCTGCTACCTTGATCGACTCTTATTTTGCTGCCAACCATGATGCAACCGTCTGATTTGGATAAGAAAATCCTACCTTTGTCACCAAGCCTCGTCAAAAAACCGAATAGGATATCAGATCCTACAGCCAGGAATCACTTGAGTGGCGTTTCCAAGTGTACACCTAATCAAATAAATGGCCAAGAAATCTCCCCAAAAGACGTTTCTAAAAACGATCAAAGTTGGACAGAGGAGATTCCAAAAACTGATGTTCCAAGTCAATCAAAAACAGAATTTGAGGACAAATTAACCACTGCTGATGTAGATAGCAACGGCACTCACAACGGGCAGAATTTGCCAGGAGCCACTATCCCAGAAAAAGAACCACTCAAATTAGATGGGTCTGGTTCAGGTGGAGAAGTTGTTGCAGGAAATGTAAAACAGCAAGGGTTTTTGCCTGTATTAAAAAACCCTAATTTCCTGGCTCTTTGGGGCGGTCAAGTTTTCTCGCAACTAGCAGATAAAGTTTATTTGGTGCTGATGATTGCTTTGATTAATACTCAGTTTCAAGCTAGTAATCAGAGTATTAGTGGTTGGGTGTCAGTCTTGATGATGGCTTTTACTATTCCAGCCGTATTGTTTGGTTCCGTTGCTGGCGTGTTTGTCGATCGCTGGTCGAAAAAAGCTGTGCTGGTGGCAACTAATCTTTGGCGCGGCATCCTGGTTTTATCAATTCCCTTCCTGCTGTGGTTGACTCATGATTGGAAACCCATAGGAGTGCTGCCAGTAGGTTTTATAATCATCCTGGGCGTAACTTTTTTAGTTTCGACTTTGACGCAGTTTTTTGCCCCGGCAGAACAGGCGGCAATTCCTTTGATCGTAGAAGAACAGCATTTGCTCTCGGCAAATTCGCTTTACACGACAACGATGATGGCATCAGTGATTGTTGGATTTGCCGTCGGGGAACCGTTGTTAGCGATCGCCGATGGACTTTGGCTGCAAATTGGTGGTAATGGTAGTTTGGGCAAAGAACTTTTAGTAGGTGGTAGTTATGCGATCGCTGGACTAATTTTATTCCTCCTGGCAACTAAGGAAAAACACCACGACCCCGATACAGAATTCCCTCACGTATTCTCTGACTTACGGGATGGTTTTGCGTACCTCAAAGCAAATCATCGCATCCGTAATGCTTTGCTTCAGCTGATTATCTTGTTTTCTGTCTTTGCAGCATTAACTGTTCTAGCCGTTCGCATGGCAGAAATAATTCCCAACATGAAAGCCTCCCAATTCGGCTTTTTACTAGCAGCCGGCGGTGTTGGCATCGCTGCGGGAGCAACAATTCTCGGTCAATTTGGTCAACGCTTCTCCTATACCCAACTAAGTCTGTATGGTTCTATGGGCATGGCAGCATCTCTGATTGGTCTATCAGTATTTACAACCCAACTATGGCTAGTCTTGTTACTGGTAGCGCTATTAGGTATCTTTGGGGCGTTAGTGGGAATTCCCATGCAAACAGCGATTCAAACAGAAACACCTCCAGAAATGCGTGGTAAAGTTTTTGGCTTGCAAAACAATGTAATTAATATTGCCCTCTCCTTACCTTTGGCATTAGCAGGTGTAGCAGAAACCTTTCTGGGATTACAGGTAGTTTTTTTGGGATTAGCAGCGATCGTCTTTTCAGGAGGTATATTAACCTGGTATAACTCACATAAGTAGTTAGTTATTATTCATTACCTGGAAGTAATTACTAATTTCCTTAAAGCTTTTGTGTTCATGGTAAACTGTCGTCAGTGAAAATTTATCACATACTTGCGGGATATCAATCTGACATTAGTCAGAATAAGTTGTTTAAATATCATAAATTAACAGCTTATAAGTAGAATAAATAAATCCATAAATCCACAGGTTTAATCAGCTTTAAATAGGCTTTTTAAACTAGATCGTGGTGGGAATCTGTAATAACTAAAAAACCAGCAAGTATAGCTAGATAAAATAAAAATCACAAAAAATACACAAGTAATATATCAAACCCGCTTTTCTTATAGCTAAATAAAGAATGCGTATAGCCTGGATTGGAAAAAAATCGCCCTTTTGCGGCAATGTCACCTACAGTCGAGAAATTACAAATGCCTTGCTAGATAGGGGACATCAAGTTAGCTTTCTTCACTTCGCCCAAGAAGAGTCTGAACCTGACAACTGGCCAAATCTTCGAGAGGTTTCCCTGCCTTTCATTTACAAGTCCCAGGTTTACACAATTCCTACTTTTAAAGCGACCAAAGTTTTAACCGATTCGCTGCGGAAAATCAAGCCAGATATAGTCCATGCTTCCTTGACGCTATCTCCTCTAGACTTTTTTCTACCGGAAATCTGTGAGGAACTGAGGTTGCCCCTAATTGCCACTTTTCACACACCGTTTGCTGGCAAGGGGGCAAAGCTGATATCGGGAACACAACTTTTGGCATATCAGCTATATGCACCTTTTTTAGTTAATTACGATCGCGTGATTGTATTTTCCCAAATTCAGCGAGAATTATTGGCAGGGATGGGTGTGAGGAAAGAAAATATTGCCGTAATTCCCAACGGTGTTGATACCGTCAAGTATTCTCCAGGACTTTCTAAAATTAAAACAGAATTTAAAGCTGAACGCTTATTTGTTTATCAGGGTCGCATAGCACCAGAGAAAAATGTTGAAGCCCTCCTCCGGGCTTGGAAGCAGTCGGCAATGGAACCTGGTACTAAGTTATTGATTGTTGGCGACGGCCCTTTGAAGTCTTCTTTAGAGCCGTTTTTTGGTTCAGAATACGGCATTAGCTGGTTGGGATTTGTCGCTGATGAAGACCGACGCATCGAAATTTTGCGGGGCGCAGATGTATTTGTTTTACCTTCATTGGTAGAGGGTTTGTCCCTATCTCTGTTAGAAGGAATGGCGTGTGGGTTGGCTTGTTTAGCAACAGATGTGGGTGCAGATGGAGAAGTATTAGAAAAGGGCGCAGGTGTAGTTATTAATACCAAAACAGCGCGATCGCAATTAAGAACCCTCTTGCCAGTGTTCCAAGACCATCCAGAGTTAACAACCTTACTGGGGCAAAAAGCCAGACAGCGTGTATTAGAACGCTATACCCTTAGTAAAAATATTACTCTGCTGGAAGAACTTTATAAAGAAGTTTTAGCACAGCGACCTCTACCACTAAGTCGCAGAGCGTAGAGAAAAGGAAGAAGTGCGATCGCACTGTAAATTATCAGATGGCAATCAATGTGATCGCGCAACAATGTTAGGCAGCATTGGCTAGTATTCTAGTCATGCAATGATTTGTGACTTATATTATAAATAAAGATACCTGACTAAGAATTCTCTTACCAGTTTTACAAGACCATCTAGAGTTAACGAAATGAAGTATGATGCAAGTCAGATAAAGTTGAAAAATATCCCTGACTTAGAGCAGCTAGAAGATGGAAAGTGCTGCCGAACATAGGTCTATTCTTTTTTTCTGGGCAATTATCGGCAAAAATTAATAAATTAGTTAACATGAAATAAGAAATAACAGTAAATTAAAGCTACAAAATCAACAGATGACTGCAATTATTGACCTAAAAACATTATATAAATCCAATTACCTGCAATGGTTAGAGGAGACTATTAAATGTCTCAGAGCTAGGCAATTAGCAGAAGTTGACTATGAAAACTTAATAGAAGAACTGGAAGATTTGGCGACAAACGAGAAAAGGCGAGTAAGAAGTTTGTTGGAACAGATTATTAGACATTTATTACTTTACCAATATTGGGATTTAGAAAAGCCAAGAAATGATAATCATTGGGCAGCAGAAATCATTAGTTTTCGGAATCAACTAAATGAAGATTTAAGTGCCAATTTACGCAATCATTTAGAGGATAATTTTAGCATAATTTATAGCAATGCCTTAGATTATGTTAAGGCTAAAACCAAGCTAACCAATTTACCTGAATTATGTCCTTATACCTTAGAGCAAATTTTGGATAAAAATTGGTTGCCTTAATCTTAAATTTTGATTCTTTGCGCGAGACATATTCATATTTTAACTCACCAATACCATAAAATTAAGTCGCTACAATTTATCATATTCTTCTGGTTCTACGTTAGGCACTTTATTCAAAACTTGCTGGAATTTTTCCGAACTACCGCTTTTGGCTTTTTCTTCCAAATAGTCTTTGGTCATCCATGCGGAAACTTGTGCAGATAAGGCAATAGTTGTAAGTTGTTCAATGGAAATATTTTCTCTTGCTGCTAAAGCTTCAATTTGTTTATATAAATATTCGGGTAGCTGTACATTTAAGTTAGTCATGGGATTTCTCCTACTATTTGCAAGAATTATTTGGGTGAAACTACCCTCAGTCCAAATTTTTGTGCGTCTTGTAAATCTTTTTGATTGTAAGTGATGATAAAGTCGGCTTGACATTCAACAGCTAAATCGATGAGAAAATCATCATCAGGGTCGCGTGCTATTGGCCGCCATAAATAGAAAATACTACATCTATTAGCGATTCTACAAATAGCTTCAATAACTTTGTCAATATCTTCATCACTCAACCTAAGCTGCTCTTTCTCTCGTTTGAGAATTTCTTCATACTCGAAGACTAAGGTGGTAGAGACATTTAACTGCCAACGCCTATCATTAAGAATTGTTAACAGTTTGTAAGATGCACCACGGTTAGATCGTAAACCACTAAGCAGTACAATTGTATCAAGTACAAGTTGGTACGCATTTGTCATTATTTCGCTATTAGTAGCATTTTTACCGTAGTGACCAGCTTGTAGTTTACCTATCGATCAATTAATCTTTGAATTATCCACTAAAGACCATCCTAAACTGGTTGGCTGTTCATAAACCCGCTTTAGAGTATTCACATCTCTTGCAGAAATAGGCGACGGGTTACGAACTTGGGAAAAGTATAAAGCATCAGTTTGTAGCGGACTATGACCCCAAATTCCTAAAGCGTGTCCGAATTCGTGGCGGGCTGCGGCTTGGATATACTCACCTGTTTGACTGGGACTTAACAAGATGGTGAAGCGGTGCGATAAAACTTTGTTGCTGGTGTATAACTCGTAAGTAGTTTGTGCCGATCGCGCACGGGATATATTACTACCAGGGGAAATTTGTAAAGGTGGCGCTTTTCGTACAATCGTAATATCAGCAATTTCTGGCTGTTCGACTATTGTTAAAGGTAAATAAGTACTCCACTCCTGTACACCCTGCAAGACAGCGTTAACCCATGCTTGAGCTTGGTTTTCGCTGACTGCTTTTGGTGGTTCTACGTAAACTCGAACCGGAAATTGTGACCAGACTAAATAACCAACTTGGGTTGTTCTGACTTGGGAAAAGTAGTCACCACTGTTAGTACTATCTTGCCATTCTGCGAGTGTGGGCGGTAAGGGATGGGGTTTTGGGGGAGATGAGGTGGGGAGAGAAATTATTAAATTTGAATATGCATGTTTTGGGATTATTGTAAACCCATAACTCGACTGGAGATTAGTAAAAACGATTAACAGCCCTGTGCCAATAAATAAGGCAAGAGCTGTAATTAACCGTGGTGAAATTAAATTTATTAGGGTGTTAAGTATCGGGTGTTCGGTTCTTTTCCCCATTTACCTATCCTTATTTAGGCAGCCAACCAGCACTTAAAACTACTGTTAAACCGAGAAAAATTACTGTCAATGCCCAAGTAATTCGGTTTAAGGTGTTTTCTGCACTTTTGGCGCTGCTAAATAGCTGGGCTTGGCCGCCAATGGCTCCAATGCCATCACCTTTGGGGCTATGCAGTAAAACTAAGATAATCAAACCAGTGGCGGAAAATGCCCAAATGCCTTGCACAATATTAGTAGCTATCATGGTAGGAATCTCATTTATAAAAAGTTTCAAAAAAGAGGAGTCATTCAATTTTGGATTTTAGATTTTAGATTTTTTCTTTCATCCAAAATTCAAAATCAGCAGAGTCAGGAGTCAGGAGTTAGAAAAGACTTAATTCATCATTCTTAACTCTTAACTCCTAACTCTTTTACAGCCCTATTTGCACGGGGGTGCGAGTACGTTGCAGGTCATATTCTGCTGTTTTCAAGAGCGATCGCCCGGTCATTTCTGGTGGCTGAGGCAGCTGTAAAATCTCTAGAATTGTGGGGGCGATGTCGGATAGCTTGCCATCGCTTCGCAGTTCGACATTTGTACCATATCCAGGGATTTTGACTTTCTCGCCTTCCACCAAGATGAAGGGGACTGGGTTAGTGGTATGAGCTGTCCAGGGATTACCCCCATCATCTAGCATATACTCAGCGTTGCCGTGATCGGCAGTAATAATTGTTGTACCGCCGGCTTTGATCACGCTCTCTAACAAGCGTCCCAAACAGCGATCAACTATTTCAACTGCTGTAATGGTAGCGTCGATTTGACCAGTATGCCCTACCATGTCTGGGTTGGCATAGTTAATCACAACTAGGGAATACGTACCCTTTTGAATCGCAGCGATCGCTACATCTGTAACTGCTGCTGCTGACATCGCTGGGGCGTGATCGTAAGTTGCTACCATCGGGCTGCTTACCAGTTCCCGATCTTCTCCAGCAAAAGGTTCCTCCAGACCCCCATTAAAGAAATAGGTGACGTGGGCGTATTTTTCTGTTTCGGCGGTGCGGAACTGATTCAGACCATGATTGGCTATCACTTCTCCCAGAATGTTACTGAGATTCTGAGGCTCAAAAGCTACAGCCACGGGTAAGTCTGAATCATACTGCGTAAACGTCACAAAAGACAGCGGTGTGATTTGCTGTCTTTCAAAACCGTTAAACTTGGGACTGACCAAAGCTTGAGTCAGTTGTCTGGCGCGATCGGGGCGGAAGTTGAAAAATATCACCCCATCCCCTGGTTCTATTGCACCGGGAGCAATTCTAATTGGGTTGACAAATTCATCTTTTACCCCTTCGGCATAAGATGCTTGTAAGATTTCTACAGCTTTGCGATCGCCACCCACACCATCTTGAGTCATCACGTCATAGGCGCGTTTGACCCGATCCCAGCGGTGATCGCGATCCATCGCGTAGTAGCGACCGCTGAGGGTGACTATGCGCCCAATTCCTCTGCGGTCTATATAATCTTGCAGCAGTGTGATTGCTTTTACACCCTCCGTTGGTGCGGTGTCACGACCATCGGTGATGGCGTGAATACAAACTTCTGGAATTCGCTGGTTTTTGGCTAAGTCAAGTAGTCCGAATAGATGGGTGATATGCGAATGTACCCCTCCCTCAGAACAAAGCCCGACTAGATGCAGCTTGCTATTCCGAGAACGAACTTCCTGGCAAATTTTGACAAGTGCTGGGTTTGAGGCAATAGAACCGTCTTCGACTGCATCAGAGATGCGTACAAGTTCTTGCGGTACAACTCGCCCAGCACCAATGTTCAAATGACCAACTTCCGAGTTGCCCATTTGACCCTCTGGCAACCCTACGGCTTTTCCTGATGTGTGGATGAGGGTATGCGGGTAAACTGCCCATAAACTGTCCACGATGGGAGTTTTAGCAGCAGTAATAGCGTTTCCTCGCGTCTGTTCGCAGTAGCCCCATCCGTCTAAAATGACTAGCACCACAGGAGCAACAGGTGCTTTGGTCATAGTAAAATTGCCCTTTACTGTTTGTAATACCCGAATGATACCACTGCTAATCCACGCCGCAAGTGAATTTTTGCTTATTAACTTCTTTTCTGAGGGTGTTGCAGTTTTTGGAAATATTTTTTAAATTTTAGCAATTTTTCTGTGATGTTTTTGATCGCTAATAAGGAGTGATTACTTAGTAGTAGTGTTTTAGCACTACTACTAAGGACGTATTCAGCGCATTATTTCCTTTTCGTAGAAGCTTTTGCAGCTTTCTTAGCAGCTTTTTCGGCTTCTATTGCAGCTAGCTTGGCTTGTTCTTTTTCTTCGGCAATTTTCTGGAGATAGTAATGATAATCTCCTAAGTAAACGCGGAATTCACCATCACGAATTTCGACGATTTTGTTGGCTACTTCAGAAATAAAGTAGCGATCGTGGGAAACTACAATTGCCGTACCATCATAATTTTTGAGCGCTTCTTCCAGCATTTCTTTAGCTGGAATATCTAGGTGGTTTGTCGGCTCATCTAAAATTAGTAAGTTCGCGGGACGTAAGAGCATTTTTGCCAACGCCAGACGAGCTTTTTCTCCTCCACTTAATGCCCCAACTGCCTTAAATACAGTATCACCAGTAAATAAGAAGCGTCCCAAAAGAGTGCGGACTTCTTGATTATCCCAATCGGGAACTTCATCATGGATAGTTTCCATGACAGTTTTCTTCAAATCCAAAGCTTCAGCTTGATTTTGCTCAAAGTAACCGGGAATAACGTTATGATCGCCTAATTGAACGCTACCTTCTGTAGGTGGTTCCATACCCATAATCACACGCAGAAGGGTAGATTTCCCAGCACCGTTGGGGCCAAGAAATGCAATGCGATCGCCCCTTTCAATGAGGAGATTTGCTGCCAAAAACAGGATCTTATCACCATAAAGATGAGTTAAATCTTTAATTTCCACTACCTCGCGTCCACTGCGAGGTGCAGGGGGAAAACGGAAGTGTAGAGTTCTCATACCACCAACGGGTGCTTCAATGCGCTCGATTTTATCGAGTTGCTTTTCCCGGCTTTTTGCCTGGGTACTGCGGGTAGCACTGGCGCGAAATCTATCAACAAAGGTTTGCTGTTTCTCTAATTCTTTCTGCTGGCGTTCATAGGCGCTAAGTTGTGCTGATTGACTTTCGGCTTTTTGTAACAAATATGCCGAGTAGTTACCAAGGTAGGTTGCGGAAACACCACGTTCCGTTTCCACAATTTGGGTGCAGAGGCGGTCAAGGAATTCCCGGTCATGGGAGACTATTACCATCGGCGTAACCAGCCCTCTGAGGTAATTTTCCAACCACTCAATTGTTTCTAAATCTAGGTGGTTAGTCGGTTCATCCAGCAGCAACAAGTCGGGTTTTTGGAGGAGAATTTTACCTAAACTCATCCGCATTTGCCAACCACCACTGAAGGCGCTGACGAGGCGATCGCCATCTTCTAGTCCAAACCCCATTTCTGGTAAGATTTTCCCGATGCGTGCATCTAAGTTGTAGCCATCCAAGGCTTCAAATTTACGCTGCAAGCGATCCAACTTGTCGATCAGCCGATCGAGTTCCTCTGGGGTAGCCGCTTCCATCTCTTGTGGCACATGCGCCAGAGATAACTGTACTTCGTTGGCTTCTTTGAAGACAGTCCAAAATTCTTCTCTAACGGTGCGGGTGGGGTCTACTTCAAACTCTTGGTTGAGGTAGGCTATGTGTAAGCTATTAGGACGAATGATTTCGCCGGCGGTGGGTTCAATTTCCCCAGAGATGATTTTGAGTTGGGTAGATTTTCCAGCACCGTTGACACCGACTAAGCCAATGCGATCGCCTGGTTTAACTTCCCAGTTGATATCTTTGAGAACTTCGCCTGTGGGATAAATTTTACTTATATGTTCTAATCGCAGCATTAAGTTTCTCTCAGGTAGGGAGTGGGTGGTTGAGGACGAAGTACTAACACCGCTTCTAATATTAACAAAAATTAACTATAAATTCCTCGCGATCAAGTGTGGGGAGCCGCAAACTAAATTTGGCCTACTCACCCATAGAACTTACCACATCCCTCTCAAGGGTGATTTTGTGTTACTTGTCTAACTTCTTCGACACTCAAATCTAACGCCTCCCCTACTTGTTCTACAGTCAACCCTGCTGCTAACATTGCTGATACTGCTTTTAGTTTCCCTTGAACCTTGCCTTGTTCAATGCCTTCCTGAAAGGCTTCCTGATAAAATCTGGTTTGCTTTAACTCGCTTAAGCCAAACATTTCCTCCATCTCCTCCCTACTCATTGTGGGAAACTTGTAAGCCAAAATAGTCTCTATAAATTGTAATAATTGCTGCTGTTTTATTGGTGAGCTTATCTCTGACTTGGTTCTGTCTATCAACTCCCAAGCTTAAGCGATCGCTATGTCGTGGGTTGCAATTACTAATTTAGCAGTTGCAATGCCAATTGGAAGCGATGCAGCCTCACCTAATTCATCCAAATAAATGCGCCTGACGCGCCCACTTGTGAAAAACTCACGGTAATGTTTGATATCGCCTGTATCTATATTCCTGTTTGGGTATAAAACCACAGCACCCCAGTCAACCCCTTCGGGGAATTCAAAATTCAAAATTCAAAATTCAAAATTACAAGCTCATAAGTTCAAAGAAGATATCAGGAAATTCTTGAAACAGCCGATAAAAGATGATGTCTGTTTTCACAACTTTAGATCATTTGAAGATTTTGATTTGCTGCTTATATGTTACTTGATTCTTCAGAACCATCCCGCACTTCTAGCAATCGCTCTTTTGCCATTCCTAATATACGTGATATGGGCGCTAATAAACTATCATCAAATGCTTCTCCAGCATAAATATTATTCAGTTCAGTAGGGGATAATTTAAAGCTATCGCAGAATTTAGTAAACTCCTGGTTACTCAAGTCAAGTTCTTTTTGTCGATCAGCAAGTAAAATAGCGATCGCTCTAGTTCCATGCTTCGGACGCTCACTAGTTATTATATATTTTCCCATTAAATAATTGACTTTATTCGTATCGCCGCCCATTTTTTTAATTAAATCAGTACAAGCCATTTTTAGTGCTTTCTTTAAAACTTCTTGCTCATTTAAAAACTTAATAACTTCAGTGGCATAATCTGGTTTAAAAAATCCCACCAAATCACCTTGATGGTAAATTGGTATGTAAGGATTATTCGTTTCAAGTTGCCAATCTAAAGGCTCATTGCGTAGCGACATAGCTGCACCCATAAATATTTTCAGATTTCACCATTTTAAAACCATTTATTCTTTAACTGCCAGTATTGATATTGGGAGGATCTCACTTTTGTAAAAATACCCTAGCCCTGGCGATTAGAAATCGCAGCTATACATGCAAAACCACGTGGGTTTCAACTTCCTGGAGTCCACGCACGCGGACTTAGTTTGTGTAGTTGTTGTGTATTTCTACCAAAACCTCGAACTCAACCAAAATTAGCGATCGCCAGGTGAATCAATGCGATTCTACTACTCACACGCCTAGTTTTGTGATTCGTATTCTTCAAAAATTATTACAGCAGCTTCTAGGTATCGATCTAATAGACGACGATCGGATATATCAGGTAATACTAATTCGACTGCCATAGTGGTTTCCATTACTCCACCACGATCTTCTCCATCTTTAAAAGCTGCGATAGAACCCCATAGTCGAGCTATTGCAGTTTGAATTTCTTCCCTTTCAGGCAAATACCATATTTCTCGACTAATTTCATTACACTGTAAAGGAGTTAAAAAAATTGGCACTGACAAAGCTTGCTGAATATATTTATTAAGCTGGGAGAGTTTGTCCGATTCAATCTCGGATGAATATATTTGTATGCACTCTACTGCCCATTGGATTGCCAAACTATAGTGATATTTTTGTAATTTCAGTGCAATTGGATAAGCCCAAAGTATTTCTTTTTGCGCTATAGTTTGTTTTACATTTTCTATTACTTGTTTCATAGATGTAACTATATCTAACTAACTTGCAGTAAAACTTTTAAGTATATAATTTTTTTCACCTCGTTCTACTTAAGGTATCTCCAAATAACAAATGAGCGTCATAAAAATGGTAGTAATTATCCTTGCCAGTCTTGACGAGTATCGCACAGAAAATTGTCTGCGATCGCATCATCAAATAAATAGGGGCAATGCTCTGGAAAAGTTCGTAATGGTAAGTTAGTTTCTCGTAGCGCCAAATCGACTCCCGCTTCAAAGCCATCTAACAAAGCTTCTTCTATTCGAGACTTTAAGCTAGGGTTCTGTCGCAGATGCCTATGGATGGCGCGGCGCTGTTCTCGAATTGTTAAAAACCAACTGCGAGAGCGTTGTTCGGGTTGATACTCCCACTTCAAGAGATGACTGAGTAATACACTCAGATGACTCACGAGTTCCCGATACTCCTGTCTCCCCAAAGCTTGAATTTCCTCTTGCAGGTGTTGCCAGTCTAGTTCCATAACTAGCCTCTGCTCTAACGCTTTAGCCTGCTGCTGTGTCCAGCCATAGAAGTCTTGGTCATACAAAAAAGGTTTGTCTATATCCATAGAGTTGAATCTTGACAGCAACAGGACTTACGCAAACAATAGCCGAAAAGAGTGATTTTCTGGTAGGGGCAATTCATGAATTGCCCCTACAGCGTGTGGTTTTCCGTAAGTCCTAAGCAAGAAACCATGAGCTAGTTTGATCTGATTTTGCGCTAAATCGCCCTTAAAAAACTTAATTACGAATTACGAATTACGAATTACGAATTATTTTAATATTCAACTTGCTTTTGCTTCATGCCCGGATGCTTCAGCCACAGCTGCCAATCTATCTGCCGCAGCTTGGACAATTTGAGCCACTTGGGCCAAAGGCATGTGCTGGATTTGTCTAAGAATCAGGCTCAAATCTGAGGTTTCTGCAATTGGTTTGCCATCTATGCAGCTAATTAACTCTTCCATTGTGTAGCCTGCTTTTGATGCGATTTGAGCCAAATTTTCTGTATCTGGCACCTTCACACCTTTTTCCCACATCTGAACAGCAGTAGCAGATACTCCCAAAAGCTTACCAAACGCTCGCTGACTCATTGAACCGCGAGCTAGTTTAATGATTTCAATCAATTTTTGTTTGCTTTCGATGTTCACTGCTTATATAGCTAGCCAACTGTATTTACAAGTTTACTTTCAATATTACAAGTTTACTTTTATATTGACAGCCTTGTGTTTTAGTACTAAATTATATCTCTGGTTGTAAATCGGCAACTACAGGCATCAAGCTAGTAGACTAACCCATCTATCTTTAATCAACCCAAAAAACTTAGTTTGCTACGGCGCTTGTGCTAGTAGCCAGACTTTGCTGCGAAGAAATAATATCGAAGGTGCATCATGTTTCGCAAGCCACGCAAAATTAATCAATATCGCCGCAAAGGTAAAAACCTTATAGCCACTAATAAAATTAAACCAGAACAGTGGCACATTTCTGACGCAGAAACCAAAGAAGCTTTAAAAGTTAAAGGCTATGATGTTAAGCAAATCAAAAAAATCCATCTTCTGAAGCATCAAGTGTGTATTTCCTACTGGGATGCAAAAGGCAATATATGCAGCAGCTTTTTTAGCTACCGAATTTTTGCGCGTTGGCAAAAGGAAGTAGAGAAGTTAATTTATACCTGCCAAACTCTGAAGGAATGGGCGAAGCTAAATTACGTTATGAAGTACGAATTTACCTATTACCATTATCCCAGTGAAATAGAAGATGCACTCGACACGATATTAGAAAACCACCTGTGTATGTTAAAAGCAACAGCACAACAAGTGGTTTTACAGAATATTTAACCACAAAAATTAGTTAGCGGCAGCAGTCGCTAACTCCGCCAGACGTTCTTGTTGGTCTAGAGATATACAAGATTGGATCAGCGTCTCTAAATCACCTTCTAAAACAGGGTTTAGGGAATAATTCTGACCTAACCGATGATCAGTAGCGCGGTTATCTTTATAATTATAGGTGCGAATTTTTTCCGATCGCGATCCTGTACCAACCTGCGATCGCCGCATGGAAGTTACAGCTTCTTGTTGTTCGCGTAACTTCATCTCATACAACTTTGCCCGCAGAATTTGCATCGCCCGTTCTTTATTTTGCAACTGGCTGCGTTCTTCTGTACAGAAAATGCGTATTCCTGTCGGTTTGTGCATCAAGTCGGCGGCTGTTTCCACCTTGTTGACGTTTTGCCCACCAGCACCGCCAGAACGGGCTGTGGTCATTTCAATATCTTTCGGGTCAATGTGAATTTCCACATCATCCACCTCTGGCATAATCGCCACGGTAGCTGTGGAAGTATGAACCCGTCCCCCAGATTCAGTTGCCGGCACGCGCTGCACACGATGCACTCCAGCTTCAAACTTTAACTGGCTGTAAACGTCATTACCTTTAATTTCGAGAATGACCTCTTTCCAGCCACCCATTTCTCCACGAGATTCGCTCACTAGAGAAACTTTCCAACCTTGAGTCTGGGCATAGCGGGTGTACATCTGCATCAAATCGCCAGCCCAAATACTTGCTTCATCGCCACCAGTGCCAGCGCGAATTTCCAACATGATATTCTTTTCATCATTGGGGTCGCGTGGTAACAGTAAGACTTTCAAGCGAGTCTCTAAATATTCTATTTTTTGTTCAAGTTCCTTTACTTCCAGCGCCGCCATTTCTTGCAACTCTGGGTCACTGGCAGATTCTTTGTAAACCTGACGCGCTCCGATCAAGTCTTCTTGGGCTGTTTTCCAAATTTCATAAGTATCAACTACCTCTTCCAAAGAAGAACGAGACTTAGCAATTTCTTGATACTCATCAGGGTTGCTAGCGGTATCGGGATCGCCAAGACGACGTGTTAATTCATTAAAGGTTTGTTCAACGGATTTTAGTTTGTCCAGTAAGTATGATTCAGCCATGACGAGTGCGATCGCTCCTTAAAAAATAACAAGTTGGCTCGAGCATATAAATGAAAATCGACCCAGCTGATGCAGGGCCGTCGTTAACAGCAGAGCCAACTCGCTACTTTTTGTTTTGGTCGTCGCCAGATGTTTGAGTGCTGCTCATGCCGTACTTGCGGAGGAAGCGCTCTACTCGACCCTCAGTGTCAATAATCTTCTGAGTGCCGGTGTAAAATGGATGATTTCCAGACCAAACATCTACGTGCAATTCTGGCTTTGTAGAGCCAATGGTCATAACAACTTGACCGTTGCAGTAAACTTTAGCGTCTGGATACCACTTGGGGTGAATATCAGATTTAGCCATTGTTCTTTTTGTGATGAATCTATATAAATTATAACTTTCAGGTTTCAATTGGGGCTAGGGATTAGGGACTGGGGACTAGGGATTGGGGACTGGGAAAGATGTAAATAAACAACGGACTTTTCCCAATACTCAATTCTCAATACCTAATCTCCAATACCCAGTCCCCAATCGCTTAACGCTTAGAGTACTGAGGCGCTTTCCGAGCTTTATGTAAACCATATTTCTTCCGCTCTTTTGCTCTCGGATCGCGAGTCAAATAACCTTCGGTTTTCAAAGGTGGGCGGTTGTCTGGGTCGAGTTGGCACAAAGCACGGGCAACTCCCAAACGAACAGAATCAGCCTGTCCGGTCAAGCCGCCGCCTTCTGCTTTCACCAAAATGTCATATTCGTTTTCTAGTCCCAGAGTTTCCAGGGGTGCTTTGATCACTCCCAGGTAGTTGGGGTTAAATTGGAAATACAAGTTTCCATCTTTACCGTTCACAGTCAGTTGACCGGTGCCTGGAACCAAGCGCACTCTTGCTACTGCGTTCTTACGACGGCCAGTACCCCAGTATACGGCGCGACCGCTATTAGCATCTGCTACTACCATTAATTTTCTTCTCCAGGAATTGTACTAACTTGTAGTTCTTTGGGTTTTTGAGCATCATGAGGATGCGTAGGCCCAGCGTAAACTTTCAGCTTGGTGAACAACTGCTTACCGAGGCTATTTTTCGGTAGCATACCTTTAACAGCTTGTTCTAAAATTCGCTCTGGTATGCGATCTTGCAGTTTAGCGAAAGTTTCGGTTTTCATCCCACCAGGGCGACCAGAATGGCGGCGGTAAAGCTTTTGAGTGCGCTTTTTGCCTGTGACTGCTACTTTCTCGACATTGATGACAATTACGAAGTCACCTGTATCTAAATGGGGTGTATATTCGGGTTTCTTTTTGCCTCTCAATACCTGGGCGATTTCGCTGGCGAGGCGACCGAGGCGTTGATCGGTGGCATCTACTATGTACCACTCACGCTCAAGGGTTGCTTGAGAAGGAAGGTATGTTTTACTCGTTGTCATTTGTCTATTTGTCCTTTGTCATTTTTAATTTGTCATTAGTCATTTGTCCTTTATCATTTGTTATTTGTCTTTTGTCATTTTTAATTTGTCATTCACTAATGACTAATGACCAATGACTAAGAACCAATGACTAATGACTCTTGACTAGTGACGAACTTTGGCAAGGTGTCGTACCAAATCTCTTTCGGAAAGGGAAAATCTGGATAGCCGACTCGCAACAAGCACAAACCTTGGGGCGGTGCGGCGTATTTTACTTCTTCCCGACGTTCTTCTTTCCAGAGTTCGGTGAAGCTAGAAAGTGTCCGTTGTCCAGAACCTACTTGTACCAGCATCCCTACCAACAGTCGTACCATGCCATACAAAAATCCATCTGCCTGTATTTCAATATGGATAAATGGCCCACTGCGACGACACTCTGCTGCTTGCACCTCTACCCAGGAATGCGATCGCTCTGAGCCTGCACGGTGAAAAGCAGCTAAGTGGTGCTTTCCCAAGAGAGGTTTCAGGGCAGCTTGAATTAAGGATTCATCCAGGGGTGCATAATAATAATGCCAACTGAAGGGTCTTACAAACAAGTTAAGTCGATCTTCAGTGTATATTGTGTAGCGATACCGTCGATAGGCTGCACTAAAGCGAGCGTGCCAACGGTTATCTACACTAGCTGAAGCCCTGATTAATATATCTGACGGCAGATAGCTGTTGAGGATTGTTGCCCACTTGTGAGGCGGAATTAAACCCGTAGCTTCAAAATGGGCTACTTGAGCAGCGGCGTGAACTCCTGAATCGGTTCGCCCAGCACCGTGTAATGTCACATGATGCCCAATAATAGTAGCGATCGCTGTTTCGATCTCTTCTTGGACTGTCCGCTGTTTTTTTTGCCGTTGCCAGCCATGAAAATGAGTGCCCAGGTATTGGATTACCAAGGCTACTCGATGAGTTTGTGTAGGCTGGTGACTTTCTAACATACAGATTTTGTCCTTTGTCATTTGTCTTTTGTCATTTGTCCTTTGTTATTCACTAATGACCAATGACTAATGACCAATGACCAATGACTTAAACCAATTCAATTATGGCCATTTTTGCATTATCACCCCGACGCGGTACGGTACGCAGGATGCGGGTATAACCACCCTGGCGATCGCCATATCGAGTCGGAGCTTGCTCAAATAGAGCGTGAACTAGTTGTTTGTCGAAGATATAGCCAAGGGCTTCCCGACGTGCTGACAAGGAGCCATTTTTGGCTAGGGTAATCATTTTTTCCACTTCACTTCTGAGAACTTTCGCTCTAATTAAAGTGGTGGTGATTTTACCATGACGGATCAGCTCGGTGGCGAGCGATCGCAGTAAGGCACGGCGTTGATCGGCGGGTTTACTGAGTTTTTTGACGCGACAACGGTGACGCATAATTATGCACTATGAATTATGAACGGTTTTTCTTAAGGGTGTTTAGAGCCTCTTTCCATTGGCAGGGTGATGCCCAAGCGTCGCTGCAAAGCTTCCACAACTTCTTCTGCTGACTTCTGCCCAAAATTCTTAATTTCTAAGAGGTCTTCTTGGGTATAATCCAACAAATCTGCCACAGAGTTAACTTGTGCCCGTTTTAGACAGTTATATGCCCGTACAGAAAGTTGCAACTCTTCGATGGGTATCTGGGCAGTTGGGTCGTCTGGAATATCCGAACCTGTGTCTGTTGGTTCTAGGGAGATATCTTTCAACGGGTTGAATAAATCTACCAAGATCGCAGCGGCAGAAGATAGTGCTTCCTGGGGGGAAATACTGCCATTTGTCCAAACTTCCAACAGTAGTCGGTCTTTTGGAATCAAGCCTTCCCCACGAGATTCTTCAACACTGTAGTTGACTTTTCGCACCGGCATAAATATCGAGTCGATTTGGAGAAAATCCAACGATGTGGCTTCCTCACGTCCTCGCTCTACGGTGCGATAGCCTTTGCCTTTCTCGATCCGAAATTCCATTTCCAGCTTTCCACCCTCAGCGATGGTGGCTACATACTGGGTGGGATCGATGACTTCTACTTCACTGGGCAAATCAAAATGCGCCGCAGTGATTGTTGCTGGGCCGCTAACGAGTAATCTACCAATTTGGGGCTGCGAAGAATAGTTTTTGAGGATAACTTCCTTCATTTTCATGAGGATTTCCAGCACATCTTCCCGCACACCCGGAACTGTGGCGAACTCATGTGAAACGCCTGCAATCCGCACTGCTGTAACTGCTGTACCTTCTAGATTAGATAGTAAAACCCGCCGCAGTGCGTTGCCAACAGTTGTTCCTTGACCGCGTTCTAGAGGTTCCAAAACAAATTTACTGTAATGGTTCCGACTTTCCTCGGTATTCGACTCTACACATTCAATTTGAAACTGCGCCACGGATGAGCCTCCCTTTTTCTAAGGTGCTGCTAGCAGACAAATCAATTGCCTCCCGAATTGATTGCCAATTTTCGATTTTGGACTTTGGATTTTGGATTGTGCTTCTTTGGTTCATGCTCCGCCTCTTGTAGGCGCAACAAATCTTAAATCATCAACTTAAAATCCAGGAGGCCCAGCACCCTTGTAGTCGGGTTCAATCTAAAATCGCAAATCTAAAATCCAAAATTGATTAATAATATTTTGGGTAGCCCGAAGTTTAACAGCTTTCCCGGCGGGAAAATCTGACACGCTTCTGGTCGCCCAAGCTTTGATTCAATGACAGTTTGCACGTTAGACGCTCAAGCGGTCATTGCTGGCTGTATTTTCGTCCTCACTGCCCAAGTCTTGGTGTTTAAACTCGACGGCGCTTGGGTGGACGACAACCATTGTGAGGAATCGGGGTAATATCCCGAATCAGTGTAATTTCCAGTCCTGCTCCTTGAAGTGCCCGGATAGCGGTTTCTCTACCTGCTCCTGGCCCACTCACCATTACCTCAATTTGGCGCATTCCTTGATCAATGGCTCGACGGGCTGCACTTTCAGCAGCGGTTTGCGCTGCAAAGGGAGTTCCCTTTTTTGCTCCCTTAAAACCGCTAGAACCAGCACTAGCCCAGGAGATGACATCTCCATTTTGATCGGTAATGGTGACAATGCTATTGTTGAAAGTAGACTGGATGTAGGCCATCCCACTGGGTACATTCCGTTTCTGCTTCTTGCTCCCGGATTTTTTAGTTGGTTGTCTCGCCATACTTGTTTAGTTGATTTAAGGTAAAACTTGCTCTGATTAGCAAGCGTTGCAAATTTATTTCCCTGGAGCCTTCTTCTTCCCAGCCACTGTCTGCCTTCTCCCTCGACGGGTTCTGGCATTTGTGCGAGTTCTTTGGCCTCTGACTGGTAAGCCCATACGATGACGACGCCCTCTGTAGGTACCAATGTCAACTAAGCGCTTGATGTTCAAAGACTCCAAGCGCCGCAAGTCGCCTTCAACTTGATAGTTGCTTTCTATTTCCCCTCGTAGGGCTGTCACATCGGCATCACTTAAGTCCTTAACGCGGGTGTCTGGGTTCACACCAGTAGCCGCTATAATTTCTTGAGAGCGTGATAAACCAATTCCGTAGATGTAAGTCAGACCGATCTCGACGCGCTTATCGCGTGGAAGGTCTACTCCGGCAATACGTGCCACAATGAACTCTCCCTATTGTTCTCGCAATTACTGTTGGTTGGAAAAACGTGATTAGTCGCGTCTTTTCGTTTTAATGATCATATGCGTGTTACAACTCACTCTGTTGGTAAGAGCGTTATCCTTGACGTTGCTTGTGCTTGGGGTTCACGCAGATCACCATGACGCGACCACGACGTTTGATCACGTTACACTTTTCACAGATTTTCTTGACTGAGGCTCTAACTTTCATGCCTTTTATTCTTTGACTCCAAATATAAAATTATAGCATTTCTAGGGAAATTAATCCAGTTCAATGACTAGCAAACAGTCAAAAAAATGGTTTTATGGTAAGATTCTCTACATATAGTTACTTCTTTCGTAGTCGATAGGTAATTCTGCCTTTGGTCAAGTCGTAGGGAGTTAACTCCACCTTGACGCGATCGCCGGGCAAAATCTTGATATAATTTCGGCGAATCTTACCGGAAATGTGTGCCAGCACATTAAAGCCATTGTCCAAGTCAACGCGAAACATCGCATTGGGCAAGGACTCTGTAACCGTGCCTTCCATTTCAATCAAATCTTGTTTAGACAATTTGTTTTTTCCTCAACTCAACAATTTCGTGTTCAGTTGCAGCGCTTCATCTGCAAAGAAACACATTTTAAGAAATATATCAACAGTTTATTAATATATCTTAGCTAAAATTGATCTTCTTCTTGGCAGAGGGAGTGGGGAGTAGTGAGTGGTGAATTCCCTACTCCCCCTCTTTTTCAGGAATCAATTACCTTTTGCAATTCACCAGTGACATCTTCTTGGGACTGATTGCCATTTACTGTTAAAAGTTTTTGGCGATCGTGATAATAATCAATTAAAGGTGCAGTTTCAGAGCGGTACACTTCTAACCGACGACGAATCACCTCTTCGGTATCATCTTTTCGTCCTCTAGCTAGCAAACGTGCGATCACAACTTCATCTGGTGCATCTAGATTGACTACCCTTTCGCCACTCTGATGTATTGTTTCCAGCAATTCTTCTAGAAAAGTCGCTTGCGTCACTTTGCGGGGAAAACCATCCAGAATCCAACCATTTCCTGCATCTGGTTGGCTAAGGCGCTCCTGTACCAAGTCCTGCACTAGCTGATCGGGTACTAACTCACCGCTATTTACATAGTTTTGAGCCTTGATTCCCAAAAGAGTTTGCTCTTTCATGGCTTGCCTTAATATTTCACCTGTAGAAACATGGGGAATATTCAAGTGTTCAGCCAAGGTTTGAGCTTGTGTTCCTTTACCAGCTCCAGGTGGTCCCAAGAAGATTAGTCGCGTCACTATTGTTTCACCATTCCTTCATAACGCTGAGAGATCACGTAAGTTTGTATCTGTCTTGCCGTATCAATCGCCACACCAACTAGAATTAACAAAGAGGTAGCACCCAATCCTTTAAAGGTGGGTACTCCTAAAGCTCTTTCCACTCCGGTTGGGATAATAGCAACCAGTCCCAAAAAGATCGCACCCAAAAAAGTGAGTCGGTTTGATACGCGCTCAATATACTCACTAGTTGCCTTACCGGGACGAATGCCAGGAATACTAGAACCCATTTTTTTCAAGTTCTGCGCTACATCTACTGGGTTGAGAATCAACGAAGAATAGAAGTAGCTGAAGAAAATGATGGAAATCATGTATACCAAGGCATAGACCCAAGAGCCAGAACCGCTTGGACTCAGATAAGTGTTAATTATATTTGCCAATTCGGCATTCTTGGCGAAATTGGCAATCAGCAGTGGCAAACTGAGGATGGCCGCAGCAAAAATAATTGGCATTACGCCGCCTTGATTTAGCCGCAAGGGTAAAAAGCTACGTTGCTCTGCCAAAACTCGACGACCTACTTGGCGACGAGCCGAAATAATCGGGATGCGGCGCATTCCTTCTTGCACAACCACAATACCAACAATGGTTGCCAGGAAAACTAAGATCAGTACTATCACGCGACCCACTGTTTCCCGACCGCCGACTTGCACCAAATCGATAGTATCGCCTAAAGCTTTTGGTAATGACGCGACAATGTTGACAAAAATCAACAATGATGCTCCATTTCCAATACCACGTTCTGTAATTAGTTCTGATGTCCACATGACGAACATAGAACCAGCAGTCAGAGCGATCGCGGTTTCAGCTACAAAGATGGGGCCAGGCTTTAAGGCAAATTGCTGGAGAAATAATGCCGAAAAAGCTGTACTTTGAAGAATCGCCCAACATACAGTGACATAGCGGGTAATTTGCGATATTTTCCGCCGCCCCGCTTCGCCTTCATTTTTCTGTAAATTTTCTAAAGATGGAATCGCAGCGGTGAGCAATTGGATGATAATAGACGCATTAATGAAGGGCAAAATCCCTAAAGCAAAGACTCCCAAAGTCGAAAGTCCTCGCCCGGAAAATATATCCAATAAGCCGAATATGGAATTACTGCCTGATATGGCTTCGGCAAATCTCGGTCTATCAATCCCTGGTACGGGCAAGAAGATGCCCAGGCGAACTAAAATTAAAATACCGACGGTGACAAGCAGCCTACCTCTCAGCCCGGCTGCCTGTGCCATCTGCATAAAAGTTTCTTGAGCCGTTGGGGCTTTATCTCGACTGATCATAGAGTGCTACCTTTATAGTGAACCAGGCGCTGACAGCGAGTTGGCTTGCATTTAAGTGCGCTGTTCCGGCTCACTCATAAGACTTCACAACTCCCCCCAGCTGCCTCAATTTTGCTACGAGCTGTACCTGTGAAAGCTGCCGCTTGTACCTTGAGCGGAGTACTCAATTCCCCATTCCCTAAAATTTTCAATGGCCCCTTGACAGCAGTCAGGATACCTGCTGCTTTCAAGGAAATCAAAGTTACTTCCGTATTAGCGGGAAGGGAGGCTAGCTTCTCTACATTAATCGTAGTGTAAATCTTCTGATTAACAATCGGAAAGCCCTTCAGCTTAGGTAAGCGGCGGTACAATGGCTGTTGACCACCTTCAAAACCTGGTCGGGTACCACTACCAGAACGAGATTTTTGACCCCGCATACCTAGACCAGCACTAGCACCTTGACCTGCAGAAATACCTCTGGCTACACGCTTCTTGCGTTTCTTTGAGCCTTTTTGCGGCTTAACATCATGGAGTCTCATAAGTTATCAAGTTCTCATTTGTCGTCTCTTACAAAGTTCCGATCGGACTTTGCGCTTTGTCATTTGTCGTCTCTTACAAAGTTCCAATGGTCGGAAACCTCCGCTCGGACTTTGCGCTTTGTCATTTGTCATTTGTCCTTTGTTATTCACTAATGACTAATGACCAATGACTAATGACTAAATTAGATGTAGAGATTTTGAATAGGAATACCGCGATCTTCGGCGACCTCAGAAAGGGTACGCAGTGTAGATAAGGCGTTAACTGCGGCTCTAGCATTATTGAGTGGATTGTTAGAGCCAAGTTGCTTGGCTAAGACGTTACGAACTCCTGCCAATTCCAACACAGTTCGCACAGCACCACCAGCAATTACCCCAGTACCAGGTGAGGCTGGACGCATAATCACTTTTGCACCGCCACCGACACCATCAATGGGATGGGGGATAGAGTTGGATTTAGTGATTGGGATATCAATCAGGTGTTTTTTGCCGTCGGCCACGCCTTTTTTGACCGCGCCAATTACATCTGAGGCTTTGCCTACTCCGACACCAACTTGACCGCGTTCGTTACCAACGACAACGATCGCTCGGAAACTGAGTTTTTTACCACCTTTAACCACCTTACTCACGCGGCGGATTTGGATAACCCGCTCTTGCCAAGTGGTTTCTTCTTTTTTGGCACGCTTTGTTCTACTTTTACGCTCTGTTGCCATAATTTATGCTCTTTTAACGTCATTTGTCAGTTGTCATTTGTCAGTTGTCATTTGTCTTTTGTCATTTGTCCAATAACTAATGACCAATGACTAATGACTAATGACTTTAGAAATCTAAACCAGCTTCGCGTGCTGCATCAGCTAGTGCTTTGACACGACCATGATATAAGTTACCACCGCGATCAAAGACTACTTTGGTGATGCCTTTTTCTAGCGATCGCACTGCGATCAATTTCCCAACTTGCACCGATGCGTCGCGGTTTGCACATGACGCTAAACTAGATTTCAACTCTGGTTCTACAGTCGATGCTGCCACTATGGTTTGATGCTGAGTATCATCAATTATCTGGGCATAAATATGCTCATTAGAACGAAACACCGCTAAACGCGGACGTTCTGGGGAGCCAATAACTTTGCCCCGAACGCGTCGATGACGACGGTTTTTTGATTCTCTACGAGTAAGTTTCATTTCTACTTCTTACCACCCTTACCAGTCTTACCAGCTTTCCGTCTGACCACTTCACCGGCATAGCGAATGCCTTTACCTTTGTAAGGTTCTGGTGGACGAACGGCACGAATTTTGGCGGCTGTGTTGCCGACGATTTCTTTGTCATAGCCGCTGACAATGACGTTAGTGGTTCCTTCTACTGCAAACTGAATTCCATCTGGGGGAACAATTTGCACCTGATGGCTGTAACCCATGTTTAAAACTAGGTTACGCCCTTGAAGTTGTGCCCTGTAACCAACACCTTGAATTTCCAAACGGCGCTGAAAACCTTGAGAAACTCCCTCGACCATGTTGGCAACTAAAGTGCGGCTCAAGCCGTGCAGTTGCTTTGAAGTACGAGTTTCATCCCGACGGGTTACGTGTAATATTTCTCCCTCTTGAGAGACTGAGACATTAGCTGTGAGAGTGCGAGAAAGTTCTCCTTTCGGGCCTTTCACCACAACATTCGCACCATCGATCGCCACTTGGACTTTGGCGGGAATAGTAATTGGACGTTTACCAATACGAGACATGACTTTTGTCCTTTGTTATTTGTCCTTTGTCCTTTGCCCTTTGCCTTTCACTAATGACTAATGACAAATGACTAATGACCAATGACTACCAAACGTAACAAAGCACTTCCCCACCCAAGTTCTGACGCCGCGCTTCGCGGTCAGTCATAATGCCACTGGATGTAGAAATAATGGCAATGCCAATGCCGCCTAGTACTCTTGGTAATTCTTTTCGATTGGAGTAAACACGCAAGCCAGGCTTACTCACTCGCTTTAAGGCGGTGATCAGTGGCTGACGATTTTTACCCTTGTATTTTAGGGAAATCACCAGATTGTGTTTTACCCCTTCTTCTGCTTCTTCTATTTCAGCAATAAAGCCTTCCTCCCGTAGTACTTTGGCAATACTCCGGGTCATTTTTGTAGCTGGCACTTGTGTAGTTTGATGCCGCGCCAGGTTGGCATTGCGGATGCGCGTCAGCATATCTGCAATTGTGTCGTTAGCCGCCATCGTTCCCTCTATTGATGAACTTATTGATCGCGAAAGGGCATTCCTAATTCTTTAAGTAAGGCGCGACCCTCTTCGTCGTTTTTTGCTGTGGTGATGATGGAAATATCCATCCCACGCACTTGATCGATGCTGTCGTACTCGACTTCTGGAAAAATTAGCTGTTCTCTCACACCCAAAGTATAATTACCGCGTCCGTCAAAGCTTTTAGGGCTAACGCCACGAAAATCTCGAATTCTGGGTAGTGACAGGCTAACGAGTCGGTCGAAAAAGGCATACATCCGTTCGGCTCTGAGGGTAACCATGATCCCCACAGGCATCCCTTGACGAATTTTAAAGCCAGCGATCGCCTTTTTCGCCCGTGTCACCACTGGTTTTTGACCTGTTACCAAGGCAATTTCGTTGATCGATGCCTCTAGTGACTTCGCATTTTGAGCTGCTTCACCCAAACCTCGGTTAATAGTAACCTTTACCAACTTCGGTACTTGATGAACGTTGGTATATTGAAACTGATTGATCAGTTTGGGGACGATTGTCTCTTGATATAAGCTTTTGAGTCTTGTTGTCGCCATAGTTTTTTGTCCTGATATCCCTGGGCTTGGTCAGGGAACTTTTATTGTCCTTTGTCCTTTGTCCTTTGTTATTTGTCTTTTTACTAATAACTAATGACCAATGACTAATGACTAATGACTATTTATCCAGAATCTCGCCAGTTTTCTTGAGTTTTCTGACTTTTTTGCCTTCTGACGTAAAGGTATAACAGACACGACTGGCAACGTTTTGCTTGGTGGAATAAAGCATCACGTTGGAGCTATGAATCGGGAATTCTTGGGTAATAATCCGCCCTGATTCCCCTTCTTGCTGGGGTTTGACGTGCTTGGTTTTAATGTTGACACCTTTGACGATAACTTTACTCAGTTGGGGAAGTGCCTGAGTAATTTCGCCGACTTTTCCTTTGTCTTTGCCAGCAATCACTTGTACGGTGTCGCCAGTTTTGACGTGCATTTTGTGGAATACTTTGGGCGTACCCTGTTTGGTTGCCATTAAAGCACCTCCGGAGCCAGAGAAACAATTTTAGTAAAGTTTTTATCGCGCAGTTCCCGTGCAACTGGGCCAAAAACCCGTGTGCCTCTGGGATTACCGTCTTTGTTGATGATCACAGCGGCGTTATCATCAAAGCGAATGCTCATGCCGCTGTCACGACTTACAGCTTTCCGAGTTCGGACAATTACTGCTTCCACAACATCAGACTTTTTTACAGCCATGTTGGGTGTAGCATCTTTGACAACTGCGATAATTTTATCGCCTATAAAACCATAACGACGGTTGCCTCCGCCTAAAATGCGGATGCACATTAGTTTGCGGGCGCCGCTATTATCTGCGACATTCAAGTAAGTCTGGGGTTGAATCACGATTGGTCTCCCTTGTAATGTTGTTAGAAAACTAACAACTGATGAGGTTTAAGTAGGCTTGACGTTCAGGACTTCTGTGATTTTCCAGCGCTTGGTTTTACTCAGGGGTCTAGTTTCCTGAATGCGAACGCGATCGCCTACTTTACACTTATTTTCTTCGTCGTGAACTTTATATCGTTGGGTGTTAACTACAATCTTGCCGTACTTGGGGTGAGGAGCGCGGTTTTCTATGGCGACTACCACAGTTTTTTGCATTTTATCGCTCACTACCAAGCCAACTCGTTCTTTGACTGCCATAATCTCCTACTTTTTTTCTTTAGCCGATTGATTTGCTGCCCGTTTGCGTTCTGTTTCTAGCGTCAGCAATTGGGCTAGGCGGTGGCGCATTTGTCGGAACTGGTGGGGCTTTTCTAATTGTCTGGTGGCTTTTTGCAAGCGCAACTGAAATAGTTGTCTTTTGATCGCGACAATTTCATCAGAGAGTTTATCGTCACTTAATTCTCTAGCTTCTGAAATTTTGGGAAGAGGCATAACCTACTCCTGCTCCTGTGGTTGAGGGCGCACAATAAACTTGGTTTTTATAGGCAGTTTAAATGAAGCCAAGCGCATCGCTTCACGGGCGATTTCTTCAGTAACTCCACCGATTTCAAACAAAATTCGCCCTGGCTTGACTACCGCTACCCAAAACTCTGGATTACCTTTACCGGAACCCATCCGGGTTTCAGCAGGACGCATGGTTACAGGTTTATCAGGGAAAATCCGAATCCAGATTTGTCCACCCCGACGAATATAACGGGTCATTGCCCGACGAGAAGCCTCGATTTGACGCGAGGTAATCCAAGCAGGTTCTTGCGCTTGGAGTGCAAAATCACCGAAGTTCAGGGTGCTGCCACGGGTGGCTAGTCCCTCCATCCGTCCGCGCTGTTGTTTGCGGAATTTAGTTCTTCTAGGGCTTAACATGGTTTGTCACTTGTCATTTGTCATTTGTCATTTGTCATTTGTCATCTGCCATTTACTAATGACTAATGACTAATGACTAATCACGATTTATCCTTCATTTGAGCGGTCTTCAAATTGCTGGCGACGACGTTGTTGTTGACGGCGACGGGGTTCACGATCGCGATCACCGCGATCGCGGGGATCGCGGCTTGCGGGTGGTAGGGGGGTTTCTTCCTGTCCAGGAATAATTTCTCCTTTAAACACCCATACTTTGATACCCAAAATGCCGTAAACAGTTTTTGCTGTGCAATAAGAGTAGTCAATATCAGCCCGTAAGGTATGTAAAGGTACTCTACCTTCACGAGTCCACTCTGTCCGGGCAATTTCCGCACCGTTGAGCCGACCGCTGACTTGGATTTTAATACCTTGGACACCAGCGCGTTGGGCACGCTGAATCGATTGTCGCACTACCCGCCGAAAGGAAACCCGACGTTCCAATTGTTGAGCAATGTATTCGGCAATTAGGTAGGCATCAGCATCAACTCGTTGAACTTCAACTACGTTAATGCGAATTTGGCGATTACTACCCAACAGTCCTTGGAGTCCGGTACGTAAGGATTCGATGCCTTGCCCACCACGACCTACTACTACACCTGGTCTAGCTGTGCGTACTTCTAAGTCGATTTGGTCAGCTTTCCGCTCAATCCGCACCTCGGAAATTCCGGCGTTGTTTTGAGCGAGTCTACCCAGCTTTTGTTCTATGTATTGACGCAGTTTGTAGTCTTCTTGTAAAAGTTCTGGATAGCGATGAGGAACAGCAAACCAACGGGATTGATGTTCATGTGTAATACCCAGGCGAAAACCAACTGGATGAATCTTCTGTCCCACGAATACTTCCTCTAAAATTTCTTACTTTACGCAATTTATTCGTGTAAAAAAAGCTTATTTTTCTGGGGCGGCTGCAACAGCCACAGTAATATGACACGTCGGCTTGCGAATTTGGTAAGCTCGACCTTGCGCCCTTGGCTGGAACCGCTTCAACGGCGGTCCTTGATCGGCATAAGCCTGAGTAATCACTAGTTGAGTCCGATCTAACCCAGCATTGTGTTCGGCATTAGCAGCAGCGCTTCTGAGAACCTTCAATATGGGTTCAGTGGCACGATAGGGCATGAATTCTAGGATGATTAGCGCTTCTCGGTACGATCGCCCCCGGATTTGATCGAGTACCCGACGCACTTTGTAGGCCGAGATGCGGATAAAACGAGCGATCGCCTTTACTTCAGTAGTATCATTAGCCATAATTTTCTCCAATTTTGTCATTTGCCACTCATCATTTGTCACTTGTCTTTAGCTAATGACTAATGACTTCATGACTAATAACTACCTACCTGCTTTTTTATCGCTTTTTCCATGACCCCTGTAGGTGCGTGTCGGGGCAAATTCCCCCAACTTGTGTCCTACCATCTGTTCATTTACAAAAACTGGAACGTGTTGGCGTCCGTTGTGAACAGCTATGGTATGACCTACCATTAGGGGCAAAATCGTCGAAGCTCGTGACCAAGTTTTAATAACTTCTTTTCTGTTATTGTCGTTGAGCTTTTCAATTTTCTTTAGGAGATGATCCGCAACGAAAGGACCTTTTTTTAGAGAACGACCCATAGTTCAATTTTGGATTTAGGATTTGGGATTTGGGATTTAGAATTTCCGATTTTGGATAATTAGGTGTCTTAATCGAGTTTCACAAATTTTCAATGTTCACAAGTAGACCCCAATCTAAAATCCAAAATTCTATGATTCACGACCACCGCGACCGCGTTTAGAAGACTTACGGCGACGACGTACAATCAATTTGCTGCTAAGTTTCTTGCGATTGCGTGTCTTCGCACCCAATGTGGGTTTACCCCAAGGTGTAACAGGCCCAGATCTACCGATAGGTGCCCTACCTTCACCACCTCCATGTGGGTGATCAACGGGGTTCATGACGCTACCTCTAACCTTAGGACGGCGACCTTTCCAGCGATTTCGTCCGGCTTTACCTGCACTCAGGTTTCTCGCATCGGTGTTGCCTACTTGCCCAATGGTGGCGTAGGACTCGCGTCGAATCAAGCGGACTTCTCCTGAAGGCAACTTGAGAGTTACATAATTACCTTCTTTTGCCACTACTTGGGCGCTAGCACCAGCAGCACGCACGATTTGACCACCTTTACCAGGAGTCAATTCTACGTTGTGAACACTAGTACCTAAGGGAATCTTCCAGAGCGGTAAGGCATTACCATCTTCAAAGGGAGCCTCAGGCCCAGCAATAACTATTGTTCCAACTTTCAACCCGTTGGGGTGGAGGATGTACCGTTTTTCGCCGTCTTGGTAATACAAAAGGGCAATTCGGGCATTGCGGTTAGGATCGTATTCAATCGCTGCGACTTTGGCAGGAATATTATGTTTATCCCTTTTAAAATCGATGATCCGGTAAAGCTGTTTGTGTCCGCCACCCCGGCGACGACTAGTAATCCGCCCGTGATTGTTCCGACCTTTGGCGCGATGCTTCGAGGTTGTTAGGGATTTCTCTGGCTCGGTTTTGGTAATTTCCGCAAAGTCAGAGATTGTAACTTGGCGAGTGCTGGGGGTATAAGGGCGATAAGAACGAGTACCCATAATCTATTTTGGATTTTGGATTTTGGATTTACTTAATTTTGGATTTTGAATTTTGGATTTTGGATTTAATGAGTGTTTAACTAATTGCGACCATCTTTAGGACTTATTGAGTAAACTGCTCAATCTAAAATCTAAAATCTAAAATCTAAAATTCCTAGACTTCTGGGAATAGAACTTGTCTAATCTTGTCTTCATCCCCAGGTGCGACGGTGACAATGGCTCGCTTATATTGGGGTTTATAACCAATAAATTTACCAACGCGCCGCTTTTTACGCGGTGGTAGGATGGTGTTGACTTTTACAACCTTGACCTGAAACAAGTCTTCGATCGCAGCCTTGATTTCTGGCTTAGATGCCTTTGGAATTACTTCAAAGGTGTACTTATTCTGCTCCATCAAGATGGTCGCTTTCTCGGTGACGATTGGGCGACGCACTAAGTCGGCAAGGTCGCGGGGGTCAAAGCTAGGCACTGTAGACCTCCTGAATTTTTTCTAGGGCTGATGCCGTAACTACAATCTTGTCAGCGTGCAGTAAATCAAAAACATTTAGCTGGTCGGCTGCAATTAGTTTTAAATTTTCAATGTTGCGGGCTGACAAATAAACGTTATCTGTATCCGCAATCTCAGACAAAATTAACAATGACTTGCTTTCTGGTACTACTCCCCAACGGGCAAGTGCTGCCACTAATTCTTTAGTCTTCGGGCGAGATAGCTCGGTGCTAAATTCTTCTACTACAATCAAATCGTCAATGCGACCTACAAATGCTGTCCGCAGTGCCAGACGTCGCTCTTTGCGGTTCAATTTGAGGTTGAAGTCTCTAGGCTTTGGCCCAAAAATCACACCACCACCACGCCATAGTGGTGAACGAATAGACCCGGCACGAGCGCGACCAGTACCTTTTTGTCGCCAAGGTTTACGACCACCGCCTCTGACTTCAGCACGAGTTTTTGTACTGGCGTTTCCTTGACGAGCATTGGTCAATTGCCGTACTAAGGCGCGGTGTACAATATGAGACGCTGTTTGTTCCTTGGCAACGCGCAACTCGAAGGTCGTCTCACCGACCTGTTCTCCTTGCCAATTTTTAACTACGCTTTCAACCATCTTTGTTATCTGTCCTTTGTCATTTGTGAGCCACTGCGATCTTTTCTCAAGGTGAGACGCCAAGGGCGATAGCGGAGCGTAAAGCCTTCTCTTCGAGAGGCAACGCCTTCGGCATAGCTTCGCTTAGAGCGAGTCTGCGTTCGCGCAGCGTCTCGTAGAGAACGTCTGGGGTCTCCTCAAGTAAAGCACGTGGCATCATTTGTCATTGGTCTTTTGCTATTTGTCCTTAGCCAATGACTACTGACTAATGACTTTTAACTAATGACTTTTGACTATCCCACTATTTTTGCAGGCACAACACTCACTAAAGCACCCGGTTTACCAGGAATGGCTCCCTTAATTAGTAATAAGTTCCGTTCTGGGTCAACTCGCACTATGGTCAGCTTGCGGATTGTGATGCGTTTCCCACCTAAACGCCCTGCCATCCGCTTACCTGGATAGACACGACCTGGTGTTGTACCAGCACCAATAGAACCGGGTGCTCTGTGGTTTTTGGAACCGTGTGACATGGGCCCACGACCAAAGTTGTTGCGCTTCTGGTTACCCGCAAAGCCGCGACCGATGCTTGTACCGACGACATCGACAATTTGACCTGCGCTAAAAATATCTGCTTTAATCTGTTGACCTAAAGCATAATCACTAGAGCTATCGGTGTGATATTCATTTAAGTGACGCAATGCTGGGGCAGATGATTTAGCCAAATGACCTAGCAGTGGTCTGTTTAGTGCCTTTGGTTTGACTTCGCCATAACCAACTTGAATGGCAAAGTAACCGTCGGTTTGTTTCGTTTTAACTTGTGTAACAGTGCATGGCCCTGCTTGAATGACAGTCACAGGAATAGCTACTCCTGCTTCGTCAAATATTTGGGTCATGCCCAGCTTGGTGCCGAGAATACCTACAGACACAGTAACTGGTTCTCCTTTCTACTTGCTGACCTTGGAATTGGACTCTAGAGGACACGCTTTGTACGCATCAGTTTAGGCTGGGTTAGCCTGCGAAACTTGGAATGGCTTATATAAACCACTCCAAATGCTTTGGGACACAACAAACCGTGTCCGTACTGCTTGGTGAATCTGTTTAGCTTCACTCACTAGATCACCAGAACAGCCACAAGTCCCTTCCCATTGGGAAGGAGTAACTTCTGGAATCAATGCAAGGCGCTACAGCTTAAAGCTGTGTGCAGCAATGCTTTCGTCCAAGCAATTGCTCTGGCACTTTCTGGAGGCAGCGCTGTCGGCGGGTTTTCCGATTTGTACACGCCCGAAGGGCGGCTTCCCGGAGATTGGCTACTGCCCTGTTGCAGTTGGACTTAAGCGGTTTTTACCGCCCAGTATCCGTTAACTGAGACTGACGTAATGCCATGAAACCAACATTGCTGCTCAGTTTTTACTTCCTTAAACACCTTAAACTATTGTTTAAGATTTTGCCTGCTTTTTCAGAGGCATAGGAGTAAATGTACTCTGGAGCTTAGGATTAACTTTGGTTGTTCGTCCATAAGATCCAATGTTGACCTGAAAGCTTTCTTAGTTTACCAGTCTATGATCAATCTGAGTTAGATTATCCTATTTGGATTAAGTCATCAGCTTTTGATGCTAACACTACCTCAGAATGACAGTAAAAAGGTCAACTAATTTGCGTGTTTGGTCACAATCTAATAATATAAATTATTTATTTATGTTTGTCCAGTAATTTATAGAGTTATTTTTGGGGAGTAGGGATTGGGGGGAGAC
>NZ_JABXKM010000281.1 GCF_017115025.1 Nostoc sp. NOS(2021) | reverse complement strand
AGCGAGAACCGCTATAATGTTGGGTTTCGTTCCTCAACCCAACCTACACCTAGTAGCCAGTAAGGTGCGTTATCGCGTTAGCGTAACACTGACACGGCTCCCGCACTTGTTGATATGGCTCCCGCATTTGTTGATATGGCTCCCGTAATTGCTGATATAGCTCCCGCACTTGTTGATATAGCTCCCGCACTTGTTGATATGGCTCCCGTAATTGCTGATATAGCTCCCGCACTTGTTGATATGGCTCCCGCACTTGCTGATATAGCTCCCGTAATTGCTGATATAGCTCCCGCAATTGCTGATATGGCTCCCGTAATTGCTGATATAGCTCCCGCACTTGTTGATATGGCTCCCGCACTTGCTGATATAGCTCCCGTAATTGCTGATATAGCTCCCGCAATTGCTGATATGGCTCCCGTAATTGCTGATATAGCTCCCGCACTTGTTGATATGGCTCCCGTAATTGCTGACACCGCTAACGTCGTGCCATTTTACAAAATACCTGATATAAGAGCGTACAACTCTACGCCTCTACAGCCGATTTATAACCTAAATTCCTTAGCTTCTGCCAAAATCGGATTGATATCAAACCACGAACCATCCTCATTTCGGTATTCAAATACAAACATACTGCGGAGCAAAAGTTCGTATCTTTCATGACCTCTCAAGTTTTTTTCTTGCGCCACCTCACGCAGTAATTCCCATTCATCGGGCGTAATTGCCAAAGTTAGCTCATTGCGGCGTTGTTTAATCACCCTATTTACACACTCCCGCGACAAAGGTGGGTCTTCTTGCTGAAGACAGCGAAATAATAACATCAACAAGTTACGCAAATGACCACCGCTAACTAAGCACAGCCTTTCTAAAGTATCAGGACTATCAAAAACCTCAGTAATTAAATTCTGACTTTGTTCCCAACTGACACCAGGAAAAGCCCTGGTCATAACCATCTGTTGCAGCAGTACAATTCCCTGTGAGAATTGCGAACCATCTTGTAATTGCACAGGAACCATCGGCAAAACCTTGGGGTCTACCCCAAAGCGATTTGTTAACCTTCCTAAAGCGTTGGAAAAAATCAACACTAGGGGAATAGTATAAACAACATGACAATTTAGCTGGTTTAACTGTTCACCGCGTTCGACAAAAAGATATTCTGGCTGGTAATGACCGGAAGGTTTTTGAGAATTATCCACTCTGTCGAGATTATCGACAATTACCACCAGTCCTTTTTTACCTTGCTGCTTGAGTTTTTCTATAGCAGGCTTGAGCAATTCTTTGTTAATTGATTCTAAAATGCCATTGGTGCGCGGTTCTAAATATTGCCGTAACTGTCCGCGAAGTTTGGGACTATCTTTCGTTTTGGCAGTAATCTTGGCAATACCTACAGATAACTCTCCCCCAAGTTCTATCGGCGTTTGCAAAAATTCAGCAAGTTCAGTAAACAGAGTTTGAAAGTATCCTGGCTTGAGACTAATTTTTATTGCTTCAAGACTTTGGCTAACTTCACGAGCAACTGCCAATAATATATCTGTAACATCAATATCAGCCATATCCAGGCTTTGGCTAGACTCAAAAAAAACCACATGAAATCCCTGCTGCTCTAACTCTGCTTTCAGCCGCAGTAACTCAGTGGATTTGCCACAGCCGATATGTCCGGTAAATAATTGACAAGTGGGTTGCTCAGGTGAAAGGCGGGTGATAGTTCGCCCAAGTTCCTCAATAATCTTGGCACCACGCACTTTAGAGAAATCAATATAATATTGTCTATCTTCCGGTTTGCTTACAACCAGAGTCTTGCTAGGGTTGCAAGCCTGAAAAAACCTAACTAAATCTAGTTTCATCACAAATTACCTGAAATCAGCCTGACGCTCTTGCCCATTTCAGTGATTATACAGACGACAAAGCCGCTATTTCGGAAAAACTTCTTCAGATTGAGTGATTATTTTTGTCTGTTTAATTAAACAGAATTCAGATGAACCCCACCCCCAACCCCTCCCCGCAAGCGAGGAGGGGAGTGAAAACTAGGATTAAAAACGTAGCTTTGGCTCTTTGCTTTAAAATCAATGACAAGATGTCTATCCTACAAAAAATGTCTATAATTTCAACTTTTCACCGCGAATCGAATAATCTAACAACTCCATCGGGTGAATAACTGAAATCTTCTTACCTTGCAACTGCAAATGTTTAGTAATTTGCAAAGTACACCCCGGATTAGCAGAAGCAATTAACTCAGCACCAGTATTCAACAAATTCTGCACTTTCTGCTGACCCAATTCTTCAGAAATTTCTGGTTGCAACATATTATAAACCCCAGCGCTGCCACAACATAAAGCCGCGTCTATTGGTTCTCTCAACTTCACCCCTGGAATTTGTCGCAATACCTGACGGGGTTGCACGCTAATCTTTTGTCCATGCAATAAATGACAAGCATCTTGATAAACTAAATTCAAGGGTTTATCAGTCAGTGGCGATAGTTTCGCTGTTAAGCCAACAGTTGCCAAAAACTCTTGAGCATCTTTAACTTTAGCTGCAAAATCCTTTGCTTTTTCCCGATATTCTGGGTCACTTTCTAAAATGTGACCATATTCCTTCAAAGTATGACCGCAACCAGCAGCATTGATAATTACGAAATCTACATCAGTATTAGCAAAACTATCAATCATCTGCCTTGCTAAAGCTTTCGCCTGTTCTGCTTGTCCTTGGTGTTCGGGAAGCGCTGCACAACAACCTTGAGATTTCGGAATCACAACTTCACAACCATTCGCCGTTAAAACCCGCACCGTTGCTTCATTCACTGAGGAGAAAAACAGCCGTTGCACGCAACCCAAAATCACCCCGACTCGGTACCGCTTCTCACCTTGGGCGGGAATAACAGTAGGGAAATTATCTTGAAAAGATTTGAGAGTAATTTCTGGCAGAATTGATTCCATTGCTGCCAAACGGGGCGATATTTTATTGAGTAAACCCGTAGCGCGAAATAATTTTGCAAACCCCAACTTTTGATAAACCAATAAGGGAACTAATAAAATCCGTAAAAGATTGGGATAGGGAAACAGAGAAAATATCAGTTGACGAAACAGTTGGTCTGGTAAACTGCGGGGATAATTCCGTTCAACTTGGTGACGAGTTGCAGAAATTAATTTGTCATACTGCACACCAGAAGGACAAGTACTTACACAAGCAAGACACCCCAAACAAGAATCAAAATGTTCTACCGTTGCCGTATTCAGGGCAATTTCACCCTCATTAATCGCATCCATTAAATAGATACGTCCTCTTGGAGAATCCATCTCCTTACCCAACACTCGATAACTAGGACAAGTCGAGAGACAAAATCCACAATGGACACAACTATCAATCAACTTTGGGTCAGGTGGATGATTCTCATCAAACCCCTTCAAATTCTTTAAACTAGCCACATTATTAACAGAATTTTCTGAAACTTGCATAATTAATTCTTCTCCCCTCTTCCTTTGCGACGGCAGTCGCTACAACGGGGGGAACCCCCGCAACGCGCTGCCTTTCCTTTGCGTCCTTTGCGGTTCGTTAAAATTAAATCCCACCCACAAACCGGCCAGGACTTAAAATATTCTTACTATCAAACTGTTCCTTAATACCGCGCATCAACGGCAAAGCATTCCCCGTGTAACCCCATACATCTATTTCTTCTTTAACCGCCATTGGTGCTTCCAGAATTGTTAAAAAACCTTTATGAGCTTGAGTGCGATCGCGGATTTTCAAAACTTGATTTTTATCCTCTAATTGTAACAAACCCAAACCACTACTAATATGAATCAAACCTAACTCTACCTGAGTTAAAATCTCTACAGCAGCAGTAGGCAACACTCCTATTTTGCAGGTAATTACAGATTCTGTGGCAGTAGTATGTATTCGTTCTTGCAATCTCTGCCATAAACTGACTTCATCACCATCTGCAAAAATTGCCCCATCTAAGCCCAACTTCTGCCCAACTTCCAAAACTCGGTTTGACTGTTCTTTAACACTCTCACTAATACTTTGGAAGCGGGCAATTAATCCCAGTCCTTGACCCAAACCTAAGCTGGACACGAGTTTAGTTGATAGTAAATCAGCTTGGACTGGTGTTAACGCCGAACCTCGAAGGATATCAGCCGCTTGGGATACAGCCTCAGCACTACCCGTTAGTACCACCGTCCCTGATGCCTCTGGTAGCGGATACAGGCGAAAAGTTACTTGACTAATAACTCCCAATGTGCCATAAGACCCAGTAAACAACTTCATCAAGTCATATCCGGCAACATTCTTAACTACTCTTCCCCCAGCTTTGGCTATTTGTCCATCAGCACGCATAAAGGTAATACCTAGTAACTGGTCGCGCACACTACCATAACGTTGTCGCAGAGAACCTGTATCACCTGTGGCGACAATACCGCCAATGGTTGCTGACTCTGGGGCTGTGGGGTCAATGGCAAGAAATTGCCGCGACTTTGCTAAAAGTGCTTGGAGATCAGAGAATTTCATCCCAGCTTCTACTGTGACAGTGAAATCGCCAACAGCGTGTTCAATTAGTTGGTTGATCCGTTCTGTACTAATTACGACATCAACGCCTTTAGCTAAACCGCCCCAACTGAGTTTACTGCTACTACCACAGGGGAGGACGCGCCAGTTGTGACTGTGAGCTGTGGCGATGACTGCGGCTAACTGTTGTTGGGTGCGAGGATAGACAATACAACTGGGTGAATTTCCAGAAGCTATAGCCCGTTGGATACGTTTTTGCTGACCGAGTTCGATATTTTCCCAAAGGCAAACAGCATTTTCTTCGCCGACGATAGATGCAAAATAAGCAGCGCACACGCCTTGCGGCTTGTCGTTAGACATCGCTTTGATTCAGTTTATTTTTTATGCCCTACATCTAATTTACTGGCTAACCTGACCAAAAAAGCGGATTCTTACCACCAGTAATGACAAAACAGTGCGATTGTAGGGGATTCATCTGCTAGTTCCTTAGCGATCGCTTCGGCATCACTAGTAATCACATGTGCTTTTTGCTCAGAAAAAATTACTGTTGTTAGAATTTTGAATTGTTAAGTTGCTCTGATTAACTTTTAAAAAAAAGTAGCAGATGGGTAGTTTTCACTCATCTGCTACAACAAACGGAGGTATAAACTTGATTATTTAATTGGCATGAACCAATTCTTGAGGCGCTGCGGCATCATATTCTACAGCTTTCACAAATTCCTTGAGAACGTCTTTGAGTCTTTGCTCAATTTCCTCATCTAACACGACGCTGTTATCAGCTTGTCGTTGAATTTGTTTGTCTACCGCATAAATAGTAGCTAGGATATGCCGCGCTCCTAATTCAGATAACACAGGTTTCAGGGCATATTCAATTGCCAATAAATGAGCGATCGTCCCACCAAGGGCAATTGGTAACACGGGTTTACCTGTCAATGATTTTTGTGGCAGCAAATCTAGAAATGTTTTCAGCACTCCTGTGTAAGCAGCTTTGTAGATTGGGGTGGCAATAATCACACCATCTGCCTTTGCTAATAAAGCTTTTGGCTGTTCTAAAGCAGGGCTGTCATATCGTCCAAAAATTAAATCTTCAGCAGGCAAATCCCGAACTGAAATAATGTCTACATGCAAGCCTTCTTGTTGTAAAAGCTTGGCAGTGTATTCGACAACACCATAGGTTCTAGATGGATGGGTTGGACTACCAGCGATCGCTAGAATATGAGTCATTCAATTAAACTCCCAATTTCTAAAATGGGTTCAGTATGTTTTGTGGTTTTGGTCTTCATGGCTGATGCTGTGTTGACCTGATCACTCAGACGTTTGTAGGGACGGCGCAAGCTCATACTCTCTACTTCCCAGATGTAGCCATGAATAACTACATCCTGGGGAATTAAAGGAGAATTACGCAGCAATTCCACCTGCTGTGTGCAGATTTCATCCACATCGGTAAACGTTTTGATCCATTTGGAAAAAACGCCTTTTGGTAGCTTCAACTCTGGCAAAGCTGGATCGACACTCACTTGATCCACGTCAATACCTTGATTTCGCAATACCTCACTGAGAAAGTCTCCTGATGCTGTCATCATGCCACATTCGGTATGATTAATCACGATGATTTCTTTTGTGCCAAAAAACTGTGTAGTTAACATCGCTGACCGAATAGCATCATCTGTAACTAACCCCCCGGCATTACGGAAAATATGAGCATCTCCTTCACCAATTCCTAATGCTTTCTCCACAGGTAAACGTTCGTCCATGCAAGCTAGCACCCACAAGCGTTTATTGTTAGGTATTCCCAACTGACGACGCAATGCCCACGCTTCTTTTTCTGAGATTTTTTGGTCAATTTGTTGGTGCAACATGACTGGTAATCTACTAGTTCTTAATTACTAGGATATGGAGGTTGCTCTTTCTTGAGGCTGCTGCTTAGGGAAATCTTCATTTGCCACAATCTCGCCAAATGGACTCAAAACATGTTGCTTCTCCACTGCTGGCAGATTCTCTAAGGGCAAATGGGGAAATAGAAGTTCTGCGACTCGATAAGCTTCCTCTAGGTGGGGATAGCCAGAGAGGATAAAGGACTCAATACCCAAAGCAGCGTATTCCAACATCCTGGCGGCAACAGTTTGGGGATCGCCTACTAAGGCCGTTCCCGCACCACCTCGTACCAAACCGACTCCCGCCCACAGGTTCGGGCTAATCTCTAATGCCTCACGATTACCGTGGTGTAATTGAGTCATCCGCCGTTGTCCAACTGAGTCCATCCGGGCATAAGCTTTTTGGGCTTTAGCGATCGCATCGTCATCTACATACCGAATTAAGTCATTCGCTGCATCCCAAGCTTCACTCTCGGTTTCGCGCACAATCACATGTAGGCGAATCCCAAACCGCAAAGTTCGCCCTTCTGATAAAGCAAGTCTGCGAACTGATGCAATCTTCTCGGCTACTTGCGCCGGTGGTTCGCCCCAAGTTAGATAGACATCTATATGCTTGGCAGCAATTTTTTGAGCAACGGCAGAAGAACCGCCAAACCACAAGGGCGGATATGGCTTCTGAACGGGTGGAAACAGCAGTTTACCATCCTGAATGTTGAGATAGTCGCCCTGAAGATTGGCTTGTCCACCACTAGCGATCGCTCGCCATACTGTCAAAAATTCATCTGTTAATTCATAGCGCTGATCGTGATCCAAATGCAAGCCATCTCCCGCCAACTCCACAGGATCGCCCCCTGTCACGACATTAATCAGCAAACGTCCTCCAGAGAGGCGATCAAAAGTCGCCGCCATCCGCGCTGCTACCCCAGGTGATACCAAGCCGGGACGAATCGCCACCAAAAAACGCATCTGTCGCGTCAGTGATACCAGCGTTGACGCGACAATCCAAGCATCTTCGCAAGAACGTCCCGTGGGCAGCAATGCCCCTGTATAACCAAGGTCATCCACCGCTTGGGCAATCTGCCGCAGATAAGGAAAGCTTACTGCCCGTCCACCTGTAGCAGTTGCAAGGTAACGTCCGTCGCCGTGGGTTGGGATGAACCATAGTAGCTGCATGAGTCCTGTCCTTTTAAACTACGGTAAACCGATAGAAATACCGTGTTTTGTTTATAGTTCTTAAAGTACCACATATTCTACTTAATCAAGCAAGAAGTTTTAAAAAAAACTACGGTATTCCTATCAAACCAATGTATATTAAGGCGTGTTCAATCAGCTGGCGATCGGAAAAATTGGGCATTGGGCATTGGGCATTGGGCATTGGGCATTGGGCATTGGGCATCAATTCTCCCCCTGCTCCCCTGCTTCCCCTACAATCTATGCACGACCTCTAACACACATCTAGGTGTACTGTCCAAAATCAGGTGAAGTTGATCGGATTCCCGTGCAGTATTTTGTTATTTCTTAGCTAATTTTAATGAGATTATCAGGGCTAATTCAGGGCGATCGCTGATTATAGTCATGAAGTAGTGAATCCCGTACTGGAGTTGATTGGCCAGTTAAGGGGAAAATAGAAAATAATAGATATATGGACAAACGCTATTTTTTACAGGCTAGTGCAGTAATAGTCGGCACAGCATTGTTATCAAGGTATATCAATTGGGGGTCAGAAGCGATGACAACTTCTCAGAGTGGATTTGAAATTACCAAACCAGAGTCAGAGTGGCGCACGATTTTAACGCCAGAACAGTTTAGTGTATTGCGTAAGCATGGGACTGAACGCCCTCACACCAGCCCGTTGGATAAGGAATACGACAATGGCACTTATTTTTGTGCCGCGTGTGAACAGCCACTGTTTACATCTGATACAAAATTTAACAGTGGTACTGGCTGGCCGAGCTTTTTTAATCCAATTGAAGGTGCGATCGCTCTAACTGTAGATAAGTCCTTGTTTATGACCAGAACTGAAGTACATTGTAGTCGCTGTGGTGGTCATCTCGGTCATGTTTTTGATGACGGCCCTGCACCCACTGGCCAGCGCTACTGCATGAACGGTGTTTCGTTGAAGTTTATTCCTGCTTGATAAGTTGCCGCAGCTACGCCCGTCGTAGACATCGCACGCACTGGCAACCTAAATAATCAGATGTAGACTTGAATGCACCCCATCTAAATCGAAGATTATAGATGGGGATTCGTGCGTTAAGAAGTAGCAAGACTTCATAAATTTTTGACCGAGTTATCCACGCCGAGCAGAGCAACTAAATTCTATTTATGGGGGTTAGGCGTGGGCGAATTTATTCGCCGTCCCCATTCCTCTATTAATTCACTAGCACTAATTCCGTGTTTAGCAAATTCCACTTTAATATTTTCCCAAGCCGTAGGAGTTAGCACTACGGTTCTTTTCGTCTTAATTTCGTCATGCAAAACTGGTATATTTTTTAATCGCTTTTTAGTTCCCACTTTTAGGTATTGATGTTGGCTTAGAATATTTCTACTCTGATAGCAATGGCAACCATGTTCGCGAAGCGTCTCGCAGAGAAGAGAACCCGCGATATCTACGCAAGTCCGAAAAAGATATCAAGCGGGTTCAACGTAAAATTTACAAAAAGAAAAAAGGGTCATTTGGTAGAAGAAAAGCGCGTGGTGTTTATGCTCGCAAGCATTTAAGAGTAACAAGTCAAAGGAATGAACACGCTAAGAGACTAGCGCGTAACTTAACCCTGCCTAACGCTAAGGTTGTCTTGGAAGACTTAAATGTGAGAGCTAAATCGTCCTATTTGTTTGGTTCTTTTTTCTCCTTTTTGTCTTTAGGATCTTTTTTAGGTTTTTTAGCTTCTTTATTACTTTTTCTTTCCTTCGACATCAGCGTTCTCCAACGAGGTTAATCAGTGAAAGCTTCCACATTCTGCCAGCAGGAAATCAGGAGATGACTTACCTGATATTCTTTTAAGGCAAAAAAGAAAGTATCAGACATGAATGCTACTAACTACCATGATACGGTGTTGTTTGATTCACTGTAGCTTGAATCCATATTGCTAGAGGTTGCCCAAATTCCATAAAGATTTAGGGTACAGGATACAGGGTACAGAGGATAATTTTCTTTACTATCACCTGTAACCTATCCCCTTCTTAACTCCTAACTCCCTTTGCTAATTGCTCTAACAATTTCATCCTCTGCCACCAACGATTTAGGGGATAATAGAGTACAGGTGCCCACAAACTACTAAGAATGGCAGAAGCTAGGGCGACACGCTGGTAATATGTCCAAATATCTGTGATTTTGCGCTCATTGCCGATCAAAGTTAATTGCAACCCAAAGATAGTTTCTGCCAAAACTGCCATACCAAAGACAATTACAGCAATCGAAATAAAATCTTCTTCGATAAAACGCTGTTTTTGGAGCAGACCAGTTAAAATTCCCACTATACCTAAACTGAGGGCATGAGTAGGGTTAGGTGATGTCATTGAATCTTGAAGTAGCCCCAGAACTATACCTGCCAATGCCCCGGAAAACACTGGGCGCTTCACACTCCAAGCTACCACCCAAATTAACAGCCAGTTAGGTCCAATTCCCAATAATTCCATACCTGGCAAGCGGGTTGGCAATAATAGTAAACATAACAGTACAGATCCAACCGTCACTATCCAACCCAACAGCTGACGGATACCGGGATGCCAACGAGAAAGCGGCTGGATTTGGAATTTCGATTTTCGCTCTGACGATTTTGGCTTTTTCTGCCTGCTGCGACCAAATGCAGGAATCTTCATTTTTCTATGGATTTTCTCAAATAATTTACTTAGACTTTTGCGGCGCTTGATTTGCCGGCACTTGATTTTCCAACTCTTGGTTTTCTGGCTTTGGATAAACAGCTACCCAATCGAGAGACCGGATTGGCGGAAAAAGCTCAATTTTCGCCACTGATGCGGGAAGTTTCTTTAAATCCAGCGACTTGATTCGTCCTACTGCCAAGCCAGATGGAAATTTCTGACTATAAGTAGATGTGGAAACTAAATCTCCTACCTTGACATTTGGGACTTTTTCATAAAACTCCAGCACCGCTTCTGTAGAAGAATCTCCTCGCAAAACGCCTTTAGCTGCCGTGCGGCTAACTGATACACCTACTTGACTCTTGAGGTCACTGATTAACAACACGCGGCTAGTATTGGGAGTTACACTCTCCACCAGACCCACCAATCCGCCATCTGCCTTGACTATAAAGCCTTCCTGAATCCCTGCATTTACACCGCGATTCAGGGTAACTTGTTGCCACCACTGGTCAGCACTACGTCCTATCACCCGTGCTGGAATTGGCCGTGATGCCAGTGGCTCTTTTTCCACATAGCCTAATAAATCTTGTAGCTTTGTCTTTTGACTTTCCAAATCTACTATACGGGTTTGCAATTCCAATATCCGGGCATCTCTAATACCTTCTTCTGGAGTTGGGCCGGGCTGCAACATCTCTAACGGACGGGTAATTGCCTGGTATGTCTCCAGCACCAGATCACCTTGAGTCTGTCGCAATATCCAAGCACTACCAACTACTAGAGCTAACAACCCGATTTGTAACCCTTTACGATCCCACCAACGCCGTATTGTAACCATATATACCTTTGTATACTTATACAAATTAAGTTCTACTTGGATTCTATTTATATAGAACCCAAATAGAACTCAAATAACACTCAAATATGATATTTTTTTTTGCTACATATTGCGAGAGCTTTCGGTGACAACTCGTTCCAACTGTTTGAAGTTTTCTAACACACGACCTGTTCCCAGCACAACACAGCACAAAGGATCGGCAGCAATGTGGGTAATAATCCCTGTTTCATGGCTAATCAGGGTATCTATGCCTTTGAGCAAAGCACCGCCACCAGCTAACATAATACCTCTGTCAATAATGTCTGCTGCTAGTTCTGGAGGTGTGCGTTCCAGTGTCCGCTTCACAGCTTCTATAATTACTGATAGTGGTTCCAACATGCTTTCACGGATTTCTGGGGCTTTGATTGTTACAGTTCGCGGTAGACCAGAAAGCAGGTGTAAGCCTCGGACTTCCATCATCGCGTCATTATCATCATTAGTAGGATAAGCAGAACCAAGCCGAATCTTGATTTCTTCGGCAGTACGTTCACCAATCACTAAGTTATGAACTTTCTTAATATACTGAATGATCGCTTCAGTCAGTTCATCTCCAGCAATGCGTACTGATTCGCTGATTACCGTACCTTGAAGACTTAGCACCGCAACTTCTGTTGTGCCACCACCAATGTCGATGATCATATTGCCAGTCGGTTCGGCAACAGGTAGTCCTGCACCAATTGCCGCAGCTATCGGTTCATCGATTAAATAGACTTTTCTGGCTCCTGCTTGATGAGCTGCATCCATCACAGCTCGCCTTTCTACTCCTGTGACGCCACTGGGAATACCAATGACAATCCGGGGTAAGATTAGGGATCTGCCTTCATTTACACGCTGAATAAAGCTTTTCAGCATCAGTTCGGCTATGTCGAAATCAGCGATTACACCATCACGCAAGGGGCGGAGGGCAATCACATTTCCGGGTGTGCGACCGAGCATTTTTTTGGCTTCTTCTCCTACTGCTAGTGCGACCTTTTCGTTGACATCGATAGCAACTACAGAAGGCTCTTGCAGTACAATACCTTTACCAGATACATAAACCAGAGTGTTAGCGGTACCGAGGTCGATACCCATATCCCATGATGTGCGAAAGTTCCTAAAAAGACCCACGCGTGTCTAAGCCCCCTATGTGCGATACTTTTTGACTACAACGGTAAGAGTTAATCGTGCCGGATTTGATGAAGTTTGTATCCTGAGTTGAGTAAACTAGACTATATTTTTATATGATTCCCAGGAATATTTACTATGTCTCAGTCCTCTATTTTTTGATATTCTCTGGTTAACTAAGTATATCTGTATACTTTTATGTGTTTCTCCAAGTAGTATGTATAATTTTTCAATTCAACTATATTGTTAACTGTTTAACACATTATTTTCAAGTGTTTCACAATTCGCTATGATGAAAGTCGGAATTAATCAGTACACTTATACTAAAAGGTAACGCAGATGAGTATCAATGTTGTCACCCTTGTTGGTCGTGTAGGCGGCGAGCCTGATATAAAATATTTTGAATCTGGTAGTGTTAAGTGTAGATTGACACTAGCTGTAAAAAGGCGATCGCGCAACAGTGATGAACCTGACTGGTTCACACTGGAATTATGGGATAAGACGGCTGAGGTAGCAGGTAATTATGTGCATAAGGGAAGCCTAATTGGCATCAAAGGTTCCTTGAAATTTGATACATGGAGCGATCGCCAAACAGGAGCAAACCGGTCTACACCAATTATTAGAGTAGACCAACTAGATTTATTAGGCTCTAAGCGAGATGGAGAAGGCGGTACAGCAGATACGTCTTCTGAACATTTTTAATTGGCATTGGGCATTAGTCTTAACAAATGACTAATGACCAATGACCAATGACTAATAACTAATTTGCAACGTCACCGATGCTTCTACTTGCTGTTCACCACCAACAACAGGGGTGGAAGCATCAACTGACTTAGCAGCCTCAGCCCGTAAAAACATCGGTGGTCGAGGTGGAGTCGCATTATTAACTTGAATGCTGACTATTTCTTTGGATTTGAAACCCAAGGCACTGAAAACAGCATCAGCAAGCTGCTGGGCGTCTTGAGTCGCTTCTTTTAATGCTTGTTTTTGCGCTAAGGCGATCGCTTGATCATTCGCAACAAAACTAATGCCGTTAATTTGTGTTGCACCGGCTTTCACTGCATCATCCAATAATGTACCAGCTTGCTCGGTAGGAATTCTAAAACTCACGGTGTTATTGGCAGCATAGCCTGTAATCCGTTGCACATTATTGGTGTAGCTGTAAACTGGGTTGAGACTGATACCAGTAGTTTGTAATTTTTCGACATTTTGGCTCTTTAAGAACGCAACTACAGCAGATGACCTCCGGGCGGCTTCTTGCTGTACCTCCTGTGCTGTTTTCCCCTGAATTTCTACTCCTAAACTGACTTGCGCCAGGGTTGCAGGAGTTGTTTCGACTCCGCGACCACTGACACTAAGGGTTCGCCACAATTTATCTTTTTCTTGTGCGAATGCAGGTAGTACAAAAGTTGCACATAAAAGCATTCCTAAAGGCAGTATTTTCCACAGGTTTCCAGATGGAAACTGAGAACCGGGTAAAGCGGCTCTAGTCATAAGATTTGCACTCCTCAAAGTATCCACAGATGTTTTTGATAAACGTATGTAACAATCTTCTGGTGGCCGTTGAGAGTCAACGGCTACCACAAGTTTTTCATAACTTAAGTGCGATCGCTAGATCCGATTTGTATGTTCTTACTTTGACACTGCGATCGGCAAATGCTGAAATGGTTACATTTTTGGAAACTAAAAAAATTACACTCGCCTTTTTGGAGATTTTGTTGTGGCGTATTGGCTGCTGAAAACTGAACCGGAAAATTATTCTTACTTCGATTTGGAACGGGATGGCAGTACAGTTTGGGATGGAGTCAACAACTCCCTAGCGTTGAAACATATACGTACCATGATTCTTGGTGACTTGGCGTTAATTTATCACACAGGCAAAGAACGGCAAATCATCGGTTTAGCAGAGATAGTTAGTCAACCCTATATCGATCCAGCACTCAATGACAGTAAACGAGCAGTTGTAGATGTGCGGGCATTACGAAAAGTAAACCAACCCGCCACCCTAGCCCAAATCAAACAGGACAATAAATTCACAGATTTTGATTTGCTGCGACTTCCGAGACTGTCTGTAGTCCCGGTTGGGGAAGTCTACTGGCAGCACTTGATTGAGTTGACAAATGGCACAAATTAAGATTTAAAAGCTGCCAATTGCGTCTCCACAGATGGATGTTTTTCAGAAACGCGTCAGAATCAAAGAGAAGGATTTTCACAGAACCCATGCATTTGTTAGATCCAATCAGCTTCACTTTTCCTCTGCTGGCCAGCGCAACACAAGCCGCAGACAGTTCAATGGTAGTCGCAGCAGTGCTACTAAGCTTAGTAGTCATTTACCTCGCTAGCAAAGTTGGTGGAGAGTTATCAAACCAAGTGGGTTTGCCGCCCGTCTTAGGAGAACTTGTAGGTGGTGTGGTAGTTGGCATCTCTGTTTTCCATCTTTTGGTGTTTCCAGAAGGCAGCACAGACAGTTCTAGCTCTTTGATCATGTCCTTCCTTGAAATCACTGCTGGTTTAACCCCTGAAGCCACTCCAGCCGTGTTTGCAGCGCAGTCCGAGGTCGTTTCCGTTTTGGCAGAATTGGGTGTGATCATCTTGCTGTTTGAAATCGGCTTGGAGTCGAATTTAAAAGACTTAATGGCAGTTGGTATCCAAGCCACCGTCGTCGCAGTAGTGGGGGTAGTAGTACCCTTTGCTGCTGGGACTGTGGGACTGATGACTTTGTTTGGTATCGATGCTGTACCCGCAATTTTTGCCGGGGCGGCTTTGACTGCCACTAGTATTGGGATGACTTCCAAAGTGCTGTCAGAATTGGGGCGACTCAATTCTAAAGAAGGGCAGATTATTTTGGGTGCTGCTGTAATTGACGACGTACTGGGAATCATCGTTTTAGCGGTAGTTGCCAGCCTAGCTAAAGATGGGGTGGTAGATGTGAGCAAAGTCATTTATTTGATCATCAGCGCCACTGGTTTTATTTTGGGAGCAATCCTACTAGGTAATGTTTTCAATAAGTCCTTTGTAGCGATCGCTGATCAACTCAAAACCCGCGGGGGACTGGTAATACCAGCATTCATCTTCGCCTTTGCTATGGCATACCTTGCCGCCGTCATCCACTTAGAAGCAATTCTGGGAGCTTTTGCGGCGGGTTTAGTCCTAGAAGAGACAGATAAGCGCAAAGAACTGCAAAAGCAAGTCTTTCCTATTGCCGATATGTTAGTGCCAATTTTCTTTGTGACTGTTGGGGCAAAAACCGATTTGGGAGTATTAAACCCAGCAATTCCCGACAATCGTGAAGGTCTAATTATGGCAACTTTCCTGATCACTGTAGCCATTCTCGGTAAAGTAATCACAGGTTTAAGCGTGTTTGGTCAACCGGAAATCAACCGTTTAGCGATCGGTGTAGGGATGATACCTAGAGGCGAGGTTGGGTTAGTGTTTGCTGGTGTCGGCGCTGCCAGTGGCGCTCTCTCGAAACCATTAGGAGCAGCAATTATCATGATGGTTATCTTGACAACCTTTTTAGCTCCTCCCTTGTTACGATTTGTATTTCCAGATCCAAAAACTGTAGATGCAGGCTCAGAGCAACTAATTTTAGACGGTTCCTCTGGGACTTCGTTGGTAATTGAACCACCTCCGTCGAGGGTGCCAGCATCAAATGACAGTGGCAATTTGGAAGTAACCCCAGATTCTGGCGATCGTTAATTATTCGGGAATGGGGAATGGGGCATTGGGCATTGGGCAGTGGTAAGAGACAAGGAAGAAACTTGTTCAATAATTCTCCCTTATCCCCCTCATCCCCCTCATC
>NZ_JABXKM010000166.1:12458-16011 GCF_017115025.1 Nostoc sp. NOS(2021) | reverse complement strand
TTGTACTGAGCGTTGCCGTTGGCGCAGCCTCTCGTAGAGAAGTATTGGGCATTGGGCATTGGGCATTGGGGACTAGAAAAGAGAGATTTTCAGCTTTGTTGTGAACGATAGTTCATGGAAGTCTATCTTGGAAATAGAGTATAGGGCAGTGAGGGAAGCAAGGGAGAACTCCTCACTCCTCACTCCTCACTCCTCACTCAGCACTTTTAATGATGTCGTTGAAATCAATTAATGATATTTTAGGCGTTCTGGAAAAGCAGGCTAAATGGCAGGAGCAACCATTTCAACGCCTGCTCATGTTTTGGGCAGAAGTTGTTGGCCCAGTAGTTGCCGCACATACTCGACCATTGTCGATTCAGCGCGATGTTTTGTCGGTAGCAACTTCTAGTGCTGCTTGGGCGCAAAACCTGACTTTTGGTCGCACATCTCTGCTTTTAAAGTTGAATAAAAAGCTGCCAACACCTTTGGTTGATATTCGCTTTTCTACTGCTGGCTGGCAGAATCCATCTGTGGAGAGAAAACAGCAACAAACGGTTTTGCCCCATGAGCATCCCAGTTACCTTGGTGATGAGATTAGCCGTCCTGATGTTACACCCACTAAGGATGTAAATGCTGCTTTTGGAAATTGGGCTAAGGTCATGCGATCGCGATCGCATGACTTACCCCTTTGTCCCCAGTGTCAATCTCCCACCCCACCCGGCGAACTCCAGCGCTGGGAAGTCTGTTCTGTCTGTGCTGCTAAACAGTTTTGAAGGGAGTCAGTCTTGACCTCAATTAAAAGCAAAATAGTTTAGCGATTATTCGTTGAGCAGAATTTATACTGAAGTAACTTGCTGCTACCACATAAAATACTTATGAGTTCTTGATAAAAAAGATATTTTACTGCGAGAATCTACCGAATTTGGTATTTAAAGCAGACTATTTATCTTAAATTCTCTGCCTTAAACTATCCTTAAGGAGGAAGTTAAAAGGCTGGATAAATCAAAAGCTTTAGTTTTAGTCTTGATCCCTAATAAGTTTTAGCCAAAATCTATAGGTAAGCACTCTAAGAATTATTGAAATATATAACAAGATTATAAAAATATCCTGAAGTTTATTTTTCCCTTGGGATCGCTGAAACCTATAGAAAATAATGACTTTTTGGCTCTTATACGTCTTTATATATAGAAGCAAAATATAAGGATGAAATTCAGCCGGAAACGACACTAAAGATAAATCCAAATGAAACCCATTAAATTTCTAGCATCTGCCTGTAGATATTGCCGTCATTACCAGCCAGAGGGTCGCCGTGGCGGAATGTGCCAGCAGTTGGGCGCACCTGTTCAAGCAACTTGGAAGGCTTGCTCTTTGGCGCTCCCACCTTTTGCACCTTCTTGGGAAACCTTGGAAGATGCTTGGAGTTTGCCAGATGCAGCCCCAGTCTTAACATCTTCTCACTCCTTAGCCTCAGATTTAGACAATGCTGCTCTTGCCCCTGTAGAGGAAATAACTGCCTCTATATCTGAACAGGTAAAGAGTAAAGCAGTGGTTATTTAGTCATCCATTATTACTGAACTGAGTTTGTAGTCTGCTTAAAATAAAATTTGTTTTTAAGATATTTAGTGCTGTAAAAGTTGACATCTACAAAAATCGCACCCTTTAGTGAGGTGCGATTTTTGCAATTTTAAGGTAGCCAAGGAAAAGAGCGAAAATCTGGTGGACGCTTTTCGAGAAAGGCTTGTTTGCCCTCAGACCCTTCTTCGGTCATGTAATAGAGTAGCGTGGCATTGCCTGCGAGTTCTTGTAAACCAGCTTGTCCGTCACAATCAGCGTTGAACGCGGCTTTGAGACACCGAATTGCGATCGGACTTTTTTCTAAAATCTCCTGCGCCCATTGAATACCTTCCGCTTCTAGTTGTTCCACTGGGACGACGCAATTAATTAAGCCCATTTCTAGAGCTTGTTGGGCATCATATTGGCGGCAGAGAAACCAAATTTCTCTAGCCTTTTTTTGTCCCACGATGCGGGCGAGATAGCTGGCTCCAAAACCACCATCGAAACTGCCGACTTTGGGGCCAGTCTGTCCAAAAATGGCGTTATCGGCAGCGATGGTAAGGTCGCAAATCAAGTGTAGGACATGTCCACCACCGATCGCATATCCAGCCACTAAAGCAATCACAACTTTCGGCATAGAACGAATCAAACGCTGTAAGTCCAGCACATTCAAGCGAGGAATGCCAGTATCATCCACATAACCCGCATGTCCCCGCACACTTTGATCGCCACCAGAACAGAAGGCATATTTACCATCAGTGTGTGGCCCATAACCTGTAAATAGGACAACACCAATAGTAGTATCTTCACGAGCATCACAGAAAGCGTCGTAGAGTTCAAAGACCGTTTCAGGACGGAAGGCATTGCGTTTGTGGGGGCGGTTGATGGTGATTTTCGCAATGCCATCGTTTTTTTGATACAGAATATCTTCGTAGGTTTTGGCAGTTTCCCAGTTAATTTGCATTGGTATGGAGTGCGCTGTTGTGCTTGAGAATTTTATCGCGGACGTAGGGACAAGCGATACCTACGGTGGGCTACGCCTACGCTAAAATTGGTATCTCAAGCCTTTACAATCTGGTAATTGTCTGGGTGTTGAGGAATAAAAATGCGACGTGACACCATCTTCTACAAATTATTTAAGCAATTTCCCGGTTTGCTGTTTGAATTAGTAGATGAACCACCTCCAGAAGCGGAAAACTACCAGTTTGAATCAGTTGAGGTGAAAGAAACGGCGTTTCGGATTGATGGAGTGTTTCTACCTCCGGCGAATGCAGTTTCCAAAACCGTCTTTTTTGCAGAAGTCCAGTTTCAGAAGGATGAAGACTTATATCACCGCTTCTTTAGCGAATTGTTTTTGTTTCTCTACCGCCACTCTATTCGTTACGATGACTGGTTTGGAGTAATAATTTTTGGCTCTGGCAGCCTGGAACCTTCTTCCTCTTCCATTCACCGCGCTTTGTTGGAAAGTGGTCAAGTCAGGCGGGTTTATCTGGATGAGTTGGGGGATTTGCGAGAACAACCTTTGGGATTAGGTTTGATGTTGCTGACAAATGTGACTTCTGAAACGGAAGCAGTGGAAGGGGCGCGGTTTTTGCTGGAGCAAGCACGGCAACAATCGGAACAAGCGATAATTGATTTAGTGACGACGATTATCGTCTACAAGTTTTCTAACCTTAGTCGAGAGGAGATTGCAGCAATGTTGGGACTGAATTTGGAAGAACCACGGGCTATTCGGGAAGCGAAGGAAGAAGGAGAAAGAACGATCGTTTTACGACTATTAAATCGGCGCGTGGGTAATATTCCTGATGCGCTTCTGTCCCAGATTCAAGAGTTATCGGTGGAACAGTTGGAAGCTTTAGGTGATGCTTTGTTAGATTTCTCTACTCTTGCTGATTTAGAAAGGTGGTTACAAGATCAACCAAGAGGGTAAGTTTCACCCAGAGGCGCAGAGAAGGGCGATACCTGCGGTGGGCTACGCCTACGCTAAAATTGGTATCTCAAGCCTTTACAATCTGGTAAT
>NZ_JABXKM010000166.1:11722-12448 GCF_017115025.1 Nostoc sp. NOS(2021) | reverse complement strand
CGGTGGGCTACGCCTACGCTAAAATTGGTATCTCAAGCCTTTACAATCTGGTAATTGTCTGGGTGTTGAGGAATAAAAATGCGACGTGACACCATCTTCTACAAATTATTTAAGCAATTTCCCGGTTTGCTGTTTGAATTAGTAGATGAACCACCTCCAGAAGCGGAAAACTACCAGTTTGAATCAGTTGAGGTGAAAGAAACGGCGTTTCGGATTGATGGAGTGTTTCTACCTCCGGCGAATGCAGTTTCCAAAACCGTCTTTTTTGCAGAAGTCCAGTTTCAGAAGGATGAAGACTTATATCACCGCTTCTTTAGCGAATTGTTTTTGTTTCTCTACCGCCACTCTATTCGTTACGATGACTGGTTTGGAGTAATAATTTTTGGCTCTGGCAGCCTGGAACCTTCTTCCTCTTCCATTCACCGCGCTTTGTTGGAAAGTGGTCAAGTCAGGCGGGTTTATCTGGATGAGTTGGGGGATTTGCGAGAACAACCTTTGGGATTAGGTTTGATGTTGCTGACAAATGTGACTTCTGAAACGGAAGCAGTGGAAGGGGCGCGGTTTTTGCTGGAGCAAGCACGGCAACAATCGGAACAAGCGATAATTGATTTAGTGACGACGATTATCGTCTACAAGTTTTCTAACCTTAGTCGAGAGGAGATTGCAGCAATGTTGGGACTGAATTTGGAAGAACCACGGGCTATTCGGGAAGCGAAGGAAGAAGGA
>NZ_JABXKM010000166.1:0-11712 GCF_017115025.1 Nostoc sp. NOS(2021) | reverse complement strand
GAAGGAGAAAGAACGATCGTTTTACGACTATTAAATCGGCGCGTGGGTAATATTCCTGATGCGCTTCTGTCCCAGATTCAAGGGTTATCAGTGGAACAGTTGGAAGCTTTAGGTGATGCTTTGTTGGATTTCTCTACTCTTGCTGATTTGTCAGGGTGGTTACAAGGTGAAGTAAGGGGGTAAGTTTCACCCAGAGACGCAGAGGAGAAGAGCGATACCTACGGTGGGCTACGCCTACGCACTCCGTAAAATAATTATGGCTACAAATAAAGTTTCCCGAAGTGAAGAAGCATTTGCAGACACGCGGGTATATCAGAAGCGGTGGAAGAAAAAGTGCGATCGCTCGTCCTCCGACTGTTAAAACGACTATTTGGTGAAATTGCTGAGGAACTTTTAGCCAAAATTCAGACATTATCGCTGCAACAGTTGGAAGCTTTAGCTTCGGCGTTATTGGAATTGAGATTGCGATCGCTGACTTGGAAGGGTGGTTAAAAGGTCAACCAAAAGGGTAAATATCACGCAGAAAAAGAGAGTGATCGCTTATTCTACTTCTATCTCAGAAGCTTGATCATCTAATTCTCCTAGTGCAGAAATAACCACAGGAGGTCTATCAGGAAATTCTGCTACAAGTTTTAGCTCTCCTCCCATAGCCTTTACATAACTACGCAATGTAGAAAGAAGGAGGTCAGTACGTTTTTCCAGCCTAGAGACACTATCTTGGCGAATCCCTAATAGTTCTGCCATAGATTCCTGAGTTAACTTTCTGGCTTTTCTAATGTCTTGAAGTGTCATGTTTTCAACAATAAGCTCTTGAGCGCGAGCTTGAATTTTTGCTCGACGTGCTGGTGGGAGTTTTTCTATTACATCACTCAATTTTGTTGCCATAACTTCATTCTCCTTTTTCTTTCAGTTCATCAAGATGAGAGTCAAATCGTGCATCTGCTTTTGCAATCAGTTGCTTGTAAAATCTTTTTTCACTTATCCCTGCTTTGTTTCCAGCTACCAGTAATATTGCTTTCTTCTTTGGATCGAAAGCAAAAGCTACTCGCCATACACCATCGTCTGCATAAAAACGAAGTTCTTTGATATTTTTATGTCGAGAGCCTTTAAGTGTATCAGCATGAGGTCTTCGCAGGAGTGGCCCTTCTGATTCAAGCAATTTAGCGTGTGCAAGGATTTCGTCCTGTACTTCTGTTGTTAATTCATAGAATTCAGGCAGAAATTCATCATGAAATGAAATTTCCCATGTCATAACTTTATTATGGATTAGAAACCATATGGATTCAAGTCCATTTTAAAAAAATTTTATTGGCTAATTTTTTATAACAAATTGGGCAAACTAAGAATGGACAAGCGATCGCTAAAATTGGTATCTCACGCAAAGGCGCAGAGGAGAATGCAAGAGTGTGATCTATTCAAATGCAAACTGCTGTAACTAGGTTGTGCAAAACTTTATGCGTCCCTTACACCCAGCAAACATGCTGGGTATACGGCATTTAGTTATCTTGCTTATTTCTTTTTCATTTTAATCGCCACAATTAGCTGAGTTACAGCGAATAGGGTTGTAGGGATTAACGAAAGATAATTGTATAAGCTGGGGTTTGGAAGGAATGGCTGAGGGTTTAATATAAATCCAACAGTCGCAGCCAATTCTTGCATAGTATTATCTGGGCTTCCCAGATAGGGACTACTTTGGGTAGAATAGAAATAATGATTCAAAAGTTTTACCTCCTTTAGGTAATTATTTTTGCTGTAGGAGCAGAGTCCTTACCGACCCCGCTCCTCTCTTTTTAATCTTAGAGGTACGCAAGAGATATGTCAAGAAAGTGCATTGTATGCGTATAAAATATGCCTAAATAAATATGAATTTTATACGCACTTTATGCGTATCATATAGTCTATTGAAATGAAGTAAACTATTTATTTTAGGCGCATATTCTGCATGACTAATACAGAAACAAAACCAATTCGCCCAATCACAGTTGATATGGATTTAGATTTGTATGGTTTAGATCCATATGAATTTAGAATTTATGGACACATAGCCCGTAGAGGTGATTGTTACTCTAACCTTAAGACAATGGGAGCGATTTGCAATATGAGTGTTAGACAAGCTCAATATGCTTTGAAAAAACTTAAAGATAAAAATTTAATAACGCAAAAAAAACGCAAAGGTACAACTGATTTATATCAGATAACAGATAAAAGTAGTTGGAAACAGCCAGACTACAATAATAAACTAGACAATGCTTTGGAATATTTTAATCGTGCCCTTATCCGTCGTGAATTGAAAGATTATCAAGGAGCGTTCCAAGATTTTAAAAAAAGCGTAGAACTTTTTGAGGAAGAATTATTACAACTAGAAAAGCACAGTACACGAAAAGAAAAAGATATCCAAGATGCTAGAAAAGAACTTATAAAAACTAAAGAAAAAATCAATTAAAATTTTAAATGCTTGTGGGAAAGTACTTTTAACTTTGATACCACAAACGCTATAGTTGTATACTACTATTCAGCAACACCTAATGAGATAGTTAAATTACAATATCTGCGGCAAACTTCCTTAAATTTTCCTGTCGCCACTTTGCATCTAATTTCCGATTTGTCTGTAACTCCAAAACCCGAATTCCTGTAGTTGGAAGTGGGTTTAATCTTTGCTGCAACTGTTCCCAAGAAGTAATAAATTCATGCTGTACATTATAAGTAGCGCACAATTGAGCAAAATCAATATCCTGGGGAGTGCCAAAAAACTCTTCAAATGGTGGGTCAAATTTGGCAATGGGTAACATTTCAAAAATTCCCCCGCCATTATTGTTAATTAACACAATCGTCAGATGTCCGACAAACTTATTGCGGATTAAAAAACCATTGGTGTCATGCAACAGCGCTAAATCTCCCGTTAACATCACACTACTTTGCTGACGATGTGCCATTCCTAAAGCTGTAGATAATGTGCCATCAATCCCATTTGCACCCCGGTTAAAGTGCGATCGCACTCCTAAATTATTCGGTTTCCAGAAATATTCTACATCCCGCACAGGCATACTATTGGCAATAAACAGAGGCGTTCCTGACGGTAAAATCTGAGAAATTAACCAAGCTGCTTTACTCTCAATGATTTCATCTATTTTCCCCATCGTCTGGTCAACAACTAACCTAACCTGAGTTTCCGCATCACACCATTTCTTTCCATAGTCTGAGGATAAAGATAAATTTCTCTCCTCTGCCTTTATATCTTCTACAGATATCCGTAAATGCGTCGTTTTCCCATGCAAAGGGTCGAGGTTTTGATCGCTGTTGTCAATTACCCAACGTCGGGGTTGCGTTGCATCTATCCAGGTACGCAGTTCTTTACTCGTAGGCATTTCACCCACCTGAATCACCATTTCGGGCGCTAGCTGCTTTGCTAGTTGCTGATTTCGTAAAATCAGGTCATAAGTGGAAATCAAATAAGGGTTGAGTTCAGCATAATTTCTGACTGGGGAAAGTCCCTCTGCTAGCACAGGCCATTGGAGAGTTTGGGAAAGTTGCGCGATCGCTCTACAATATTCCTGTGGTTGCTGCGGTTGGGCAACACCTGCGATAATAATGCCGCGATCGCATTCCTTCCATTCTTTGGGCATGGGGTATGGGGCATGGGGCATGGGGAATGGGTTTGCTATTCCTGCGAAGAAGTCTTCTGGTTGAAACTGTGATTGCAAATAACTCAAGTCAGTTCCATCAGGAAAAGGCGCTAAGGGATCGCGAAAGGGAATATTCAAATGTACTGGCCCCTTTGTAGGAGTTTGCGTTCTTTCCCAGCTATGAATTACCGTTTGTCGCAGATAAGCGAGCATTCCCATGTCAGCAGAGGGTAAGGCTAACTCCGTTTGCCAATTTGGATAGTTTCCATATAATCTCAATTGATCTACAGTTTGCCCAGAGTGACAATCTCGCAATTCTGGCGGTCTATCGGTGGTTAATATCAACAGTGGTACGCGACTATATGAGGCTTCAATTACTGCTGAATAAAAATTTGCTCCTGCTGTACCAGAGGTGCAAACAAGTACCACAGGGCGTCCGGTTGCTTGAGCTTGTCCCAAAGCAAAAAAGGCGGCGGAACGTTCATCGAGAATGGAAATCGCTTCAATCTCAGGTACTTGTTGAGCAAAGGCGATCGCTAAGGGTGTAGAGCGTGAACCAGGACAAATGATCGCACAAGTCAATCCCAGGCGCTTTAGTGTCTCTGTTAAAATATAAGCCCAAAGTTGATTAACATTTTTAAAGGCGATCGGTATCAAATCAAACATAACTATTAAACAATCTGAAATTTTAGATTTTGTCTAGGGAAATTCAATTTAAAATCCATCTGGGAAAGAAAATCTCCAAGCAAACTTGCTCCAGTTTCTATAAAATATACAATTTGCTCTCAAACTCTTATGGACTGCATTCATTTAACGGGAATTCGCGGCTATGGCTACACTGGGTATCTACGAGAAGAACAGGTGCTAGGGCAATGGTTTGAGGTGGATGTCAAGTTATGGTTGGATATCTCCACAGCGGCCAAGACTGACGCGATCGAAGACACTTTAGATTATCGCAGCGTCATTAGCTTGATACAACATCTGGTCAAAACGTCTAAGTTTGCTTTGGTAGAGAAATTGGTAGCAACGATCGCAGATTCTATTCTCCAAGAATGCGATCGTGTAACACAAGTCCAAGTGACTCTGAGCAAACCTGCCGCACCTATTCCAGACTTTGATGGCAAAATTAGCATTGAACTGACTAAAAGTAAGTCCAACCTCTAAAGCACAAAACGTGTTTTTCTTCTCAATATCTATAAGCTAGCAAAGAGAGGGGGTTTACATGGAGCGTGGAAGTCTCTCACAAAGAGAATCTTTCCTGCCATTTCCCCCAGCACCCGCTCGTTCTCAAAAACCTAAAAAATCATCTGATCTGCTGATGAGCATTAGACATCTGGTGAAATTAATTATGCGTTGGCCGAAATCCTTGGTAGGCACAATTCATGTAGACGCAAAGCGGCTTCCCGCAGGGTATTGTGCCTACGTCATTTTCACTCCTATGTCTATTTAACTTCCATATTTTCAGATCACAGGATTTGTGATTAAGTATTAACCAGAAGCGATAAATAGTTTTAAGTAATACCATTTCACTCACCATTCAAAATTTCAGACAGTTTCAGACGGGAACTTAGACCCCGGTTGAGACAAAAACTATTTGTAGACAAAGCAATATTAAACACTTTAATTTCAAATAATGATTAATTTTAAGTAGTAATTTAGGAAATTAATTAATATTATATACATCCAACACACTCTATTATTTTTTGAATTTAGATGAAAGTAGTATGCTGTGATTTGATGAACTTTTATTCTTGATTAATTTTTACATAAATACTATACTTACTATTTATACTTTTCTTCAGGAAAATTATTGCATATTTTGGAAAATCAGTTTTTGATTGCTGGTAATTACATGGTAATTTATATTTGATGTTAGTGACATGATATTAACTGCATGAACTAATCAGAATTAGCTTTGACAAGCACAGAAATTATCAGAGGTTAATAACATGATGTTATTTGCTCATTAGTCAGTATTTATATCAAGCAAGAAGACAGGGTAGTTAGAGATTGTTTATGATAAGATAATAACTTTTAGATCGAGTTGACACTCACAACAAAAATCTGAACCTTAGCAAACAGGTTACTGTAACATGTTCGCCCGCAAAATCCTAGTTGTTGAGGATGAAAAAATCCTAGCCTCAAATATTAGAAAAAGTTTACAAAAATTAGGTTATTCCGTTTCAGAAATAACTAAGTCTGGTGAAGAGGTAATAAAAAAAGTAGCAGAAACTCATCCACATTTAGTATTAATTGATATCTGCCTAGCTGGGGAAATTGACGGTGTACACGTAGCGGATATTATCCAGAATCACTTCCATGTGCCTGTAGTATATCTAACAGAGTGTTCTGAATATAAAACATTACATAAAAATCAGCTAAGTGAGCCTTTTAGTTACATAGTCAAACCATTTATTGAAAGTGATTTACATTTTGCGATTGAAATGGCTCTGTACAAACATCAGAGCAAAAAGATATTACACGAAGAAAAACAGAGGCTGGCGGCAATTATTAACAGTATGGGCTGTGCAGTGATTGTGACATATGCAAATGGTTGTATTCAAATGATGAATCCCATAGCGGAACGCTTCACTGGCTGGAAGCAAAGTGAAGCGTTCGGTAAAGATTTAGTAGAAGTTGTTAACTTAGTTGACAAAAATGTAGGAGAAACAATTGAAAATTTAGCCACACATGTAATCGAAGCAGGTGAAGTTTTAAATTTACCAGAAAACTGTACATTGATTAGCAAAGATGGCGAAGAAATAGCGATTGGGGATAATGTTGCACCCATCCGTGATCAAAATGGCAATATTACTGGCGCGGTTTTAGTTTTTCAAGACATCACCAAACGCAAGCAGACAGAGGCGCAACTGATCCGCAATGCGTTTTATGATGGGTTGACAGCATTGCCGAATCGTATTTTATTTTTAGATCGGCTCAGACAAGCAATTGAACGTAGCAAACGCAGAAGCGATTATTATTTTGCAGTTTTGTTTTTGGATTTAGATGGCTTCAAGGAGATTAACGATCGCTTTGGGCATGGAATAGGGGATGATTTTTTAGTAGCGATCGCTAAACGTTTAGAGTCGTGCTTACGCAGTGGCGATACTGTAGCACGATTTGGTGGTGATGAGTTTACTGTTCTTTTAGAGGATATTAAAGACATTACCGACGCCATCAACGTTGCCAAACGTATTCAAGACTCCTTACGATTGCCAATTAACCTCAATGGACATCAATTATCTACTACAGCTAGCATTGGTATTACTTGGAATTTTAATAATTATGAGGAGCCTGCAACTCTGCTGCGAGATGCTGATATTGCTATGTACCGAGCTAAACGACAGGGAAAAGCTACTTATGCCATATTTAGTTAATTAGTCCTTTCTGCTGCCACTTCAATCAAATTACTCTGATTTTCTTCACAACTATCTGGACTGGAATTTTGATTGATGGCGGTTTTGATATGGATAGAATATGCTACTCTAGCCGCTACTAAGGTGTATCCTACACAATCGACAAGCCCCATAAGTCTGTCATGGAAAAAACCGAAAAACAGAAAATGCTCGCAGGCGAATTATATCTGGCGGAAGATATAGAATTGGCTGCCGAAAATAAGCGAGCTAGTCGTCTGTTGCGAAGCTACAATTCTACAACAGAAGAACAGCAAGATCAACGGCAGCAAATTTTGCAAGAATTATTTGGAAAGATTGGTCACAAAGTATCAATTGTGCCACCCTTTTACTGCGACTATGGCAGTAATATTTTTGCTGGCGACAGATTATGTATGAACTATGGCTGTGTAATTTTAGACTGCAATACAGTTCACATTGGTGAAAATGTCTTATGCGCTCCTTATGTGCAAATTTATACTGCTTATCACCCTACAGAGCCGGAAATTCGTCTTTCTGGTAGAGAATTAGCTGCCCCAATTAACATTGGTAACAATGTCTGGATTGGTGGCAGTGCAATTATTTGTCCAGGTGTAACTATTGGTGATAACACAACCATTGGTGCTGGGAGTGTAGTTGTCAAAGATATACCTAAGAATGTTGTCGCTGCTGGCAATCCCTGCCGCGTTATTCGGTATTTGTCCTAGAATTTAACTTAACTGAGACGCTGCACACGAACAGCCTTGTGTGTGGCTTATTTCGCCCCGCATATTAATAACCCAGAACTTGGATTAGTCTGTCATATCATGTCCGGGTAATTAGTTGTGATTCCCATAGTCATTGCACCCCACACGCCAGATGCAACAAGAGTGGCTCGCCGCCCAACGCACTGGCTCCCCTTAATCCCCTCCCCGCGGGCGGGGAGGGGAGACAAAACGCAGCTTTGGCGGGGTAGGGTTCTTCGGGTTTAATAAGTAATCAAGCAGACATGATGTCACTGATGACAAACAGATGGGTGTTGCATATTTTTTTGAAAATGATATAAGCTCTACAAAAAACCGCTTGTGAATGACAAGCGGTTTTCTAAACTTATTTGTTGCGCCAAGATGCCAAGTTTTTCCTTAGCACTTTAGCGCGAAATTTTTTAGAGATTAAACAAGTCTCAAATCAGGATAATTTGCCAACACATCATCAGATGTCAGGGTATCATTTTCAGCTTGCGGAGTCCAAAGAACTTCAATTGCCAGAAGTTTTTCGCTAGGAATACTACCAATTTGGCGTAAAGCTTGACGCAAATCATCAGCACTGTTAATCGCTGTGGGGATTTCAAACTTACCTAGTGTCGCTGCCAGCAAGGTGACGATAATGTATTCACCAGGGCCTTCGGTAAATAAGCGGGTGGGGTTGTCGAGTTCACCAGCCGGGGGTAAAGCATCTTTCGCAAGGGCTGCTTTTAGCTGGTTGTTGACATTAGAAAGAGTTTCTTCGCTAAACTTGCTGCGTTCTGCCAGTGATAGCCGATTAAATTGACTTTCAGCTGAATTTAAACTGGCTTGTTGAGTGCCACCACCTGCATATACAAAGTATTCGGGATGGCGGAGTAAAGCTAGACTGGCTTCTTGTAGAACTTCTGCTCTCCCCTCTGGGGTGTTAGTATCAGCAGTTTCGGCAATGTGGTTGAGTTCATTTTGCAATTCACGGGCTTGAGCTAACAAACCTACTTGCAAACGAGTTACAGAAACAGGAGAGTTGCTGCTGTAATCTGCTTCACCCGTTTCACCACTAGAGACGCGGCGGAAAGTTTGCAATAAGAAATTAGCGATCGCCAAGAAAATTAAGATGGTAAATATACCACCAAATCCTCCCCCAATACCCCAGAAGGGAATTAGGAAGGGAAAGCCGAAGCCACCACCAAAACCACCACCAAAACCACCACCAGGATAGTATCCGCCCCCGCCAGGAGGTGCATAGGTGCGCGGCGTATAGGTGCGACTGGAAGGTACTCTAAAGGAGCCACCACCGATCCGACCCCCACTCCGGGCTGCTAATGCTCCATCGGCGTGACCAAGAGCCAAAGCTAACACCAGGACTAGGGCTAAGAAGGTTTTTAACAGAGGTTTGATGGTTTGTTGTAGTTTTTTACGCATAATACAATCGCTTGAAAAACAGAATTATTTATGATTTCTCCCCATGCTGGTAGGAGTGTTGCGGTATCTCGCTAACGCCAGCCCGTAACAAGCAAGCTTTCTAGCATTCACTTTTAGAGGCTACATATTCAATTTACCGCGTCTTATGTTGGGTAGGGTGCGATCGCAGGGGGGATTTCTCCACTGGGGAACCGTACCTGAAGATATGTTCATCATCACACAAATTTGCGATGTCTACGACGGGCTACGCCTACGAGCAATTGTTGCTACCTCTTAGGACTAGCACTTTTAGAGTACAGTTTTGAATTATACAGATGATTTTAATTTTTAGTGATTATTTTGACTAATTTTTTTAATACTTCACCCTACTTGTTTTGTCACCAGGTGGGAGGATATTTTTATATTATGAACAGCATTTACTACATTTTTGGGTTTTTTGTTTACGTATATATATCAGTCCAGCAAGTGTCCGTGATGCTCATCAATAATCGCAGCCAGACACCAGATAGCGAGCAAATACTTAGCCAACTTTTTGGCATTTTGGCACAAGAGTCTAGAGTATTCAGGATATTCTATTAAACGTAGCTAAATTTCGTAATTTTCCTAACAGTTGTTCACTGAGCAATTTGGCTACAAGTGCTAGCTTTTCTTGTTTATCATGCACAGAAATTCTCAAGTAGTGAGAGATTTGCAGAAAAAATAAAATTAATACAATAAAAAAACAATCTTCGTGGCTAATCTTCTAAAATAGCCTTCAAATTTGTCTACCAGATTCGTTTTAAAAGAAATATAATAATAATTATGGCTTTGAAAGTAATCCTAATTGTAAATAAATTAACAATTATTTGAAATGTAGTCATCAACTTGATTATGGAACATATTTCTCAACTAACAGCCGAAATCAGAGACAAAGCTGCATACCCAGATATCCTAGTCATATCCCGGATCTTCCTGCCGAAAGAAGCTGTAATTGGGGAATATATCTACGATCGCTGTCTCCAAGATCCAGAACGAGTTATTGTGCTGGCGGCTAGTTGCTCAGGAGATAAAGTATTTGATGAAAGTCAACAGTTTCCCGTGTATCGCTGGTCTTATCCTAGATACTGGCGTAGTGGCTGTGTAGGAAGTATCCTGAAGCCTTTGGTCAATATCGTCTGCTCATTTGTGCTAGCAATCAAACTCTATTTTCGCTATCACTACCGTTATATAGAGTGGGGTCACGGCTATGACTTTCCTTCACTGTTGCTATTGAGCTATTTCTTACCTATTCGCTTTTTTATCTATCTGCACGGCAATGATCTTCTTTGTACTTTACACAATCCCGTGCTGCGATCGCTCTTTAAACTAACACTCAAACGAGCCGAAGGTATTGTTTGTAACAGTTCTTATACACGAGACTATCTCAGAACTGCTTTGCGATTAGATACTCCTATCCACGTGATTAACCCAGTAATCAGACCAGAAAAATTTGGCAATGTAGCAAGTCCAAGTAGCCTTGATGATTTACGTGTCCGCGTGCGTCAGACGTACAATATTCCCGAAACAGCAATAGTTATTCTCTCAGTCGGAAGGCTAGTAAAACATAAAGGTTTCGACCGAGTGATTGATAACATCCCACTATTGCTAACTTTTGGGGTCGATGTCCACTATATAGTCTGCGGTGAAGGGCGTTGTGAGTCGGAACTGAAATCTCTGGCGCATCGTTTGCGGGTAGATAAGCGCGTACACTTTGCCGGATATGTGCCAGAGCGGGAATTAGCAGGTTATTATGCAGCTTGCGACATATTTGCCATGCTGACTTTATTGGATACTAAAGCTAATAGTATGGAAGGTTTTGGTGTCGTTTATTTAGAAGCAAGTTACTTCGGTAAGCCTGTAATTGCCTCTCGCTTAGGTGGCGTTCTAGACACAGTTCAGCATGAAGAGAATGGGATATTGGTTAATCCTAATTCTGGTTATGAAGTTTTTCAAGCTTTCAATCGGTTGTGCAAAGACCAACAACTACGTGAGCAACTCGGCCGCAAAGGTAAAGAATTAGCCAAGCGTAGAACCCTTCATCGATCGCTATATAAATCAGAGGGAAGAAACCCGATTTTGTGAACAACGAGATCCCCGACTTCTCTAAGAAGTCGGGGATCTGAGTCCAATTTATGTCCCTGGCTTACCTCACCCTCAATCCCTCTCCGATATATTGGAGAGGGAAGCTAGATAGAGGATGAAGTTTTGCATTTTATTTAATCCACGTTCCTTAATTACGAATTACGTTAGCGCAGCGTTAGCGAGTCCGCGAGCGTCATTACGAATTACGAATTATTTAACTACCCACCACCAACAATAGTTACCACTTCTAACCGATCGCCTGGTTGCACTTTTGTTTGCGTCCAAAACTGGCGGTGTAAAATTTCGCCGTTATACTCTACAGCCACCAAGCGGGGGTTAAAACCCAATTGTTGGAGCAAATCGGGTAAATAAGTTGGAAACGAACAGCTATGGGTTTCCCCATTTACCTGAATCGTAATCTCATTAGACATAAATGTGGGGAGTGGGGAG
>NZ_JABXKM010000290.1:6858-16071 GCF_017115025.1 Nostoc sp. NOS(2021) | reverse complement strand
ATATAGGTTTTATCATCAGTTAATGTCCTAACCTTCTTGTCCGTTGCTATAACTCCCGGTTCACCTATTTTCTAGGTGGTTAGGGACTTCCAAATAAAAAAACATCCAATAATTTCTTGTGGGGCGGGTGAGACACCCACCCCACAAGATTGGATAGTTTATTTGTTGGAAATCCCTTAGAAAAAAGACGGAACGGAAGAATAAGGATTATAGCGTTTGTCCCAGATTGCGATCGTAATTGGAGTAGGGCAGCGTAGCAGCAGCTTGCAGAAATCAAACCCGTCTGAAAATGTCTTTAATTTTGAATTTTGAATTTTGAATTTTGAATTGTTAATCTGGTGTTTGTGTCAAACGTGGTGAATGAGTTCGCCGCCAACGGTTAAAGCCATAGACAAGAGCAGCAAAAATTAACAAATAGGGACTGTAAACAATTAACCAAATACCCAGCTTGAGTAAGCCAACGGTAAATGCACCAAAGGAGTGGGTGGAGTTGTTCCAGGTTTGCTGAACTTGCAAACCAAAGGCAGGTTGGGGACTGGTGCTAGAAACTGCTGCTTCGAGGTTCAGCGTAATAGTGGAATATGCAACTTGATTTTGTAGGCTTTTGAGTTGGGCATTAATTTGTTCTATTGTTTGTCGGACATTACTCAACTCTTGGGCAACACTAAGCACATCTCTAATAGAACCCGCCCGATCCATAATTTTTTGCAAATTGACTTCAGTTTTCTGCAAATTAGTTAATCTAGCTTGGAAATCCACCAGGCGATCGCCCACATCTTCCGCAGTGATATTACGACTCTCGACAGTGCCCAATTTAGCTAGTTGTTCTAAGGTCGATTCCAGCAGATTCTCTGGTATCCGCAATTGGATTGTTGCTGTGTAACGCCGGTCGTCGTTTTTGGGTTGTTGTTCTTGCAACCCGATTAAATCCCCTGGCTGTTTATTGATAATTTGCGAAACAGCATCAATAGTTTGATCTACAGAGTTGACAGTTAAAGACATTGCTGCCTTTTTAATCAGTTGGGGACGAGAACGAGCTATTGGTGCAGCTTCCGTATTTTGGGAAATACTGCTTTCACTAGCAGGTGCCATTGCTTTATTTGCCGCGCCATCGGCTGCAATTTGAGGTAAAGCCTGATTTGCTGACTGACGGGAAGAGGCACAACTGGTGAAAATTACCCCTCCTAATAACGCACTCACAAATAAAGCAGATGTGCGCGGTAATTTAATCGAAGTGTACATAATCTACCCTCAGATGGATGAAGTTAACCCCAGTATTACTGAACTAAAACTCAAAGCCTGTATTGTTGCGATTTATGTAACAGAGACGCGATTAATCGCGTCTCTTCTCCCTCATCTGCTTAACTCCCACTGAGTTCAAATGGGTAAATTCAATGGCTGACAGTTCATCTGTGGTTACTCAATTTGAGGTACAATCAAAAGTCTGCCAATTGACGATGCTTGCTGACAGGAGATGCTTCTATGGCCCGGATGTACTATGACGAAGATGCCAATTTAGACCTTTTGGCTGGAAAAACTATTGCGATTATCGGCTATGGTTCCCAAGGTCATGCCCACGCTCTCAATTTAAAAGATAGTGGTTTGAATGTGATTGTGGGATTATATCCGGGTAGTAAGTCAGTAGCGAAAGCTGAAGCAGCTGGGTTAACTGTGAAGAATGTTGCAGATGCTGCCAATGCTGCTGACTTCATCATGATTTTGTTACCGGATGAAGTTCAAAAAACGATTTACAAAAACGAGATTGAACCAAATTTAGAAGAAGGGAATGTGTTAGCTTTTGCCCACGGTTTCAATATTCACTTTGGGCAAGTTGTACCACCGGCTAACGTAGATGTGGTGATGGTAGCACCAAAAGGGCCGGGGCATTTAGTACGGCGGACTTATGAACAAGGGGAAGGCGTACCAGCGCTGTTTGCAGTTTATCAAGATGCCAGTGGTCAGGCACGCGATCGCGCGATGGCATACGCTAAAGGTATTGGTGGTACTCGTGCTGGTGTTCTCGAAACGACTTTCCGCGAAGAAACCGAAACAGATTTATTTGGCGAACAAGCGGTATTGTGCGGTGGTTTGAGTGCTTTAATCAAAGCCGGATTTGAAACTTTGGTAGAAGCTGGTTATCAACCAGAATTGGCTTATTTTGAATGTCTGCATGAAGTCAAACTGATTGTTGACTTGGTTGTGGAAGGTGGTTTAGCCAAAATGCGCGACAGCATTTCTAATACTGCTGAATATGGCGATTATACCCGTGGCCCGCGAATTATTACCGAACAAACCAAAGCTGAAATGCAAAAGATTCTCAGCGAAATTCAATCTGGGCAATTTGCACGGGAATTTGTTCTGGAAAACCAAGCTGGTAAACCAGGATTTACTGCCTTGCGTCGCAAAGAAGCTGAACACAAAATTGAGGAAGTTGGGAAAGATTTACGCGCTATGTTTAGCTGGTTGAAAAAAGCTTAAGCAAAAGTACCCGAAGGATTAAAGTCTCGGCTACTCCAGTAAAGCCTGCTTATCGCGCTTGCGCTCTTGCTAGCGCACTACGCAGGCTGGGGAAATTTAGGTTAAAAAACAAGTGCAGTTTTCATTGTTGATTGTCATTGGTGACAAGTTAAGCTTGTATGGCAGTTTATACAAATACAATTTTGTTTACCTACTGATCACCTCAATTCATCCCTCTATTATGCAATGCCCACAAATAAATATGTAACATCTCAGAAAAACATCTGTAGAGAATATTATGTCTCCTCTAACCGAAGCTTTAGACCGGATATTCAATTGGCTACAACAAAACAACCCTGAAGCTATTTCATATTTACAGCCAGGACTTACCTATACCGAAATTCAAGAAATGGCGAATAAGTTTTCAGTCTTTTTACCAAAAGAAGTTTACGAATTATATCAATGGAGAAATGGTTGCTCAAATAGATTAACCTTTATTTTTGATAGTTTTGAATTCTTAACTCTCGAAAAAGCACTGAGGTTCTATCAGGTAGGAAGCCAAAGTGAACCTTCACTCTTTCCTTTATTCTTTTCTGAAGCATACCTCAAATATTGTCAAATAGTTCTTCAAGAAAATTTTGAAAATCATTCGATAATTTTTAGTGATGCTAAGGAATATGATCTAGTTAAACCAGGATATACTAGTCTGACTAGTATGATGTTAACAATAGCAGAATGTTATGAAAATGGTGCTTATGACCTAGTTTACGATGATGAATTAAATGATTTTATTCGTAACACACAAAAAATTAATGAGATTTATTGTAAATATAATTATCATTTTGCGATCGCTATTTTCATGCTGTGTGCAACTTTTACTCAAACGTAACTCTCCAGCCCTTCCCTACTAGGGAATCTACCGTATACACACAAGTCATCGAATTACCCAAAACAAAAACCTCACCCTGTCCTGACGGACATCCCTCTCCTTACTAACTATGCGTTACCCACATCTTTCTTTACAATCTTGAAACCCATGTTCTATAACCGTCTTAGACACTGAGAATTTAGGCATACTTGACAAATTCGCTTTTAATCTTCTCGCTAAAACTGCGTTTTTATTGAGAATGAACAACGAACGAATCTGGGTTATAAAAACCTGAGTCAATACTCTCGCAAATGTTAAGAAAGATCCGGGTAATGGATAGCCTTACTAAGGAGAGGGACAGGTTTTGCGTAGCATAACCAGGGTGAGGTTTCTTTGGGCTATTCGATAAACCGTAATATTGCGTCAGAATATTAAGTTGCACATCGCGCAATATTCAATGTATTCAGTTCATTCATTTTATGACACAGCTTGCAAATCTTGAGCAATTCTAAAACCAACGTGTTGATAAAAGTAGGGACGAAACCAATTGCGATAGGTTGGTAATGCCATTGAACCATTAGTAGCCCAAGAACCGCCGAGCATCATCTGATGTTTACCATCAAAAAAGGGTGCTGCTTGGTCTTCGTAAAGCGGATGAGGTTGAAATCCTGGTAAGGCATTGAAAGTGTCCCCCAGCCATTCCCAGACATTTCCTCTGAGATCATAGAGCCAACAAGCACTATTAGCTGGTTTGAACATTCCCACTGGGCTGGGGGAAATGAATTGTAAGTTTAGATTATAGTTAGTTAATAAGTGGTTATCCTCACAGGTAAGTAAGGCTTGATTCCATTCGGCTTCAGTCATCAAGCGTATTTCTGGGCCTTGAGAGCGACAAAATGCGATCGCTTCGTAGTAATTGACTTCCACAGGCCAATCTAGGGGTAAGTCTATTTCGTCGAATGTGGCTCGATAACGATACCCATCCTGAAAGGGTATCCAGAATTTTGGATGTTGGACGTTGTAGAGTTGCTTCCAATTCCCAGATTCACTATCCCAGTAGTCTGGATTGTTGTAACCACCAGCTTGAACAAATTTCAGATATTCTCCGTTAGTGATTAGATATTGACTAGCTAAAAATGGTTTAACTTCAACAGTGCGATCGCCATATTCGCTATCCCAACCATAGGTAAGATCATCCTGGGGTTTTCCTAGTTTCACCACACCACCTGGAACCCGGCGCATTTCATTGTTGGGAATCTTCGCGTTGCTAGGTGCGTAATTCCAGCCTTGGGGACGTTTAAGGCGATCAATAGGCAATTGTCGCATCAGCATCGAAGAGGTTTCAAAGTGAATGCGACTATGTTCTATTCCCATCAGCAAAGCCCAGAAGGGATGCTGTTGATGAATTGGGAAATCCAGGTAAGTGTTTTGAATAACCTTTGTGATTGTCTCTCGTGCCTTGTCCCGATATTGCCAAACTTTTTCGACATCAGGCCAGCTAACCCCTTGTATAGCTGCGTCCAATTCTGTCGGTGTTTGTGGATCAACTCCGATTTCAAATAGGGTTTCGTATTGTGAATTAATTCGAGCTTTTATTAAACCAACGGCAATTAACTTGTTGATGAAAAAAACAGCTGAGTGACCAAGATAAAAAATTAGACGGTTTCTTAAAGGATCAGGGTTAATATAAAAAGTTTCTTCCCCGACCAAACTTTTCATGAGTATTTCTTCAAGTTCCCAAGAATTTTCAAAGTAGTTGAGCAGGCTTTGTGAACTGCAATCATTGAGTGTGGGGACTTGAACTGATGTCAGTTTATTTATCGTTGAAACTAAAGCCATGATATTTTTGACAGGAGATTAATTGCACAAATTACATAAATTATGACTGATTACAAGAAAAAGTGTTTTTGATCACATTTTTTCTGTGTCGCCATGATCGGGCAATTTGCTCAATTTGTAAATAGACCAATAATGTATTTTTAAATACTTAAACTACGGGTTGCCAGAATAATATAAATAATGAATTAGCGTTGAATTAGTTGTTTTAACTGACTTTCAGATCATATCCCCGTTAGGGGAAGTGGTTATAGAAAGCAGAGTACAAAAAATCTCCCCAAGTATGTCAACAACTATTGTTTCCATCCCCGTTAGGGGAAGTGGTTATGGAAAGACAGTAAATGGAAAGGAAGAGGTTGGAAGAAAGAAGTTTCCATCCCCGTTAGGGGAAGTGGTTATGGAAAGCAGGTGTAATACCGATTTTTCGACCAGGGTTAAAAGTTTCCATCCCCGTTAGGGGAAGTGGTTATGGAAAGAGTTCACTTCTGGAAGCTTTACTAGGAGGGGGTTTTAGACCCCCTAATCGACGCATTTCTTGATTTGGACAAAAAATCGGAAAAAATCCGTCAATTTTGTAGCCTGAAAGCCTTCCTACACAAGGCATCGACGCATCTCAACGAAGTTATGCGGTTTTCAAGGTTCGGGCGAGATGCGTCGATGAACTTCAACACACTGAATATAAAGTTGTATATATTACCTAAAACCTGTCAAGTATTTAATAAATAAATTAACAATTGTGAGCGCGGTAAGTTTATCTAGAGCAGTTCTGCAATTAATTAGAGAAGCATACGGCGATGCCTTCACAATAGGCATCGCGGATTTTAGATTTAATCTAATCTAAAATCCCAAATCGAGTTACCGATTCACCGCCGCAGCTTCCCGTGCTGCTGCTGCTTGATCTGGGTGGATACCCAAGCGGGTGAGATTAATCCGACCTTTGTTATCAATTTCGCGCACTTTGATAATCACTTCATCGCCCACTGCTACTTCATCCTCAACTTTGCCAACGCGGTAGTCAGCAAGTTGTGAGATGTGGATCATACCTTCTTTTCCAGGCAGAAATTCCACAAATGCACCTATCGGTATAATCCGAGTGATGCGTCCGGCATAGACATCCCCTTCGTGCAGCTTGCGGGTCATGCCTTGGATGATGTTTTTGGCTCTCTTGGCCTTGTTCTCATCCACAGCGGAAATTGTCACGGTGCCATCATCTTCGATGTCAATTTTCGCACCAGTTTCCTCTGTGATTCCCTTAATAGTCTTGCCTCCAGGCCCGATGACCAAACCAATCATGTCTGAATCAATCTTGATTGTTAACAGACGTGGGGCATAGGGTGAGGTTTCAGTACGCGGCGTGTCAATGCAAGCGAGCATTTTCTCCAGAATGTGCAACCGGGCTGATTTGGCTTGGTGGACGGCTTGGGAAATAACGTCCAACGACAGACCGGAGATTTTCATATCCATTTGCAAGGCGGTAATCCCAACATCCGTCCCAGCAACTTTGAAGTCCATATCGCCCAAAAAGTCTTCAATGCCCTGAATGTCGGTCAGGACTCGTACTTCGTCCCCTTCCTTAATCAGACCCATTGCCGCACCACTAACGGGTTTGAGAATTGGTACACCAGCATCCATTAGGGCTAGGGTGGAACCGCACACTGAACCCATTGAGGTGGAACCGTTGGAGGAAAGTACTTCCGATACGATGCGAATCACGTAGGGAAATTCTTCTTTTGACGGTAGCACAGGTAGTAGCGCTCGCTCTGCTAATGCCCCATGACCAATTTCGCGCCTTCCTGGGGCCCGCATTGGCTTGGTTTCCCCGACTGAGAAAGGGGGGAAGTTATAATGATGCAGATAACGCTTATGCTGATCTAGCTGCATATCATCGTTGAGGTTTTGGGCATCCCCAGGTGTACCCAGAGTACAAGTGGATAATACCTGAGTTAGTTCGCGGTTAAATAAACCGCTGCCGTGGACTCGCTTTGGTAAGACATCAACTAAACAAGAAACACGACGCACTTCATCGAGTTTACGACCATCAACGCGAACGTTATCTTCGATGATTTGCCGCCGCATGAAGTATTTGGTAATATCTTTAAAAGTGTTACCAAGTGCCTTGCTATTTGCAGTTGCGGCAACTCGAATTGGGTCTTCTTCTGGCAGTTCCTTAATCGTCGTGGCAATTTCATCCTTGACGACATCTAAAGCTGCATCGCGTTCGGGTTTGGTGAAATGAAATTGAGAGAGGATTTTCTTAATCTGGCTACTAGCGCGATCGCGGATATAATTTTCTAGCGTCTGGTCTACTTGTGGTGGTGCTGCTTGCACTATTACCAGACCCAGTTCTGCTACTAAATCTTGTTGAGCTTTGATTAAGTCCCGCACTGCTTCATAACCAAAGTCAATCGCCTCGATAATATCTCGCTCTGGCAACTGATTGGCTCCCGCCTCCACCATGATTACGCCATGTGGTGAACCTGCTACGACCAGATCCAAGTCTCCAGCTTCAATTTCTGCATAGGTGGGGTTAATAATGAAATCATCTCCCACTAACCCAACCCGCACTGCTGCCATTGGCCCATTAAAAGGAATCTGGGCAATCAAGGTAGCGATCGAAGCACCTGTAACTGCTAGCACATCGGGCGGTACTAACTCGTCCATCGACATCGTTATGGCAATAATTTGCAGGTCATCCCGTAGCCATGAGGGGAACAGGGGACGCATGGGACGGTCTATTAGACGGCTGGTGAGAATTGTTTTTTCTGGTGGACGACCTTCCCGCCGCATGATCCCGCCGGGAATCCTACCTGCGGCATACAGCCTTTCTTCATAATCTACTGTGAGGGGAAGAAAATCAATGCCTTCTCTGGCTTGTGATCGCGTAGCCGTCACTAAAACGGATGTGTCCCCTGATTCTATCAAAACCGACCCACCAGCCTGGGGAGCTAGTAAGCCTACTTTCAGTCGAATATCCCTTCCATCGAAGGATATTGACTTGTCAACTTCTGCCATTCAGTTTTTTTTCCTTCTCTTTCGCTATTCTCTTTCTGTGGCAATCCTAACATTTATGCACTATGGCTGGCTTCTAGTACATACAAAGATAAGACTTGTAGTTCAACCCAAAGCGCGATACATGATCAGCGCGTCTACCACTTGTTCATCCCTTAGCTTTGCTGCACGCGGAATCCGCCCAATGATCTCAAATCCTAACGACTGCCAAAGTGTAATTGAAGGTATATTAGTTTCAAAGACCAAATTGAACATTACTGCTTCATAGCCCAGGTTAGCTGCTATCAAGAGCATCGCCTCTCCCATGAACCGCCCTATCCCCTGACCACGTAACCCAGGTTGTACAATAAAACCAGCGTTGCAAATATGGCTACAACGACCGGGAAAGTTTGGTTTTAAATAAAACGCCCCTAACATTTCTTTTGGCTTGTGTGTAGTATTCTCAACAGATGTCTTGACAACAAAGGCATCCTTACTCAACCAGTAAGCTGAAAATTCTGCCGGAGATAGAGGTTGCTTTTGGGGATAAGTTTTACCTTCAACAATTACAACATTCAGTAATGCTCTTACAACCTCCTGTTCTTGAGGATGCATATAATCTAGTTCCACTAATAACCCATTTTTTAAAACTTTAATTAGGGGAAAATTCATTATCAATAATGTTTATGTTGAAGAAGTGCTTAAATATTTATTATACGCAATATTTGACTAAAAAAGCTTATTTATTAAGATGCAAAAAGTAGAATGATGACGATTTTAATTCTTGAGTTTTGGGAAAATCTGAGTAGTTAGCAAATGGCGATTTTACACGGAAATTGGTTACTAAAAAATCAAAATGGTTGTTTATTTATTTGGGGAGAAACGTGGCGATCGCCACGAGTAAATTTCGAGTCTAGTGGATCTGGAGATATACCACTACATCCATTGGCAATGACATCAGTTGAGTTGAATGAGTGGTTGCGTTCCCAGAACATGGCAATTACCAACTTCATCCAGCAACCTCAAATTGCGATGCCTGCGGCGGGCGGAGCGATCGCTACTAC
>NZ_JABXKM010000290.1:0-6848 GCF_017115025.1 Nostoc sp. NOS(2021) | reverse complement strand
CTACTACTGGGCGAACACGCAAAGCCGCCAGTGCCACTGAGATCAGTTTGCCAACGCATTCGCAAATGATTGCCCTACCAACTTATATCCCAGAAGGCAGCAAAGAAGGAACATCTGCGATTTTCCCTGTGCATTCTGCCAGCTTGGGGCTAGATACAGACTCCCCGCAATATTTGCAACCGTGGCGAGTTGAGGGTTTTTGTCTCAACCCCACCGAGGCAATAAAATTTCTCACTGCTGTTCCCCTAAATGCTGCTAACGAAGAAGATGCCTTTTTGGGTGGAGATTTACGCTTTTGGTCGCAGGTTGCCCGGTGGAGTTTAGATTTAATCTCGCGGTGTAAGTTTTTACCAACAATTGACCGACAATCAGATGGTGCATTTGCTACCAAATGGCAAGTACTTCTAGACAGTGCTGTAGATGGAACCCGCCTGGAAAAATTTTCTGTGAAGATGCCATTGGTTTGTCGTACTTATCAAGAGGGAGTGGGGGGAGAAGAGTTAATAACCAATGCCCAATGCCCAATGCCCAATGCCCAATGCCCAATCTATGTAAACTTTCCAATCGAACCTCAAGAATTACTTTTGGGATTTCTTAACAGTACGATAGATGCCCAAGTGCGAGAAATGGAGGGTTCTCAACCTCCAATGGAAGCTAAAGCAATCGCATCTTTACCATCTGGAGTGCGGCAGTGGTTGCAAGCTTTAACTAGTGCATCTGGTACAGTCAATGCAGATGCAATTGAAGTGGAACGACTGGAAGCGGCACTGAAGGCTTGGACTATGCCGCTACAATACCAATTAACTCTTAAAACTCTATTTCGTAGCTGTTTTCAATTGCGTTCTCCAGAGGCTGGCGAAACAGATTGGACATTGGCGTATTTCCTGCAAGCGGCTGACGATCCTGAGTTTTTGGTAGATGCAGCAACTATTTGGAACAATCCAGTTGAACGATTGGTTTATGAAAATCGGACAATTGAGCAACCACAGGAAACATTTTTGCGAGGTTTAGGGCTAGCTTCCCGATTGTATCCAACAATAGTAGCCAGTTTTGAAACCGAATATCCCCAATTTTCTCATCTCACCCCCATCCAAGCTTATGAGTTTATCAAGGCTGTAGCTTGGAGGTTGGAAGACAGTGGTTTGGGAGTAATTTTGCCTCCCAGTTTGGCGAATCGTGAAGGATGGGCGAATCGTTTGGGTTTGAAAATTACTGCCGAAACCCCAAAGACAAAGCAGGGACGTTTAGGGTTGCAGAGTCTACTAAATTTCCAATGGCAATTGGCAATTGGTGGACAAACTATTTCCAAAGCTGAGTTTGATAAACTTGTGGCTTTAAATAGTCCGCTAGTGGAAATTAACGGTGAGTGGGTAGAATTGCGATCGCAAGACATCAAGACAGCCCAAACTTTTTTTACCACTCGCAAAGACCAAATGGCGCTTTCCTTGGAAGATGCCTTGCGTTTCAGTACAGGGGATACCCAAGTAATTGAAAAATTACCAGTGGTCAGCTTTGAGGCATCTGGGGCATTGCAAGAGTTGATTGGGGCGCTAACAAATAACCAGGCGATCGCACCTTTGCCCACACCAACAGGCTTTCAAGGACAGTTGCGACCTTATCAAGAACGTGGCGCTGCTTGGCTATCCTTCTTGGAACGTTGGGGTTTAGGCGCATGTCTCGCCGACGATATGGGACTCGGTAAAACCGTGCAGTTCATTGCTTTTTTGCTACATCTCAAAGAACAGGATGCACTAGAAAATCCAACACTACTAGTTTGTCCAACTTCAGTGTTAGGTAACTGGGAAAGGGAAGTCAATAAATTTGCACCAAGCCTGAAAATTTTGCAATATCACGGTGACAAACGCCCAAAAGGTAAAGCGTTTTTAGAAGCCGTAAAAAAACACGATTTAATCGTTACCAGCTATTCACTTCTTCATCGAGATATTAAGTCATTGCAAAGTGTCTCTTGGCAGATAATAGTTTTAGATGAAGCCCAGAATGTAAAGAATCCAGAGGCGAAGCAGTCAAAAGCAGTGCGGCAATTATCAGCTACATTTCGCATTGCGTTGACGGGGACACCAGTAGAAAATAAATTGCAAGAATTATGGTCTATTTTAGATTTTCTGAATCCAGGATATTTAGGCAATAAGCAATTTTTCCAGCGGCGGTTTGCCATGCCAATTGAAAAGTATGGGGATACGGCTTCTTTGACTCAGTTACGTTCATTAGTGCAACCATTTATACTGCGGCGATTGAAAAGCGATCGCGACATCATTGAAGACTTACCAGATAAGCAAGAAATGACCGTATTTTGCGGTCTGACTGGCGAACAAGCTGCACTTTATCAACAAGTTGTAGAACAATCTTTAGCAGAGATTGAATCTGCTGAAGGATTGCAACGCCGGGGGATGATTTTGGCTTTACTAATCAAACTCAAACAAATCTGCAATCACCCAGCACAATACTTGAAACAGGCGACATTAGAGCAACATAATTCAGCCAAACTTCTGCGGCTAGAAGAAATGTTAGAAGAAGTTTTAGCAGAAGGCGATCATGCTTTAATCTTTACACAATTTGCTGAGTGGGGTAAGTTACTTAAACCCTATTTAGAAAAACAGCTTGGGCGAGAAATATTCTTTTTATATGGCAGCACCAGTAAAAAACAACGGGAGGAAATGATCGACCGTTTTCAACACGATCCACAAGGGCCACCGATTATGATTCTTTCTCTAAAAGCGGGTGGAGTTGGACTGAATTTAACACGAGCAAATCATGTATTCCACTTTGATCGATGGTGGAATCCAGCCGTGGAAAATCAAGCCACAGATCGAGTATTTCGGATTGGTCAAACCCGGAATGTGCAAGTACATAAATTTGTTTGCACCGGCACTTTAGAAGAAAAAATTCATGACATGATTGAAAGTAAGAAACAACTGGCTGAACAAGTTGTGGGTGCAGGTGAAGAATGGTTAACTGAAATGGATACAGATCAACTTCGCAACTTACTACTACTTGATCGTAGTGCAGTAATTGACGATGATGCAGAATAAGTTTGTAGTCATACCAATTCTATGTGAGGCTGCGCTTTATTCACGTAGGGGCAATTCATGAATTGCCCCTACAGCGCGGTTTTGGGTAAGTTCTATAGGCGCATCTTCAAAAAGAAATGGTATCAGGGCTATTTCATTCTCATCTAGTCCGCCTCAGAATAAATTCTGAGTCTAATAGCACTCATTCGTCTAAAGACGACTAAGAAAAGGTTATAGTCCGTTAAAACGGACTTTAGCTATGAGCCGCTGAACTTCAGTTCTGGGCGGTTTCTGTCTAGAACGAAATAGCCCTGAGTTTGTAGTAAGGACTTTAGTCCTTGATTTGAGCGATAAATCGCTCACTACGAACCAATAACTATTTCTTTCTTCTCTTCCTTTGCGTCCTTCTCTAACGAGACGCTGCGCGTTGGCGTCAGCCTCTCGCAGAGAAGGCGGTTCGTTAAAAAATTCACTTTGACAAAAAGTTAAGCCTTAACTGAACCGTATTAGGTTATGCGTTGTTAATTTGGAATTGATTATGACTAATTACACATTGCAAGCAAGTCGAGAATGGTGGTCACAACAATGGCTAGATTTGCTAGATTCCTATCGCTTTAAAAAGCGTTTGGAACGTGCGAGAAACTATGCTCGTCAAGGAAATGTTTTAAGCATCGAATTTAAAGGTGCAAAAGTATTAGCTAGGGTGCAAGGTAGTGAAGTAGAACCTTATAAAGTTTCCCTTTCCCTTGAACCATTTAGTGATGAACAGTGGGGTTATGTCATTGAAACCATGTCCCAAAGGGCTATTTTTGCTGCCAAGCTACTAGCAGGAGAAATGCCACAAAATATAGAAGAAGTGTTCACAGCTAATGGTCTTTCGATATTTCCATTTACCTTGGCTGATATCCAGAGTAAATGCTCTTGTCCTGATAAAGCAAATCCCTGTAAACACATTGGTGCGGTATACTATCAGTTAGGCGATCGCTTCAGTGAAGATCCCTTTGTACTATTTCAATTGCGCGGACGTACCAAAGAGCAAATTATCAGCGATTTGCGTCAGTTGCGTAGTGCCAAGATTGAACCTAATACCACAGAAACGCCCGATATTCAACAGTCAGTTCCTAATAACAAATACTCTGTAAAAATTGACTCTTTCTGGCAATACAATGAGCCACTAGAATCATCCTTGGTAGTAATTGTGCCCTCCAGCAGCGAGACGGTATTAGATGTATTGGGAGCGATTCCGCTAGCGAAGGAAGAAGAAAATACAGTAAATTCAACTTCGAGTGACGTAGTAATGAAGTATTTGAATACAGTTTACAGAGATGTCAGCCAGCAGGCTGTTCTAGCAGCGATGAATGTGGGAGGAAAATTATGAATTAGGTTGACTGGGTAGTTCAATCTTTACCCATTCCCGCACCGCCCGACGAATTGCCCGTCTGCCATCTGCCCGATTTTGCTCAATCAGTTTCGGTAGATCCCGAATTGCTAAAGTAGGAAATACTAGACTCGTCGCTGACTCGACATATTCCCCATTTTGCAGGTGGTAAATCTTTAGTTCACCGGAGTCATAACACCAGAGTTCTGGTACTCCCAGGCGGGCATAAATGGGAAACCAATTCAGGGACTTACTGGTAACATCAATTTCCAGTGCTAAATCAGGCCGTGGGTCTTGTCTCAAGTCCAGATCGAATCTACCCCGAATCGCAGCTTCATTCTGGAAATAGAAGCAGTTATCTGACTCCAACCCTGCCATTCGGCTTTCTCGCCTCCAAGTAGTCGAACCAAAACTTTCATAGTCGAAGTCGAAATCCAGTACATCAGCGATTTCTTTGACCAAATCGCTAATTACCTCTTTGTAATGTTCGTGTTCAGGTAAAGGTGTCATAATTTCCAAAGTACCGCGATCGTAAGCTAACCGTGCTGCCCGATGCTCTCCCAAGTCTTTTAGAAGATTTTCAAACTGTTGCCAGCTAATGTCGTAAAACATTACTCGGTCTGCTCGATTCTTAACGACTGTCATTGTTACGACCTCCAGAATGTTTTATTGTCCAAACTCAAGCCTAGCCTGTTCTACCAAATCAGCTGTCACAATCTTTTGGTCTGCTTCACGAGCCAGCTGTTCAATTCTGGCTCTAGCTTGAGCGCGGACAAAAAAGGGAATATTTTGTAACTTTTCTTTAGCTTCATCTGTCCATTGCAAAGCATCAATAAAATTCAAATCGCTCATGGTATTAATTACCTTGGTAAGTCGCTCAGTTTAATCAGCAGATTACTAATTTTCCTATAAAAAAAGCCCTTGCTTTTATGCAAGAGCCTCTAAATTCTTTAGTTGTCAGTGATTCAGATAAACCTTACAACCTAGTCGAGGTTGTCCATGAACATCACTGGCTCAGTATCACGGTTAATTCCTTTCTCAAAACCACCAGCAGCAGCCCGTGCGCGACCAGCGTGCCACAAGTGACCAACTAGGAAGAAGAATCCTAGTACGAAGTGAGAAGTCGCCAACCAAGCGCGAGGAGATACGTAGTTGAAGGAGTTAATTTCGGTAGCCACACCACCCACGGAGTTCAGAGAACCCAGAGGAGCGTGGGTCATGTATTCAGCAGCGCGACGAGCTTGCCAAGGCTGAATATCGTTCTTGATTTTTTCCAGGTCAAGACCATTGGGGCCACGTAGAGGCTCCAACCAAGGGCCGCGGAAATCCCAGAAGCGCATGGTTTCACCACCGAAGATAATTTCACCAGTGGGAGAGCGCATCAGATATTTACCCAATCCTGTAGGGCCTTGGGCAGAACCGACGTTAGCACCCAAACGTTGGTCACGAATCAAGAAGGTCAAAGCTTGAGCTTGAGAAGCTTCTGGACCGGTAGGACCAAAGAATTCGCTGGGGTAAACGGTATTGTTAAACCAAACAAAGATTGAGGCAATAAAGCCCATCAGGGAGAGAGCGCCCAAGCTGTAGGAAAGGTAAGCCTCACCAGACCAGATGGATGCACGACGTGACCAAGCAAAAGGCTTGGTAAGAATGTGGAAAATACCGCCAGCAATACAGATAAAGGCAATCCAGATGTGACCACCGACCACATCTTCTAAGTTATCGACGCTGACAATCCAGCCTTCGCCACCGAAGGGAGACTTGATTACATAACCGAAGATAACTGCTGGGTTCAATGTCGGATTGGTAATAATCCGAACATCACCACCGCCTGGTGCCCAGGTGTCATACAACCCACCAAAGAACATTGCCTTTGCTACTAACAGCAGTGCACCGACTCCCAAAATAATCAGGTGGAACCCGATGATGTTGGTCATCTTGTTCTTGTCTTTCCAGTCGTAACCAAAGAAAGAAGAGTATTCTTCTAAGGTTTCTGGACCACGGACGGCATGATAGATACCGCCAAAGCCAAGGACGGCTGAAGAAATTAGGTGGAGTACACCGACAACAAAGTAGGGGAAGGTGTCGATGACTTCACCACCAGCACCAACACCCCAACCCTGAGCGGCGAGGTGAGGTAACAGGATCAAGCCCTGTTCATACATGGGTTTTTCAGGAATGAAGTGAGCGACTTCAAACAAAGTCATCGCTCCAGCCCAGAATACAATCAAACCAGCGTGGGCAACGTGAGCACCCAGTAGTTTACCAGACAGGTTGATTAAACGTGCGTTACCAGACCACCAAGCAAATCCAGTGGATTCTTGGTCGCGTCCAGCGCCGCCTAAGATATTTGGTCTATTAGAGAGCGTTACCACGTGGTAATACCTCCTCAGGGAATACAAATTGTTCGTGGGGTTGATCTTGAGGAGCCATCCAAGCGC
>NZ_JABXKM010000187.1 GCF_017115025.1 Nostoc sp. NOS(2021) | reverse complement strand
TTATCGAAACAGAATAAAGGCGTCAGTCGTCAGAATACAGGAAAGGTATTCTGACCGAAAAAGCGTCTGAATAGATGGATTTAAGACCCCCGCCAAATCGTAGATTTGGTGTTCAACTTTCGTGGTGGCGGGTCTGAATCCCCCAGGAAGAGTGATTCTGACTCCTGAATTCTGACTTCTGAATTCTTCTTCAAAAGAGCTATATTTTTGGAATTATGGTGTTGAATCATTTATTGTGAACTTCCGTATCTGATCAACACTCAGAGTACATCAATCTACTTTTGTCAACCCAAAATCCACTCTAAAAGAAGCTCTAAATGGGGTAAAAGTTACAGCAAGTAAGGATAAAATGTCATTTATTATGCAACCTTCTGGAACTCTTGCTGGTTTAGATATCCTGGTAGTTGAGGATGATGATGATACTCGCTTTTTTCTGACTACTGTCTTGGAAATGGATGGAGCAAAAGTTATAGCAGTTATCTCAGCAGCGGCGGCACGCAAAGTATTATCCGAATTGCAACCCGATGTTTTAATTTGTGATATCGGGTTGCCTGGGGAGGATGGCTACACTTTCATCTGCAAAATCCGGGCGCTCTACCCAAAGAATGGTGGACGATTCCCGGCTATTGCTTTAACAGCTTATGCTGATAGCGAGGCTCGTATCCGTGCTTTAGAAGCTGGCTTTGACACTCATGTATCTAAACCGATTGCTCCAGAAGAACTAGTAGAGATAGTGGCTAGTTTGGTTGCTTCTTGTAATTGGTAATATTCCACGCAAGTCATTCGTTTCTAACCTATGGCGGTTGTTGGGATTGGTGCAAAATATCAGATTTTTCCGGTTGAGCCGAAATATAACTGAATAATTACTTTACATTGAATATGTATAGCTAAAACTCATGGAAATACCCCAACGCGTATCAGTCCGCTACAAAGACGCGTCCTTCAATAGTAATGAAATCCGCTTGAGAACCTTCCGGCTTGGGTTACAAATATGGGAAGAACAAACCAAACCTAGAAAAACAGAGCTTTATCAGTTTATATCGTCTTGCTTGAAACAAGTTGACCGCCAAGATCGTTTTATGTTTTCTCTACTGTTCATAGAATTAACAGACCTCATACGCAATTCTTCGCTGGAAAGGGGAACGAAAGAGGTTCTGATTAAAACAGCTTTTAGGGAGTTTGCTTGTGCGATAACAGACTTTGAAGACGTTGCCAAATAAGGTTGTGCTGGTATTGCGTAGGCATAGCGCAGCCCAGGCATCGCCCTGAAATCAGCTAACCTAATCGAGTAGGATATCTAATAAGGAAGCAGCTTTCCAATCAGGTTAGTTTTTTTTGCTGAATGCGCGGATGGGTAGGTGTTGGGGAAGAGGTGACTAGAAAAATGGCTGAATTGCCTTATCTGCAAGAATTTGAGAGCTTTAGTATTTATAAACCATCCGCGCACCTTATCTGGACTAGCTTTCAGCCATTTGCCTCTAGCCAAATCACAACTCCTCATGTTATAATTTCTGCATTCGCGCAACCGAACCTTGAAAACCAAATAAGGCAAGGCTTTCAGAAGCCAGCGATTGCAATTACCTAAAATCCCTATTAGGGATTGAAACGCAAAATCTGCGACGGATTTAGTCATTAATCTAATTGCAATTACCTAAAATCCCTATTAGGGATTGAAACTGACAAACTTGATTAGTCTGGAGTAATATTTCAGGCATAAAATTGCAATTACCTAAAATCCCTATTAGGGATTGAAACCGCGGCGTTTATTTTCCTTGAAATGTTGCCGGAAATTGCAATTACCTAAAATCCCTATTAGGGATTGAAACCAATCCCTTTCTTTGCCAAATTAGTAATGAAGCTATTGCAATTACCTAAAATCCCTATTAGGGATTGAAACGTTGATGCACTGGCAATAAAATCTTCGCACAGATTATTGCAATTACCTAAAATCCCTATTAGGGATTGAAACAGCCATTTCCGAATTTTGAAATACCAGCGAACATTATAATTGCAATTACCTAAAATCCCTATTAGGGATTGAAACCGATCTTTGTCATCCCAGCAAATCTAGTAACTGCCTCATTGCAATTACCTAAAATCCCTATTAGGGATTGAAACTCTCTGTGTTCATATACTCTTTTTTCTTTGAATTATTGCAATTACCTAAAATCCCTATTAGGGATTGAAACTATTATTTAGTCCGTAAAGGTTGAGTTGCCCAACATTGCAATTACCTAAAATCCCTATTAGGGATTGAAACGCTACAGCAAATATGGAAGTAGCAAAAGAGAAAATATTGCAATTACCTAAAATCCCTATTAGGGATTGAAACGGGTACCAGGGCATACAGACGGTGCGGCATCTCCATTGCAATTACCTAAAATCCCTATTAGGGATTGAAACAGCCGCGCCTAACACCTCACTTACGGGGAAAGAATTGCAATTACCTAAAATCCCTATTAGGGATTGAAACTCGTAATTCCTGGCTCGGATTGATATATCAATTTATTGCAATTACCTAAAATCCCTATTAGGGATTGAAACATAATTTGGTAGCTCCAAGTGACTTTGGGGTTACTGCCAACGAGCAGATTGCAATTACCTAAAATCCCTATTAGGGATTGAAACCTAGTGATTTCGCGCCTTCAGCTAGAGATAAGTTTATTGCAATTACCTAAAATCCCTATTAGGGATTGAAACGCGGCTGATTCAAAAACGCGGATGATTTGTCGGCTATTGCAATTACCTAAAATCCCTATTAGGGATTGAAACACAGGTATCACCACATCGCCGATTAAGCCGTAGTCGGCATTGCAATTACCTAAAATCCCTATTAGGGATTGAAACAGTGAAGCCCGCCAGCTTGAAATCAATGATATCTATTGCAATTACCTAAAATCCCTATTAGGGATTGAAACGTTGCTATTTCACACACTAGTGAATATACACTAGAATTGCAATTACCTAAAATCCCTATTAGGGATTGAAACACATGTATACATCGTATGCAAACTTAACGGCTCCAATTGCAATTACCTAAAATCCCTATTAGGGATTGAAACGGCTTCCCAGAGGGACAATTACTAGGCAATGGTGATTGCAATTACCTAAAATCCCTATTAGGGATTGACTGGTTCCCAGCCTAGAGGCTGGGAACCCATCCTGGGAGGCTCCGCCTCCAGTGGCTTGACCAGAGGCAGCAGCCCTCTTTTGAATACATTCCCAGTCTTAAGACTGGGAACGAGGTGACACAAGCCTTTGGGCTTTACAAGGGTGTCATTCGGGTATAATCCATCTCAGGTAAGGTTTCGGCCGTTATCCAATTTCAAAAATCAAATATAAATCCTAGCAATAGTGACAAAAGTAACTATTTGAACATGACTTTTGGCACAGGCATGTACCTGATTATGACGATTAGATTGAGAGTACACAAATCAACTAGTGCAAGGCAGATAGAAAATATATGAACCGCTTAAAATCTATTCTTCTTGGAGGCTTATTAGCAGCTGCTTCAATTGCTGCTCTTTCTCAAAATGCTAATGCTGCTGAATTTAAATCTGAGCATGATCATTTGAATCGCAATACTGTAGCTTTTAATAACAATAGAATCCAACGCGAACGTCAAATCCGTGAACAACGCGCTCGTGAATTGCGTGAACGTCAAGCTCGTGAACGACGCGCTCTTTCATTCCGTGAACAACGCGCTCGTGAACAACATATTCGTGAATTGCGTCAACGTCAAACTCACTTTAATCACTAAACTGGAAATTCTCGCTCATATTACCTTAGGAGAGTATTGCTACTCTCCTTTTTTTTTCTTGACATAAATCTGCTCAAATCAATGCCCAAATAGCATTGTTCCGAGATCATTGCTCAAACGGAAATTAATGCTATAAAAGCCTGTTATATATAGCTTTCAGCTTTTTTATTTTCACCTACTTTACCCCTCAAGCTGTGGTTATCTGCTTGATGGAAACTGTTGCATCTAATGCTGTTGAGAATGCAAATATTCTTTGCATTTAATTGATTTTAAAATTGGCTCTTAAAGCAGTTCGCTACAATTAGTATAGTTTTTGTTTTGAAATTTTTGAAGAAGTCTAACATTTAATATGGTAATGCGTCTTCCCATAGTTGTTGCCACCTTCATGGTTGCCAGCGTTAGTATCGGTACACTTTTGGGCGTTGTAGCTCCCGCTTCAGCTCAGGAGATAATCACTTGTTCAAGCCAGAATAATCACAGGAATACTTGTTCAATACAGACTAGAGGCAGAGTCAGGCTTATTAGGCAATTGTCTAGCGCCAGTTGTAGAGGAAATTGGGGCTATCGGAGTAATCGTATTTGGGTGAAAAATGGTTGCCGAGCTGAGTTCTCAGTTGGCGATCGCAGAAACGGCAGGTATAACAGATAATTGGGTATTTGGGGTCACTCTGCCGAAACGCTCTAAGAGGGTTGTTTGAAAAGTATTATTGTTAACATCTAAGCCTCCCAAACCTAACCCCCCCTACCAAGCCTTCCCTACAAGGGAATGGGGGTTTCAAAGCCTCTCGACCTTTCGGGGAGAGGAATAGAAGCGGGGTTTCTAGTATAGTTTGCGACTTTTCAAACATCCTCTTAGATTGTGTACTCCACCAACTTGAAATCTGCTGTAAGCCCCTAATCAGCCATTCCCATGCTTTGCATAGGAACGAGAGAACAATGGAATAATTGAGCTTTTTTGGACTTGTGTGTACACAGTAGCCTTTTAGCAGAGAGGTATATTCATTTCAAAACTGCATTAAGCAATACCCTAAAATTACTGATTAGGCGTTGAAAATTTTCCATGCTATTTGATGCGTTTAAAAACCGTAAATCTCCTAAAATCGAATTCATCAAGACTGACCCAACCTGGCGCGTAGCGTGGGGAACAGTTGATGCAAATTATGAAGATATCGCTTGGCGAGATGAAAAAATTTCTGTAATTCTACCACGCACATCTTCTGGATTTATGACGGAGAAATTAGCAATCAGTTCTGGAGGACGATTTGTTGTTGTTGGTGATGTTTGGTTAACTAATCGAGTGCAGTTGCTGCAAAAGTTGGGAATTGAACCGGATAGCTTTAAAGGAAGTTCTCTGCAACTGGTTGCGAATCTTTGGGAACGATGGGGTAATGAAAGTCTTAGCCAACTTGTGGGGATGTTTGCGCTAGTGGTTTGGGATAGAGAAAAACAGGTGTTGCGGTTAGTTCGCGATCGCATCGGTGTTCGTACCCTCTATTACACTACCACTGGTTCGGTTCGTTGGATTGCGCCTCAACTGAGAACTTTATCACCATATCGTTCATCCGATTTAGATTTGGTGGCGTTGCGAGATTATCTTTGTTGTGCCTTTGTTCCAGGAGAACGAACCCTTTGGGAACAGGTGCGGGAACTGCGACCTGGAACCGTTTTAGAATTTCCTGACCACAAAGTTGCAGCTTATTGGCAGCTTCAAGAACAGATTATCGCCATAGATCAACCTTTAGCATGGCATGGCGATCGCTTGCGAGAATTGCTAGACCAAGTTGTTCAAGAATATTTACCACCAGCAAATGAACCCGTTGGTGTTTTTCTTTCTGGTGGTTTAGACTCTAGCGCTATCACAGCTTTAGTAGCAAAATTCCACAAAGCACCAGTTCACACCTTCTCAATTCATTTTGGTTCCGAATGTCCCAATGAGTTAGAATTTTCTAGTCTCGTCGCATCCCATTGTCAGACGCAGCACCACATTTTGGAAATTACTTTTAAGGATATGTGGTCACGCCTACCGGAAACAATGGCCTATTTAGATGACCCCATTGGCGACCCCCTGACTGTTCCCAATCTTTTGCTGGGACGACTGGCGAGAGAAAACGTAGAAGTAGTTTTAAATGGTGAGGGTGGCGACCCCTGTTTTGGTGGGCCAAAAAATCAGCCAATGCTAATCAATAGTTTATATGGCTCTGTCACCAATCAGGATGCATTGCAAGCTTATTTAATTTCCTTCCAAAAGTGCGCTGTTGACTTACCGCAACTTTTAAAACCAGAAGTTTGGACAGCAGTACAAACAGCACCTTGGGTTTTTGAAGAAGATTTATATTCCCAAGCCAGCTATCTCAATCGTTTGATGGCAATGAATATCAAATTTAAAGGTGCTGACCAAATTCTGACGAAAGTCAGTAACTTGACTCAAGCAGCCCTTTTGCACGGTCGTTCTCCCCTGTTTGACCAACGAGTAGTAGACTTAAGCATGGAAATCCCTCCAGAGTATAAGCTTTCGGGAGTGCAAGAAAAAGCAGTTTTAAAGCAAGCGATTACCTACGGTACGTCTTCTCTACCAGACGCTGCGCGTAGCTTGCTTCCCCGTAGGGGTACGACGAGCGCAGATATTTTACCACACGCAATTATTCATCGTCCTAAAAGCGGCATGATGGTGCCAGTACAGTTAGGATTTCGGAAATATTGGCAGCAAGAAGCCAGAGATTTATTACTCAATCGTCATGCGGCTATCACTCCTTACTTGAACCAGTTGCCAATTCGCAATTGGTTAAACTATCAAGGAGATACTTGGAGTCGTTATGGGGTAAAGCTATGGTTACTTGTGAGTTTAGAAATTTGGTTACAGGTGAATCAAAAAGTGCAGTAGTGAAAGCAAGAAAACAATACGCGATGACTAGTACACTGTAGCGTCAGGTTGCCTACCTTTAACCAGTTGCTCAGAGGAACTTGTTTGGTTAATTGAGAAGGTGGCTAGATTTCTGCGGTGCTAGCCATAAAATATATTTTTAACTACAATATCAACTTATTCTGGAATTTGAATTTTTTGCTGTGTATTTACACAAAGATAAAAATCCAGTCTAGAAATCTTAATAAAAAATTACGGAGAGCAAACTATTGACACAGCCTAACTCGCAAGAAAAAAACAACTTTCTTTACCCTCGTAGTCGATATTATGGTAAATTCCAGCCAGAGACCTTAGCATTTAATGCTAACCTCCAAGAATTTGCCCAAAGAATTGGTTACATCACTTGTCTAGAAACAGGTGGAAAGCTGTCTCCAGAAGAAGCATACCAGCAAATTAGGGCGGTTTGGAAACAGTTGAAACATAGCAAAAAGGAACTGGCTATTGGTGGAAATAACGAAATTTAAACTTTGAAGGCGATGTGTAACCTATTTATGAGTATAACCACTGATCTGAAGCGCATTTGATCAAATCGAGTTTAATCAGCAAAATGCCATTTGACTTACTCAAAATGCCATTTTGCTTTCTCATTTGAGTGTTTTCCGCAAGCAAAATGCCATTTGACTTACTCAAAATGCCATTTTGCTTTCTCATTTGGGTGTTTTCCGCAGTTAATTACCTTCTAGCAAAGTCCAGAAGTAGCCATCCGGTGCAACAAAGGAAAAACTCGTCTCGCCAAACTCATTACTAATGATGTCTGTAACTTTTTGTACAGTACTTGCTTTGATGCGATCGCAATACTCCTGTATTCCCTTTACACGATAGGTATATAAAGACATACCTAAGCTACCTGGTTGGGCTGCCTCAAAGCGCGATTCTAAATTAATAGATTCTGGGAATCGAATGATGTAAAGTCTACCACTACGTGCAGCCATCAGGTCAGACTTAGAAGAACGGGGATCATCAAAGGTAGTGACAATAAACTTTTCACCAGGGTTAAGATCAAAAATATCTTGACCTGCTGGCGAAGATTCATAGCTAGTTTCGACATCATCACGCACACGCAGCAAACCCAAAACTTCTTCATAAAACTTCAGGGTTTCTTTGCTGTCATCTTGAACGATGATTCCCATGTGGGTAAACTGACTAGCCTTGAGAGCAGCATTATGGTTAACTTGTCCATAATGCGGTAGTGTATAGCCAAACCGTTGAAATAAAACCTGTCGAGCTAAAGGTTGTAGTAGCAGCATTTCTCGCACACCAACTGCTGGCTCAATAAAAGGACGGCTTTTCCTCTCTTTGTTATAGATAACTTCCCAATAAGGGTTAGAGTGCCTAATAGGCAAACCTGCGGCCTTTGCATCCTCGATATGATTTAAGATGCTTAAAACATCCGCAGTTAAGCTTGTTGCCCAGCGATTTCCCTTAATTTTCATCGACGCAATTCCCAAACCTTCATGGGTGGGATTTTGCCAAACCATCAGCCGAATCAAACCATGATCTGAATTTTGATGGTAAAGGCGGATTGAGCGTAAAGATGAATTCACCCCATATAATAGATGGGCTACATCTGCGGTTAATTCACCGACTTCAGCAATGCGATAGCCAAATTGCTCCCAATACTGAATTGCTGAAATTGGCTCCGGGATGCCGATACAAACTTCATAGATACCTTCAATTGCGGTTTGTTGTTCGTGAGTCATAGCAATTTTGGATTTTAGATTTTAGATTTTAAATTGGGTCAAAATAAATAAAGCTTGTTCCTCGTTTCTCTGTCCTCGTTCCCATGCTCCGCGTGGGAATGCATTCATTGAGGCTCTGACTCAATCTCTGACTGGAGGCAAAGCTTCTAAATCAGCCATTCCTCATACAGAGCATGGGAACGAGAGATACAGAGCGTGAGAACGAGAGAAACGAAAGTGTTTACAAAAGTATCTCAGAAAGAATCCGAAAAGCAACAACTTTATTTTGTAGCTTATGATGTACCTACAAAAGTGAGATGCAACTAAATATAGAGTTCTTCTGATTACACGTAATCAAGAATCGCCATAAAGTTTTTTTAACAGGAGTTAAGCTATGACGCAGCGACTGACTCAAGAGCAATTATCACAAATAGTTACAGAAGTAGAAGGTCTGCAAGTGCGTCGGGAAGCGGAACTAGACCAACAGCAGGTTAGAGAAATTTTACAGGAGTTGAATTTACCGCCAGAGTTACTGGATGAAGCGTTGATTCAGTTAAATCGCCGCCAAGCACTGGAGGTACAGCAACGCCGGAATCGATGGATTACCTTTGGAGTAGTGGCAGTTGTAATAGTGGTGATTGCATCTACAATATTTTTCATGCAGCAGCAGAATTCTGCACTCTCTCGTGTTTCTGCTCAAGAAGACCGCATCACCTTGGTACCATCGGTGAGAGGTTAAGATAAAATGCCTTTTGTCAATCAGTTAAAATACTCAAAATAGTCTTAAAGATAATGATAATCGTGTATGGGGAGAGGGGGAGGAGGTGAGCGACGCTCACCTCCTCCCTCCCTCTATTTGATTATCATTATCTTTAAAGGCTTTGACAACTTAAATAGGCTAAAAAAAAGTATTGTAACGAGAGAATAACTTTGTGAAATGTGAGGCTCACTTCTTAGGTAAATTCAATTATCAAATGAGGTAATGAAAAGTTTGGTTTTCTACCATGTCCAAGCGACCAAAAGTCAACTCTGACCACGCACAACGACATCATACTCCGACTATAGATAATGAAGTGATCGCTAAACGCTTAGAAGCTTTATTAACCCCAGCAGTTTTTGCTCAACAAAAATATTATAAGCAGTTAGGATGTCGAGACAGGATTCTTAATTTATCGTTAATGGTAGCAGCAGTATTAACACTGTTGTGGCGACAAGTTCCTGGCGTTCAAGAGTTGAATCGTCTGTTAGCACGAGAAGGTTTATTATGGTGTCATCCCACAAAAGTTGCTCAACAATCATTATCAGAAAGATTTTTAGTTTTCCCTGCTGAATTATTTGAGCGAGTCTTTAAAGATTTACTACCTCAGTTACAATTAAATTGGCAGCAACGACTTAGGCGAACACTGCCAGACAGCGTTAAGTTTGCACGGGCGAATTTTGAACATATTTGGATAGCTGATGGCTCCACATTAGAAGCATTATTTCGCAAGCTCAAAAGCCTGGAAGACTTAAAAACAGGACAGTTAGCCGGAAAAATTTGTACAGTTATTGATTTGGTAACTCGTTTACCCGTCGAGGTTTGGTTTAACAATAATCCCGCAGCATCAGACACCAATTTTGAAACTGCATTACTAAATTTACTATTTCCTAAAACTCTAATTTTACTTGATAGAGGTTTTTATCATTTCCAATTTTTGCAACAACTTCTTGACCAAGAAGTTAATTTTATTACTCGCTTAAAAGCCAAAGCATCTATTAAATACTTAAAGATTTTTAGCTATGACCATTCGCTTAAAGACCGATTGATTCAACTTGGAACTGTTCGTCGTGGCGCACCAGTTCTCACTTTACGTTTAATCGAAATTAAAATTGGTAAAACTAGCTATTCTTACATTACTTCTGTCCTTGACCCCAAAATATTACCTCCCTATGTCGTTGCAGATTTATATCGTCGAAGATGGAGAGTTGAAGAAGCTTTCTACGCAGTAAAACGCTTACTGGGGCTATCTTATTTGTGGACTGGTTCTATTAATGGTATTAAGCTACAAGTCTGGGCTACTTGGTTATTTTATGCTGTTTTGATTGACTTAGGAGATGCTGTTGCAGACGAATTATCCCTGCCATTTGACCGCATTTCTTTGGAGATGATATTTCGCGGTTTGTACCATTTTAGTGTCGCAAATGACAAAGGCAAAGCGGATGACCCGATTCAGTACTTCGCAGAAAGAGAAAATCAAGACTTAGGCGTGGTTAAATATCTGCGAAAGCCAGTCTCCAAGCTAGATTTGTCTCCTTTTCCTGCACCCTCTTGACAAATGTGCAATCACTCTAACCTCTTACGAGTGATCAGCCAGATATCTATGCACAGATCCAAAATTTCCATCCCGAAGATTGGCTATTAACGGCTCTCGATCGCAATGAGTGTCCATCTTTGCTGCATCGCCTCCGCCGTGCCAGTTTGATGCTCAAAGGAGCGCAGAATATCCATCCCCGTGCGACTGCATTGGGGTTTGCTCATGGATTATGGGTGCGATCGCCTTTTTGTGACTTACCTCTAGCTGAGTGGACATTCCGCCTATCTGGAGAACTCTGTTTGCAAGGAGCCTGTGAAAAATATATCCTCAAGCGTGCCGTAGAAAATTGGCTCCCGCCGGAAATTGTCTGGCGACAAAAACGTGGTATGGGGGTTCCCTTAACTTCTTGGTGTTTAAATGATTTTTGGCATCAGATGGGCATCTGGCTCAATCCTGAGATACTTCGCGCGAACAATCACTTTTATCCCCACATCGCCGCCCAAATTGTTGAAGGCAAACTAGGAGCAGCTATTCAAGGCCGTCGGATTGGTGAAACACTCTGGTTACTTATTATGTGGCAACTTTGGCGATCGCATGTTTTAAATGAAGAACTAAGCAAACAGTCCTGGGATCATCCGTTTTGTTTACCTCGTTGGCTATGGAGAAATTACAAGCGATGGCAAGGGTAGATAAAAGTGAGGAGTTAGGGAGAGACGCGATTAATCGCGTCTGTACAGGAGTTGGGAATGAGCAATTAATCCCCTCATCTCCGCCATTTTCTTGGGAACAGGCGCAGGAGTTACTAACTATCTATGGTTCTCCGCTTTATGTTTATAATGGCGATCGCTTGGGCGAAACTATTGAGCGGATTACCAAAGCCGTCAGCTATCCGCGCACGCAATTTCGCTTTGCCAGTGTTACTAATGGCAATATTGCGCTGTTAAAAATTTTTCGCTCATTTGGGTGGGGACTTCACGCCAATACCCCAGGAGATATTTACCTGGGATTGCAAGCTGGTTTCGATCCTAATGAGATTGTTTATAGTGGCAGTAATTTGAATCGGGCTGAGATGCTACAAGTTCTCAATTGGGGAGTTACAACTCTCAACCTTGATAGCCTCACTCAGTTGCAGTTGTGCTGCGAAGTTTTGCCCAAACGCACAGAGAAATATATTCGGCTGGGTTTACGCCTCAATTTACCGGAAATTACCGGAGATAGCCGCATTGGTGTGCATCCAGAGGAATTTTGTGATGCGATCGCTTTAACTGGTGAGGTTGGATTAAAGCTGAGTGGTTTACACTTCTATCGAGGGACTGGAACTAATGCCACAGCCGCTTTTACTCAGGTGATTGATACGGTAATTGCCACAGCACAACAGTTACCAGATTGGGAATATTTAGATTTTGGTGGTGGTTTTGGCTACCCTTATCACCACAACAAAACAGCCTTTGACTGGGAAATATTTGGGGCTGAGTTAACCGAGAGAATTACTCATTTAGGACGGGAAATTGATTTGGTGATTGAACCGGGACGAAGTGCGATCGCAGGATGCGCCGCTTTGCTTGCTCAAGTTGTTTCTGTGAAATGGCAAGGAGAAAAACAGATTGTCGGAGTTGATACCACCGTTGCGAATCTTTCAGTACCATCAGTACACGGCGGCTACCGAGAAATTGTCACTTGGAAACAAGCAGACAATCCATTCACAACTGATATTTGTGGGAACACCACATATTCACGAGATTATCTGGGGAAAAATTGTCAACTTCCGGCGCTAGAAATTGGTGATATCGTTGCCATTTTAGATGTCGGTGCTTATGGTTATGCCATGTCGTCTCACTTTTTACACCGCCCCAAACCTGCGGAAGTCTTGCTAGAAAATTGCAGACATCGCCTGATTCGTCAACGGGAAGACTATAGTGTTTTATTAACAAATCAGGTGCTTGATAGTTCCCCCCTTAAAAAGGGGGGTTAGGGGGGATCAACCCTGATCTGAACCGTATTGACTAACAATTAATAACTAACATAAAACAACCATTATGAAGTGTATTAACTGCGGAACTGACAATAAACTAAAAGACCGAACAGCTAATCAAGGTCGGTGTATAAAATGCAATCATCTCTTTGCCTTTGAACCGACCAGTATGAGTAATGTTAAGATTACTGATCCTTTTTTTGCAAAGGCGATCGCTGACATTTCTGCAAATAACACCTTATTCTTTACACCCAAGCAACTGCTTTATTTTCTAGATAATCGTCTTAGGTCAAAGTCAAAGTCAATTTCACGATTTAGCTGGCTATTTCTATATTTATTTCTTAATTTATTTACGTCAATATTTATTTTTGTACCACTGATAGTAAACTTTGGGTTTATTTGGAGATTTTTTGAGAATAGCAGATCAAGCAAACTCAACATTATAAGTCGCAAAGACAATGCTAGAAATTTACAAATTATAGGAGGTATTATTCTTGGTATAGGAATTTTCTTCAGTCTTACGATCAGTCTGAGTTTGAGGACAGTTATTCTATTTGTTATTATTCTTATTACAGGAGTGTTATCGTTATATTTAGGAACTCGGCAATTAGGTCGAATTGGATTCTTAACACAAGAATTTTTACTTTCACAATCTCAGGTTAAAGATTGGCTAGATCGCTGGCAGCAAATAAATGGTTCAATCCTCAAAATTCTTCCTTCTCCAAACCAGGAAAATACACCAGCCACGGTTAATTATGATGTGACTGCTTACAGTTTTGATAGATTAGTCGTTTGTGATAGTGCTAATATTGCTCAACTATTAATTGCTAATAATTTCCACTTTGAAAATAACTGTGCAATTCTCAGCATTACTGGATATCCCCAAAGCATTTTTGACACTACAATGCAAATGCTGCGCCGCAATCCCGATTTGAAAGTCTATGCACTGCATGATTGCAATCCACAAGGAATTGGTTTAGTTCATAATTTGAGAACCAATGCTAATTGGTTTCTCAACAGCGAGATTGTGATTATTGATATCGGACTAACGCCACGTCAAATTATCGCTACTAAGCGCGGAATGTTTATTCAATCTTCTCCAGAGTCGGCGCAAGCAGCTAAAGAATTGCCTGAAGAAGTTCGTCAAAGTTTATCTGCTGAAGAATTAACATGGTTAGAATCTGGAAAGTTTGTGGAATTAGAATCTTTCACTCCCCAAAGAATAATTAAAGTTCTCCAAAAGGGTATTACTGGCAGTCTAAATTTAGAAAGTGATGACAGTAGCTTGCTTTTAGTGGGGGATACGGGTAATGATATGTATATTGTTCAAAGTTTTGGTTGATCTAGCCAGAATGCGATCGCTGCGATCGCATCCCAATTGGATAAAATGCCCCTCAGACTTCCAGTCTGGGATGAGCATTCGCCTTTGGAGGAAAACTTTTCTATTTACTGAAATTATGCAAAAATTGGAGTTCAGAAGTGGTGAGATCACGCCATTGACCCAATTGTAGGTCATCTAATTGTAGGTGGGCTATGCTGACCCTGACCAACCGCAAAGTCGGAAACCCTACAGCCGCAGTCATGCGCCGTACTTGGCGGTTTTTTCCCTCTGTCAAGGTTATTTCCAGCCAAGCTGTCGGTACATTTTTGCGAAATCTAATCGGCGGGGTGCGTTCAGGTAGCTGTGGCTCTGTTGGTAAGAGCTTAACTTCTGCTGGTTGAGTGCGGTAATCTTGAATTTCCACACCTGTTTGCAACCTTTTTATCGCATCTGCATCTGGAATTCGCTCTACCTGTACCCAGTAAGTACGTTTATGACCAAAACGCGGATGAGCGAGGCGATGTTGCAATTGCCCATCGTTCGTTAACAGCAGCAACCCTTCACTATCCCAGTCTAAGCGTCCCACAGGATACACATCAGGTACATCAATATAATCTTTCAGGGTGCTATGTGTGGGAGCATCTTTTGTAAACTGGCTGAGAACACCATAGGGTTTGTAAAAAATAATATATCGGTAATGATTTGTCACACAATTTTGGATTTTAGATTTTAGATTGACCCCATGCTAAAGTCACTAGCTCTGTCATTTAATTTTAGATTTTAAATTTTAGCCTTCGCCGTGAGCCTCAGCCGAACGGTTTTGAATGTTCAATTCCATTATCCAAAATTTAAAATCTAAAATTCTGTCAATTCCTAACTTATAAAAATCTGTTTTTTACATACCCCATGCCCTATGAGCAACTACTTTCGCTCCAATGTTAATGCAATGGCTAGCTACATTCCCGGTGAGCAGCCCCAACGCGGTACACAGGTCATTAAACTCAACAGCAACGAAAACCCCTATCCTCCTTCCCCTGCGGCATTAGCTGTACTACAAAATATCGATGGCGAGTGGTTGCGGCGATATCCAGAACCTTTCGGGGGGGAGTTCCGGCAAGCTGCAAGTAAAGTTTTAGGAGTTCCTAGCGATTGGATAATTGTCGGAAATGGCAGTGACGAATTGTTGAGTGTAGTGATTCGAGCCTGTGCAGAACCTGGGAAAAAGGTAGTTTATCCGATGCCAACTTACGTGCTATATCGCACATTAACAGAAATGCAAGCTGCGGAAATTATTGAGATTCCCTACAGCGAGGACTACAGTTTACCTTTGGAAGAACTGGTTGCTGTCGATGGTTCTGTCACATTCATTGCGTCGCCTAATAGTCCATCCGGGCATCTGGTAGCAACAAATGATCTGCGAAAATTAGCCAGCCAATTATCTGGAGTTTTAGTGATTGATGAAGCATATGTAGATTTTACCGAGGAGAATGCATTGACTTTGGTAAAGGAATACGAAAACGTCATTGTGATTCGGACACTTTCTAAAGGGTACTCATTGGCGGGATTGCGCCTGGGGTTTGGAGTCGCAAATCCCAAGTTGTTGCAGGGATTGTTTAAGGTGAAAGATAGCTATAACATTGATGCGATCGCTTGTGCAATTGGCTCTGCTGCTATTACCGACCAAGCTTATAAAAATGCTTGTGTAGCAAAGATTAAGGCATCGCGGACTAAGTTAGCAACAGAATTAAAACAATTAGGTTTTCATATTTGGGATTCTCAAGCTAACTTTTTGTTAGCAGAACCAAGAGAAGGAAACGCAGAATATCTCTATCAAAAACTGAAGGAACGGGGAATTTTAATCCGCTACTTCAAGCAGCCTGGACTAGACGATAAATTACGCATTACTGTTGGCACCGATGAACAAAATCAGGCTTTAGTAGAGGCACTAATTTATTTGTTAGAGACTGGGGACTCCATCTATAAGTATGAATTATGAATTATCAATTATGAATTATTTTGACTTCTATGCTTCTGAGAAATTGCTTGTTGTAAGAAGTTTACTTTCTGAGCGCTGCACAGCATATATATCTGACTTTTCCCGTTAAGTCTCTTTTGCAAGCTGCCACCCCTCACAGAGGT
>NZ_JABXKM010000246.1 GCF_017115025.1 Nostoc sp. NOS(2021) | reverse complement strand
AGGAATAAGAATTAAATAACATACAATTTATGTCCCTGGCTTACCTCACCCTCAATCCCTCTCCTTATAAAGGAGAGGGAAGCTAGAGACAGATGAAGTTTTGCATTTTATTTAATCCACCTTCCTTAGCTGTAATCCAGGGAATTATAGCGGTTCTCGTTTGTATGCAATACACTTTTACCTCTCTCCAAATCTCTTTCCTAAAAGGAGAGAGGCTTTGAATCTTACTCCCCAACGCTACAAGGGTTGGGGTTGGGGGTTAGGTCTGTATTTGACTCAACACAGAAGCGCTACAGTATGAATTCTAACTGCTAACTCCTAACTTTTAACTCCTGCCTACTGACTGCAAAGGTAATAATTTTGGACGGAGAGCGGAGGGATTGATGCCTGCTTTGTGTGCTACTAATACACCCACTGCTTCTAAATATGAGTTTACCTGTATAGCTTTGATCCCCAAGGGTTGGGGAGGAACTTTTATCAGAGTTTTATTTTCTTCTACTGTAATTATTTGGCATCGTCTTTGGCTTAAACTCAGTAAGGCGCTGCTACCACAAGCTGTTGCAGGTGCGATCGCAGCATCTACTTCATCTACCCAAATATCTTGTTGCTCTGATGTAATCGCTCTATTCTCTACTATAAATTGTGGGGCATGACTTAATCCTACAAGGACGCACGGCAAAAAAGTATAGCCTAATTCTTCGGCGGCGGAACGGGGAGATAAATCAGGTTGTGGAGGTTCGCTCAAAAGGGCGGGAGAATGGGCGCAAGGAATTTGAAAGGTTCGCACTAGCAAATGGCTAATTACGGCTTCTGCACCCGCTAACGGATCAACGCCTTCACCGTGGCGGTATTTCTGTACTGCTTCTTCATCTATATCATCGGGGAAACGGGCAACAACTGCGATCGCTTCTGCCCCCGCTTTCTCAATTAATATCTCTGCTGCCCGTAACAAGCTATCTGGGTTGCCAATTGTTCCCCAACTAGCTCCCGATGGTGTAGTTCGTAATTCTACATTTAATGGTGCATCAGTAATTACATAATCTGTTAAAGTCAATCCCAAAGTTGCTCTGACTGCATCTGCGGCTTGTATATGTCGTAGTCGCAACTCTGGCTCAATGGCTTGGTCTAAAAGCAAACCTACTTTGTTGGTGCGGACTGGATGCAAACCCCAGCATCCAGAAGCAAATTTGTCAAGCCCGTAACCTTCAACATAAAAAGCGTTGGGAAGATTCCAATACAAACTTGCGCCATTCAGGACATTGGGGTGAGTAATTAGGCGATCGCAAACCTGTGCTATAACTTTGGCAACAGGTAAAGCATCTCCTGCATAACCCCCAATGGCAGCCCCAACGCCAGTTGGTACAATTAAGATAGCAGTGTATGGACGCATATTGAGTTAGGAATTAGGAGTTAGGAGTTATGAATTATGAATCAGAAGCCATCAAATACTAACTCACGCCGTGTACGACTTTCTCTCAAACCTAACCCCCAACCCCTTCCCTACTAGCGTTGGGGAGCAGAATCAAAGCCTCTCTCCCTGTGGGGGAGAGGTTTGGAGAGGGGTTCTACGAACAAGTCGCACATCGCGTTAACTACTAACTCCTAACTCCTAACTCTTAACTCCTAACTCCTAACTGTCGTGACAACGGCTTCAACTGTAGCTTTTTGTTGGTCAACGTCCACAGAAGTAATTGCCCAACGAAGGGGTTCCCCCTGTTTGTTCAACTCTGTTTCAATTGCTTTTAGTAATTCTGCGGGAGTTTCTTGTAAATCAATTTCTGCGGTAATAAAATGAGTCGTCATCTGGGTAAATCCTGTTAAGTTGTAGTTTCTAGAATAGCTGATATCAGTTGCTAGGAAATACTTATGTTATTTATCGGACTCGTATTTGATTTTTGAAATAACTCAGTACACATCTATTCCCTTCTTTCCTGTTCCCTGTTAAGAGTTCCCTGTTCCCTCCCTAAGCAAGTAAGTTCAGGAATCAAATCGGATTACTATATCAGTTGTGGTAATGGGAAGTGGACAGTTATCAATAGTCAACCCGGATACTGATAACTGTTCACTGATTATTAGTCTTTGCCAAATTGTAACTGATAAACTATATCTTCTTTTTCCGTCTGAATTTTCAAATCAGAAAGGGGTTTGGCAACACAAAGCAATACGTAACCTTTCTTTTGCAAATCTGGACTAACGCCCATACCATCAGTTTGATCCACAGTTCCCTCGCTTATTTGACCGGCGCAAGTTGTGCAAACACCTGCATTACAAGAACTTGGCAAATCCAAACCAGCAGCATCGGCAACTGATAAGATCGTTTTATCTTCGGGAACTTGCAAGGTATGAATTTTGCCTTGGTAATCAATTTCTACGGTGTAAGTTTTGGGCATATACAAAATAAGCGTGACACAGAGGACAAATAAGTTATTTTATCTGATAAATAGACACAGTACCAAGTTAACAAAGATGAAAAGAGAATTATTTTCAAAGAGTTTTATCAGGAAAAATAGATATACAGTGATAATTATAAGTCCTTGCTAGACAAAAAACTTAAAGTAAGGAGATTCACTTGCTGTTAATTCTATTTCTCAAGACTTGTGAGGTTGAATGCCCCTGAAACTAGGGAAGTGATGATACACACTTAAAACTTTGTTTAGCTAAATATTTGGAGTGAAGTTAAGAATGCTGGAACAATATCGTAAACACCTTGCCGAAAGGGCAGCACTGGGAATTCCCCCTTTACCATTAGATGCAAAGCAAACATCTGAACTGTGCGAATTACTGAAAAATCCGCCAAAGGGTCAAGAGGATATATTATTACATCTATTGAGCGATCGCGTTTCTCCTGGTGTCGATCCAGCAGCTTATGTCAAAGCTGGATTTCTCACCGCGATCGCCAAAAAGGAAATCATCAGTCCGTTGGTTTCGCGCATAGAAGCGGTGCAATTGCTGGGGACGATGGTAGGTGGTTACAACGTACAATCTTTAATCGATTTGCTGCAATGGCCTACTGTATCTCTTTCAGACTCATCTGAAACACCTCTAGTAATGGGCGGACAAGGAAAGGAACCCATCGCCGCCTACGCCGCCAACGCTTTAAGCAAAATCCTCTTGGTGTACGACGCCTTCCACGATGTTTTAGAGTTGTCTAAAACCAATCCTTTCGCCAAGCGGGTAATTGATTCTTGGGCGGAAGCTGAATGGTTTACCCTGCGTCCCACAGTTCCAGAAGCGATTACTGTCACCGTTTTTAAAGTTCCTGGCGAAACCAACACCGACGATTTATCGCCCGCCCAAAGCGCCACAACTCGCCCAGATATTCCCTTACACGCCTTAGTGATGTTAGAGTCACGGCAACCGGGAAGCTTGGCAACCATTGCCGAGTTGAAGAAAAAAGGGCATCCTGTAGCTTACGTGGGGGATGTAGTTGGTACTGGTTCCTCGCGGAAATCTGCTATCAACTCGGTATTGTGGCATACAGGAAATAATATACCTTTTGTGCCAAACAAACGCGCTGGGGGTTATGTTTTAGGTGGTGCGATCGCGCCAATCTTCTTTAACACAGCAGAAGATGCCGGTGCTTTGCCTATTCAGTGCGATGTCAGCCAACTAGAAACCGGCGCAGTAATTACCATCCATCCCTACAAAGGCGAAATCACCAACGTTGCTGGCGAAGTCATTTCCACCTTTGCCCTCAAACCTGATACAATCCTCGATGAAGTTCGCGCAGGTGGACGCATTCCCCTACTTATCGGACGTACCCTCACCGACAAAACTCGTCTTGCACTAGGTTTAGAACCCAGCACAGTCTTTACCCGTCCCCAGCAAGCCTTTGATACAGGCAAAGGCTACACCCTCGCCCAGAAAATGGTGGGTAAAGCTTGCGGATTACCTGGTGTGCGTCCCGGCACATCTTGCGAACCCATCATTACAACCGTTGGTTCCCAGGATACCACAGGCCCCATGACCCGCGACGAATTGAAAGAACTCGCCTGTCTTGGTTTCAGTGCAGACTTAGTGATACAAAGTTTCTGCCACACTGCTGCTTATCCCAAACCAGTTGACATCAAAACCCATCACGAACTCCCCGATTTCTTTGCCTCTCGTGGCGGTGTCGCCCTCCGCCCCGGTGATGGTATTATTCACTCTTGGTTAAACCGGATGCTGCTACCCGACACCGTGGGAACTGGCGGCGACTCTCATACCCGCTTCCCCTTGGGTATTTCCTTCCCCGCCGGTTCGGGATTAGTCGCCTTTGCAGCCGCTTTGGGTGTCATGCCTTTAGATATGCCAGAGTCAGTATTGGTAAGATTTAAAGGTGAATTGCAACCAGGTATCACCCTGCGGGATGTTGTGAATGCCATTCCCTACGTAGCAATTCAAAAAGGTTTGCTGACAGCAGAGAAGCAGAACAAGAAAAATGTCTTCTCCGGGCGAATTCTGGAAATAGAAGGTTTGCCAGATTTAAAAGTTGAACAAGCCTTTGAACTCACCGATGCTAGTGCCGAACGTTCTTGTGCCGGATGCACAATTAAGCTGAGTGTAGAGACAATTTCCGAATATCTGCGTTCTAACGTCGCGCTACTGAAAAATATGATAGCACGGGGCTATCATGATCCGCGTACCATGCTGCGCCGTGTGGCAAAGATGGAAGAATGGTTAGCAAATCCCGTGTTATTAGAAGGTGATGCTGATGCGGAGTATGCCGAAATAATTGAAATCGATTTGAACGAAATCAAAGAACCAATTGTTGCTGCTCCCAATGACCCCGATAATGTTAAATTATTATCGGAAGTTGCTAATGATCCCGTGCAAGAAGTATTCGTTGGTTCTTGTATGACAAATATTGGTCATTATCGGGCAACAGCGAAAGTTTTGGAAGGTGCAGGTGAAGTGAAAACTCGCCTGTGGATTTCACCACCAACCCGCATGGATGAACACCAACTTAAAGAAGAAGGTGTGTATAGCATTTTTGGGGCTGCGGGTGCTAGAACAGAAATACCCGGATGCAGCTTGTGCATGGGTAATCAGGCGCGAGTTGCTGATGGCACAACAGTATTTTCTACCTCTACCCGCAACTTCAATAATCGCATGGGTAAAGATGCGCGAGTGTATCTTGGTTCAGCAGAATTAGCCGCAGTTTGTGCGCTGCTGGGACGCCTTCCCACAGTGCAGGAATATTTGGATATTGTGGCGAGTAGAATTGAGCCTTTTGCCGATGATTTGTATAGGTATTTGAACTTTGATCAAATCCTCGGTTTTGAAGATGAAGGGCGTATGATTTCTAAGGAGGAGCAGGCTTTGTTGGTCTAATTTAGATTAGGGTGGGCTTCTTAAGCTCACCTTAACTCTAAATATAAAAAATTAAACAACTAAAAATTATTATTAATTATGGAATATCAAGAAATTTTTGAGAAAGTTAGAGATATTGTTGCTGAAGTCATGAAAATTGAGCAACAAGAAGTTACATTAGATTTTACCTTGTTTCAGTCAGAAATTTATGACGAGCGACTGTATTGGTCTAGTAATGCTTATCGTGCCAATGTTATTCATTTTAAGGCAGAGGATAGTCAATATTATTTTTATAAACCAGTAATGGTAGGAGAAACAGATGGATTAAATGCTGATGTAATATGTGGTGAATTAATTGTAAACTTTGAAGATATTGACTTTCCTGATGATATTTTTTTAGAGTTTACTACAGTTAAAGTTGCTGTTGATTACATTAATCATCAAATCAACCAAGGTTAACTTTCCTAAAAATTTGTATCAGTCATTTAACTTGAGTTTTTATCATGACAAGTTCATCTTTTATAAATAAAAAAAACCTTTATGAACAAGACTTTTACTTGTGGACACAAACAATTGCCCATCAGTTAAAAGAAAATAATTTTAATGAAATAGATATACCTAATCTAATTGAAGAAATTGAAAGCATGGGGAGAAGTGAAAAACGCGAGTTAAAAAATCGATTAATTGTGCTATTAATGCACTTGCTGAAATGGCAATATCAACCAGAAAAACGTAGTGAAAGTTGGCGCAGTACTATTTCTGAACAACGTATCTGTATTGAAACATTATTAGAAGATAGTCCGAGTTTGCAACCTCTACTTGCAGAAGTATTTGAAGATTGTTATCAAAAAGCTCGTCTCAAAGCATCTGATGAAACAGGGATTAAATTAAATTTCTTTCCTAACGAATCTCCTTTTACATTAGAAGAAACTTTAAAAAATAGTTATTAAGTTGGAGGAAGGAATGAATTTTTACACCGTCGTACTCAGAAAAGATTCTGGCTATTGGGTTGCTTTATGCTTAGAAAATGGCATTGTTGGGCAGGGAAATATTCAAGAAGATGCAATTAATAAACTGAAAGAAGCAATTGAATCCTTTGAAGTGGTTTATCAGTCTGAAAGTAATATTTATAAATCTACCGTTTCAATAGAGGAATTACATGAATTTTTAGCTGTTGAAGAAAAAGAAGAAGATTTAGAGATATATGAATTAAGAAAGGTTTATGCCTAAAAATATACCTTCCCTGAAACCAAAGGAGTTAATTAAGCTTTTAGAACAAGCAGGTTGCACATTTCATAGAGAAGGAAAAGGCCACCATTGTTTATATACTCGTGAAGTTGATGGTAAAAGAAGAGTAGTTCCTATAGATATGGGTGCAAGAGAAATGTCTCCTGCTTATGTTTTGCGTATTTTTCAACAGTTTGGGTTGACAAATGAGGAAGTTGAGAGTCTGTTAAAATAGATAAGGCTTCAGTATTTTTACCGTTAGCACTATTGTATAAATACAATAGCTTGTATATAGATTATTGTAATTAAAAATTTTCATGCCCTACCTAAAATCAAAACATTTAACAACCAACTCGAAGAGACGAAATGAGAGGTCAGACAAAGCGAATCGTAAATTAATCTACATTGGCAGAGAAATTCGCTTTCAGTCTGAACAGGATTTAGAAGATTATATTGAAGCTTCTTTTGACACAATATTCCCAGAATTGGTTTTAATTAAACGTCAGCATAGTCTCAAAATGCAGCGTTGTGATTTACTCTGCTGTAGCAAGTTAGATAAACAAGCAGTCATTATTGAATTAAAAAACGAAGAAGATAGAGGATTAGTCTCTCAGCTATTGAGATATAGAAAAAATATTTTCCAAAATCAATCTTTTGCCGACAGAATCGATTACTCATTACCGATAAAATTAATCGCTATTGCTCCTACTTTTCATGAAGACAACTATACAGATAAAGAAGCATCAAAATTTGAAGATGATATATATTTTTGGAAATTCTATATCGAATATCAGACAACACCTCTTAAATTCCAATTAGAAGATAATAACTATGATATTCTTTACCCTGTGTTTGGCTTACCTGGTAGCGTACAAAATGAAGACCTACAAAGTATAATCTTGCCAGCTTTTACTCATAACTTTGAAAGTAAATTGCCTGTAGATGTTCGTCAAAATTTTAGAATTATCAGAGAGCTTTTCATGGCTCAACCAAAGATAAAGGAAATGGTTAGCCCTACTTATAGAAAAATACTATATGGTACTGGTGAAGGACAAAATCATAAGAAACTAGCCGAAATAACTAATACAGGTAAAGGAATATGGTTATTTCTTTGGTTGCCAACTAAGGTGAGAACTAAAATCAAAATTCCAGTAGCACGATTTGGTTTTGTATTAGCTGCAAATAACAGCTATTTTGATCAAGATTCTGTCGTTGAATGGTTGGTGTGTACTAAGACTACCGTTAATCTTGAAGAGAATTCTAACAATAATTTTTGTTTCTCATTTGACAGGCATGGTATGTCGAAATGGACAAGTGCAAATATGTATTTATGTCAAGCCTCATCCAATGATGGTAGAAATCTAAACACTTTAGATTTATTGATCTATCTCCTGAAAGGTGCTACCCGTCCTTTTGATATTTCTCTTTTAGAATCGTGGTGGTCACAGGAAATAAATACTCCTACAAATTTGGGATGGTATATTGATTTAGCTATTAAGACTTGGAACTATAGGATTAAGTAAACAACATAAAATAAACAATTTATTGATTTTATAGATGTCATTTTCAGTCAAGTTTTAAGAGTAAAAGATAATAATGTTTTCACCTACTTGACTATTCTATCAGCGCGATCGCACCCTCGCAGTTTGCACACAGACCTAACCCCCCAACCCCCTTCCCTACAAGGTAAGAGGGAGAAATCCGGCTCCCCTCTCCGCTTCGGAGAGGGGTTGGGGGAGAGGTCAATCCATGCGATCGCTGTAAACTATTAAAGTCTAATTCCTCTAAGATTACCACCTTGTTCGATGAAATTTTGCAACGAATGTGGGATAAAGTTTCTTCTCTTCAGTATTTAATGACGCTACACGCTGAAGAAGAAATGAGCGATGACAATCTAACAATCTATGACATTGAAGAAGGTATCCTCACAGGCGAAATACTGGAACGTCAAAAAGATAAAGTGACAGCAGAATCTAAATATCGCATCAGAAGTTTAACTCTTGATGCAGGGGAAGTCGAAATAATTGCCAAGCTAAGTCCCACTGGAAAACTTGTTATCATTACTGTATACATACCCTAATACCAGGAAAGCGGCAAATGCTGTGTGATATTTGTGGAAGCGAAGGTGTCAAAAACCGCCGAATTACTAGAACTTACGGTAAGGGTAAAGACCTGCTAGTAATAGAAAATATTCCAGTGATAACCTGTACTCATTGCGGTGAAAGTTATTTAACTGCTGAAACTCTTCACAAAATTGAACAAATCAAAACTAACCGTAAAAAATTAGCTGTTGAACGTCCTGTGGAAGTGGCTAGTTTTGGATCATGAATAATTGCTAAAATAAAATATTGCTTCGGCTATTGTCTCACTAAGCTGGTTCAAGAATAAATAACAAATAGGAGTTATTAAAATGCTCGAAGTTCACAAAAATTATGTTCTTGACGAAAATCAACGACCTATTGCTGTACAAATTCCTATCGCTGAATTTGAAAAAATTGAAGAAATTCTTGAGGATTACGGTTTAGCAAAACTTATGGAGGAAGTAAAGGAAGAAAAACCATTATCAAAAGATGAAGCACTAAAATATTATCAATCACTAAAGGATTTTAAATCTGGGTTTATGAAGAGTGGTCGCTGTTTGCTGTAGGGAATTATGAAAGCCATCACTTAGAGTAGTAAATAAAAGTGCGATCGCTTTCAACTATATACAATTTAAAATTAAGGTCACAAATTCCTTTACTATATTGTAGACATTTATACTTTGTTTTTAACCTTCTATCCTTCAATTTCCCAATCTTCTATTTTTAACCCTTCGACCCTGACAAATTCTTTAGTATTATGAGTCACCAAAATTAAATCATGGGACAGTGCAATAGAAGCAATTAATAAATCATTATAACCAATAGGAGTACCGAGATTAGCTAATTGAGCGCGAATCCTACCTGCGTTTAAAGCTGAAATATCATCTAAAGGTAAAGAAATAAATACTTCTAAAAATCGCTTTACTTTTGCCCAAACTTGATCAGGGTTATCACTTCTCATGGCTCCATAAAACAACTCTAGTTTCACAACTGAACAAACTGCAATATCATCTAAATCATAATTTTCAAGTCTCTGGCGAATAATCGAATCTTCATTGAGATATTTAATACATACATTTGTATCTAGTAAATATTTCATGTCAATTTAAACTCTTCTAAATCATCAAAAACACCTTCAGAATCTATAATTAGAGGTGTATCTTTTAAAGATCCTGAAGTTTCTTCAAAAAAGTTAGCAGGCCAACCTTTTCCTTTAGGTTGATTTTCCTGCTCAGAATCAGTAATAGGTTGTAAAATAACAGTAATAGTTAAATCAACATTAGTGACATCTACAGGAATATCTAAATGTAATATTCCATCTTGTCCAACACGAGAGTTTAAAGTTATTCTTTGCATGGCATCTAATTAGATTAAATAGATTTATTTCTACTAAACATATAGCTGATTATATATTAAATAATTGTAGATGGGAGCATGGGAAATCTATTTATTGGGTTGCTTTATGCTTAGACAATGGACTGGTAGGACAAGAGATAAATCAAGAAGCAGCAATCAAGCAACTTCATGAAGCGATCGCCTCTTTTTTGGAAATCTATAAAATAGAACCTAATATTTTCCATGCTTCATTCACTATAGAAGAAGTTTATGAGTTTTTGGTAGTTAAAGACACTGAAACAGTATGATAAATCTTCGATTTTAATAAAGTTTAAATCAAAGTGGTTCGTTAAAAAAGTATTTTTTATAAATCAGATAGGATTGCTATAGAACTCGTATTTTATTTTTGAAATAACTCAGTACACATCTATTCCCTTCTTTCCTGTTCCCTGTTCCCTGTTCCCTGTTCCCTGTTCCCTGTTCCCTGTTCCCTCCCTATGCAAGTAAGTTCAGGAATCAAATTGGATTCCTATATAGTATTTCTATTATTTTTACAAAAACCGTAATAAAAAAAGGAGCCTGACTCAGACTCCTTAATAAAAAACTAGTAAAAAAATCGTGACTACTTAACAGTCACCTTACCGCCAGCTTCTTCGATCCGCTTCTTAGCATCTTCAGCAGCATCTTTAGCAATACCTTCTTTAACTGCCTTGGGCGCAGCTTCCACCAAGTCTTTCGCTTCTTTCAGACCCAAACCGGTCAATTCCCGGACAATCTTCAGCACAGCAATCTTCTTATCAGCTGGGACTGATTCGAGAATAACTTCAAACTCGGTTTGCTCAACAACTTCCTCAGTAGGAGCAGCAACACCAGGGCCTGCGAATGCTACGCCAACGGGTGCAGCAGCACTCACGCCAAAAGCTTCTTCAATTTGCTTGACTAACTCAGAAGCTTCCAGCAAAGACAGGGTTTTTAGTTGTTCTAAAATTTGATCGGTTGCAGTAGACATTGATATAACTCCTGTAATTTTGATTATTTATTTGTCATGGGTCATTGGTCTTTAACTATAGACTTTTGACTTTTGACTGATGAACCACGAAGTCTATTCGGCAGCGTTTTCTGTGCTGCTATTACCTTCAGCAGCGCCTTCGGTACTGCTATCTTGTACAGCAGCCGTTTCAGTGCTGCTATCTTCTACAGCGGCGGTTTCGGTGCTACCACCACTTTGCTCTTGGTCGGCCACAGCCTGCAAAGCACGAGCCAGTGAACCAGGAACTTCGTTGATACCCACAGCAATCTTGGTAGCCAAGGCGTTGATAGCTCCAGCAATTTGGGCTATGAGTTGTTCCTTAGATGGCAAGTCTCCCAGTACCTTGACATCCGGTTCTTTGAGTAGGCGACCTTCCAGTACACCACCGCGAAGTTCTGTTTTCTTGGTGACTTTTTGGAATTCTTGGTACGCCTTAATTGCCGATGAAAAATCTTCTTTTACCAGCAAAAAAGCGGAAGCACCGTTGAGCAATTCCGACAGAGGTTGCCATTTTTCATCACCTTCAATAGCAATGCCCATGAGGGTGTTCTTAGTCACCTTACAAACGGTGCCACTGGGACGCAGCCGCCGCCGTAAGTCTGTGATTTCAGAAACTGTTAGCCCCTGATAGTCAATTACCAGTGCCAGAGTTGACTCACTCAAAGTAACTTTGAGGTCAGCTACTATTTCTTTTTTATTTTCTAGTGTTCTACCCATTCCAATCTCACCTCCTTAAACTAATCGGTGATTTCCCTACTTGTGCGCTTTTTTTAAAACTGAATCCAAACAACAAACCCCAGCTAATATAGCCGGGGTTGAGTAGTAAGACTCCTGATGCCATAGTTATCACACCTTTATAGGTGGCAATTCTGACAATTAGAGTTTTAACCTCGGCAGGATATTTAAGCTATTAGCACCTGCTGTCTCCGGCTTTGCGTATTCAATTTTGCCCTTTGTCCTTTGCCTTTACAAATGACTAATGACTCAAAATTACGCTACTTCGCTCAGTTTCAAATCTCGTAGGGCGCTGATATCAACTTTAATCGATGGCCCCATAGTCGCTGCCACATAAAATGTGCGCCAATAACGACCTTTAGCTCCTGAAGGACGGTTACGGTCAATCGTCTCCTGCAATGCCTTCAGGTTGACTAACAAATCTTCAGGCGAGAAGGTTGTCTTACCAAACATAACATGGACGATACCAGTTCGATCAGCTCGGAATTCTAATTTACCAGCTTTGAATTCTGCGATCGCACCTGCTAAATCAAATGTCACGGTTCCACCCTTGGGCGATGGCATCAAACCACGCGGCCCAAGCAACTTACCCAGCCTTGCCACTTGTGGCATCACATCGGGTGTGGCAATCAGCTTGTCAAAATCCATCCTACCTTTCTGGATTTCGTCAATCAGTTCTTCTGAACCGACAATATCAGCACCAGCGTTACTAGCTTCGTTTACCTTTTCGCCTCTGGCTATCACCGCCACTCGGACGATTTGTCCTGTCCCTTTGGGCAGTGCTACCGTTGTCCGCAACTGTTGGTCTGTATACTTGGGGTCAATTCCCAACCGGATATGCGCTTCAGCGGCTTCGGTAAATTTAGCTGTTGCTGTGTCTTTCAGAAGGGCTAAAGCTTCTAGGGGGTGATAGTCCTTTTCTTCTACTTTTGCTTGCAGCGTTTGCAAACGACGCGATATTTTTGGCATTTTTTCTCCTGGGGTAATTCCGAAGCTTCGCCTCTCCCCCGATAATTTTTACTTATTTGTCCCTTGTCATTTGCTAGTTTTTTTACTAATGACCAATGACAAATGACCAATGACTAATCTGTGACTGTTATGCCCATATTCTTAGCCGTTCCTCCCACAATCTTCATTGCCGCCTCTATGTCGTTAGCATTGAGATCGGGAAGTTTCGTTTGGGCTATTTCTTGCAATTGTGCTTTGGTAATTGACCCAACCTTCTTTTTGTTGGGTTCATTCGAGCCTTTTTCAACTTTCGCCGCCTTGCGAATCAGCACTGATGCTGGTGGCGTTTTGAGTACAAATGTAAAACTCCGGTCTTCAAAAACCGAAATTTCTACAGGTATTACCATTCCAGCTTGATCTGCTGTTTTGGCATTGTACTCTTTGCAGAACATCATGATGTTAACGCCGTGTTGACCCAAGGCGGGTCCCACTGGCGGTGCTGGGTTGGCTTTTCCAGCATTCAGGGCCAACTTAATGACCGCTACTATTTTCTTTGCCATTTGTATTTAGCTCTGTTTCTCTACCTGATTAAATTCCAATTCTACTGGTGTATCCCTGCCGAAAATTGAGAGCAAGGCTTTGAGCTTACTCCGCTCTGGAGATACTTCAATCACCTCGCCTTCAAAGTCTTTAAATGGACCAGAAAGCACCATTATCTTATCACCAGTAGCCATGTCAATTTTGAGAACCGGCTCTTGTTCGCTGGTTTGTTTGAATATACGTTCGACTTCTGAAGAACTCAGTGGTATGGGGTTGACATGACCGCGACCCTTGCTGCTACCACGTTTTTGTTCTGAACCCACAAAATTAATTACATGGGAGGTGTTTCGTACCACCTGCCAGGTATCATCATCCATCATCATCCGCACCAGCACATAGCCAGGGAAAACTTTTTCATCTGTATGCTGGCGACTGCCATCTTTGCGGATTTTCACCGCTGGCGTGTGCGGAATTTCTACCTGGATAATTTTGTCAGCGACATCAAAAGTTTGAATGCGTTGCTCTAAGTTAGTCTTTACACGCTTTTCACAGCCTGAGGCTACTTGCACTGCATACCAGCGTGCTTCTTTTGACGCTGCTTCTGCTGTTTCTGCTGTTTCCTCTGACTGCAACGTGGAGTTGCGAGGTTCGTTTGTTGCAAAAGTCATCAGAACACCTGTTTTGCTGCCCAACCAAACAATCCATCCACCAAGTATATCAAAGATGCGGAGAGTGCCACCATTAACAACACAGCGGCGGATTCGCTCACTATCTGTTTCCGACTGGGCCAAACTACTTTTTCAAGTTCTTCTTTGATTCCCTGTATGAAGTTTCCCAAGCTAAACCCATTTGTGGTTTCTGGCAATTCGGCTTCATTTTTTTTGGCCACGACCGTTTATCCCCCGTTTGTCACTCAATTTTGGATTTTAGATTTTAGATTTTAGATTTACCCCATACCTGAAGGCAAAGGCGCTTAATTTTAGATTTTGGTTTGTCGATTTTAAATTTCTTCTCAATCCAAAATCCAAAATCTCAAATCTAAAATTCGGTCATCCAGGTTTGCAGCTTCGACTCTATTTCACTTACTGAAAGCAAAACAACTGCAAATACAATAAGTTTACCCGAAATTATTAGCGCTAACTGCTATATTAGCAGCTGCGTAATTATTTCGGGCTTTGTTTTTTGCTCTTGAGCGCGCCCTGGAGGACTTGAACCCCCGACATCAGGTTTTGGAGACCTGCGTTCTACCAACTGAACTAAGAGCGCACAAGCTGTTTTTGATTCAGTTATTGCGCTGAACTAAATTTCAGTTTAACGCAATATGCGATTTATATCATACCTCAATTTTGTCGAGGGGACAAGTCAGCGGCAGATGCCGCTTGAAGAAAAGAAATTTCTCCCATACTTTTTAAGGACGAATCACAAAGGGCGGTCAAACCGTTGCTTGATCCGGGTTGCCTTACCTACGCGATCGCGGAGATAATACAGTTTAGCACGGCGGACTTTACCACGACGTAATACCTTGATGCTGTCAATCCGGGGAGAATGCAACAAAAATACCCGCTCAACGCCCACGCCTTGAAAAACCTTACGGACTGTAATAGTTTCATTGATGCCACCATTCCGCATGGCAATCACTACTCCCTCGTAGGGTTGTACGCGGTATTTTTCGCCTTCCTTGATTTTCACTCCCACTTTTACTGTGTCGCCCACATAAATGTCGGGCAGATTCGATTTTATCTGTTCCGCTTCAATCGAGCGGATAATCTCTTGAGCGCTCATAGTCTTTCTGTCTGCTTAAAAAAAAACTCACAATCATCAATCATAAATCGATAATCCTATTTCAGTCTACTTGTTGGGATTGATAATTTTACTGATACAACAGCCTAGAGATCAAAGCTATATTGCAGAATGCTGTACCACAAGGGTGAAATTTATGAAATTTAGCGTCGTCATCAGTACCTATAATCGCTTGAACTTGCTGCAAAGAGCAATTGACTCGGCTCGTAACCAAACAATCGAGTGCGAGGTGGTTGTTGCCGACGACTGTTCATCTGATGACACCCAAACCTATCTCAAAAGCTTAGGGGAGAACGTTGTTTACCATCGTAACGAAGTGAACCTTGGTCATGCAGCAACAGTAAATGCTGGAGTTGCCAAAGCTAGCGGCGACTGGATTAAGTTTTTAGATGATGACGACTATTTAGCGCCCAACTGCATAGAAGAGATGGCGAAGGCGATCGCACTTCGTCCCGATGCTGTAATCTGCTCTTGTGTGGCGGCTCAGGTGGATGGCAATGAAGTTGAACTCTCTCGTACCCCCCAAGTTGGCCCCGGTTTAGCTTTTTATATCCCACAAGCAGATATTCACTACGGTATGCTTTTAGAGCTTGTACCTTTTGGCACGCCTGTACAAGTAGCTTGCCGACGTGATGCTTTCCTACAAACTGGTGGTTGGGACTCCACACTCGATGCTAACTGTGATGACATCGATTCCTGGATTCGGATTGCCCAGTTTGGCGATGCGATTTTCTTCAATCAGTGTCTTGCTTACCGCACTATCTGGCCCGGTGCGTATAATCAAAAGTTTTCTTTGTCTCGGCGGTTGGCTACAAATATTTTGATGAAGGAGAAAATTTACTCTTTGGTAAATGACCAACATCGTTCAAAGATTCCCGTCTTTCAGGATATAAAAAATTACCTGAAACTCCATTGGATTTTGGTAGCGCTGAAGCAAAGAAATATCAAGAGTTTTCTTTCGATGATAGATCCGTCTATACTTTCTCCTCAGTCTTGGAAGTTTTTGCTAACTGCTGTTTCATCACGCCGCTCTCAGGGAAACAATTCTCAGGTTCGTAAACTTGTATTGATTGAGTCCTAGCTCTTTAAGCATTGACGATAGTTTTTACTATATTTATATCGGT
>NZ_JABXKM010000291.1 GCF_017115025.1 Nostoc sp. NOS(2021) | reverse complement strand
GAGGAGGAGGCTATGATGTACCTCATCTGATTAGGAAACCCTATAACAGTCGAATAATCAAAAGACCTGACCGATTTAATAATGCGATGAATCTTGCTAGTGTCACAGATTGAACAGAGGTAATTATTGTGGCACTGAAAGCTGGAATGACTGTCGTTTTGAGATTTTAAGTTGGTAAGCAATCCCCAATCCACAATCCACTGATGCTATATAGACGATTTGGACGCACAGAATTACAGATGCCAGTGTTTTCCTGCGGTGGCATGAGATATCAGTTCAAATGGGAGGATGTTCCCAATAATGAAATTCCTGCTGATAACCAGGCGAATCTGGAAGCGACTATTAGAAGGGCAGTTGAGGTTGGGATTAATCATATTGAAACTGCCCGTGGTTATGGCACTTCCGAAATGCAATTGGGGAGAATATTGCCGAAGTTTCCCCGCGAAAAGTTGATTGTTCAGACCAAAGTCAACCCAAGGGCAGATGCAAAAGAATTCCGTGAGACATTTGAACAATCATTGAAAAATCTCCAACTAGATTATGTTGACCTGTTAGGGTTGCACGGCATCAATCATGCTGAGTCATTTGACTATAGCATCCGTCCTGGTGGCTGTTTGGAAGTAGCGCAGCAGTTGCAAGCTGAGGGAAAAGTTAGATTTATTGGCTTTTCCACACACGGATCAACAGATATGATTGTGCAGACAATTAATACCAATCAATTTGATTACGTCAATCTGCACTGGTACTACATTAATCAATGGAATTGGGCGGCAATTGAAGCAGCTAAACGGCAGGATATGGGGGTGTTTATTATTAGTCCATCTAATAAAGGAGGTTTGTTGTATGAACCTCCACAAAAATTAGTAAATCTTTGCGCCCCTTTGAGTCCAATGGTGTTTAATGATTTGTTTTGTTTGAGTCATCAAGAGGTGCATACCCTGAGCTTGGGAGCCGCAAAACCACAAGATTTTGATGAACACTTGAAGACTTTAGAATTAGTAGACCGGGCATCAGAAATTTTGCCACCAATTTTAGCAAGGTTGGAATCAGAAGCGATCGCTACTTTGGGAGAAGATTGGGTAAAATCTTGGCAAACAAATCTACCAACCTTTGACCAAACCCCTGGTGAGGTAAATATTCGGGTGATTTTGTGGCTGCGGAATCTAGCGATCGCCTACGATCTGGTAGACTATGGTAAAATGCGCTACAACCTGCTTGGCAATGGCAGCCACTGGTTTCCCGGTAACAAAGCTGATCGCCTAAACGAATTAAACTTGCGGCAATGTCTCGCCCGCAATCCCCACGCCGATAAAATCCCCCAATTTCTAGAACAAGCCCATCAGTTGTTAGCGGGTGAGGCGGTCAAACGTCTATCTCGCACTTGACAAATTGCATAAATAGGGCATTGGGCATAGTACATGTGAAATAGTAAACAATAGACCTCTTGCAAAAGTCGAACATCCGCCCGAAAATAAATTTTCTTTTCTTATAGCTCAAGTCGTTTTAAACCGACTCATGACAGTAGTTTTAGTCCGTTTCAACGGACTTTTGCTCTAAGAGAGGGACTTGAGTCCCAGGCGGTTCAAGGATTTTCGCAAGAGGTTGAATAATTCTCAATGCCCAATGCCCCATGCCCAATACCTAATACTAGTCAGATTTTTTGCTATCTGCTGATTTACTTGCTTTCGGTATGACTAGCACCTTATCAACGCGGTTACCATCCATATCCATTACTTCAATTCGCATACTTTGCCATTCAAAATAATCTGCTGCGGCCGGAATACGACCTAAATTAGTGATCACAAAACCGCCTAAGGTTTGATAACTGCCGCGTTCATCGGGTTGCCACTCTTCCATACCGAAAAGTTCCAAAAACTCCTCAACAGGCAACATCCCATCCAAAAGCCAGGAACCATCTTCGCGTTGTACAGCTTGTGGTTGATCTTGCCCATCTGTAGAAGGAACATCACCCACGATTTCGCTCATAATGTCGTTGAGAGTGACTAATCCTTGAATCACGCCGTATTCATCGACTACCAGCGCCATGTGAGTGATGGTTTGCTTGAACAATTCCAAAACTTTCAAACCACGGGTGCTTTCTGGCACGAATACGGGCTGTCGCAATCCCACTGTCAAGTCTAGCGGTTCTCCTCGGAAACTCCTGGCTAATAAGTCGGTGACAGGGATAACACCCAGCACATTGTCAAGTCCACCCTGACAAATTGGATACCGAGAATAGGCACTATTAACCATTTTTTGGCGATTTTCTTCGGCAGAGTCGTCTAAGTCTAGCCAGACAATATCTGGACGGGGTGTCATTAAATAGCTGACAGGGCGATCGCCTAAACGAAAGACTCGCTCCACCATATCCTGTTCGGCTTCCTCAAAGGTTCCCGCCTCAGTGCCTTGCTCGATTAAGATTTTAATTTCTTCCTCGGTGACTTGCGGCTCGGTAGAAGCTGTAATTCCCAGTAATCGCAGGATCAAATCGGTAGAAGCGCTTAAGAGAAAGACTACTGGAGAAGCGATCGCCGCCAAGGCTTGCATCGGAATAGCTACAATTGATGCAATCTTTTCTGGGTTGTTTAATGCCAGACGCTTCGGTACCAATTCGCCAACAATCAGTGAAAAATAGGTAATGAGCAAAACCGCTATTCCGAAAGATATCGGTTCACTATAAGGTGCTAACAAGGGGACAAGTCGCACATAGATTGCCAGTCGGTTGGCAATTGTTGCTCCTCCAAAAGCACCAGTCAGGATACCGATCAGGGAAATACCCACTTGAACGGTTGACAGGAAATGATTTGGAGACTCAGCTAGTTTCAGTGCTACCTTTGCCTTGGCATCTCCTTGATTGGCAAGCTGCTGTAGCCTAACTTTCCGTGCTGAGACAATCGCCATCTCAGACATAGAAAACATACCGTTGGCAATAATGAGCACCAAAATGATTAAAATTTCAAAAGTGATGGAGGACATGTTTAAAATTGCCGCTTATCAGAGCGAACGTAGCTCAATCCCTAGTATCTAGTATTAAAGGTGCTTCTATAAATGCTTTGACTGTACACAAAGTAATAGTTATAGTTCTTAAGTTTATTAGTCGCTGTGCATTATTTTTCCACCGAAGGAATAAGAAGGCTGTTAACACTTTTAAAATGGTTGACATAAACTGCCTCAAGATTTTCTGACCCACAAAGACTCCCATCGCTAGTAGTACTTATGTCATTTTCTTCTATTGTGCGTGCCTTAGGCCGATCGCCGCTCACCACTGAATTTATTTCTAAGCTAAACCGACAACAAGAATTGCGGTTAAATGGCATTCCCAGGCTGCCCAAGGCTCTGGTGGCTTCGGCTTTAGCGCAGGCTTCGGGCAAGGATTTGTTCGTGGTTTGCGCCACTCTGGAAGAAGCTGGACGTGTTTACGCACAACTGGAGGCAATGGGATGGCAAACAGTACATTTTTACCCCACCTCCGAGGCTTCTCCCTACGAACCTTTTGACCCGGAAACTGAGATGAGTTGGGGGCAAATGCAGGTATTGGCAGATTTGCTTAAAAGTAAAGAGTCATTGGTCATTAGTCATTTGTCATTAGAAACAGACCAAGGACAAAGGACAAATGACAAAGGACAAATGACAAATATGGCAATTGTGGCTACTCAAGGGGCGCTGCAACCTCATTTGCCACCACCAGCAGCTTTTGGGCAATTCTGTCTTACCCTGAAGCGGGGGATGGATTTAGACTTGAATGCCTTCAGTGAGAAAATAACTATTCTGGGGTACGAAAGAGTGCCTTTGGTGGAAACGGAAGGACAATGGAGCCGGCGGGGCGATATTGTTGATGTATTCCCGGTTTCATCTGAGTTCCCAGTCCGGTTGGAATGGTTTGGCGATGAAATCGAGCAAATGCGGGAATTTGACCCAGCAACCCAACGTTCAGCCCTCGACAAAGTTGATCAGTTAATTCTTACCCCCACTAGCTTTACTCCCGTGGTGATGGCAGCCCTGAAGAATAGTTCTGAGTTAGGAGTTAGGAGTTATGAGTTAAATTCTGACTCGGAACGGGCTAAACGCCCCGCTAACAGCGCTCAGAACTCATCACTGTTGGAGGGTAGTCGTCGCTTTTTGGGGTTAGCGTTCGAGCAACCAGCATCTCTGTTAAACTATTTAGCAGAAAACACCTTGATTGCTATTGATGAGCCAGAACAGTGTCATGCTCATAGCGATCGCTGGGTAGAAAATGCTGAGGAACAATGGGGCATTGGGCATGGGGGAGCCACTGCGTTGGGCGGCTCTGCCGACTTGAAGCAAGTGGCGTCATTGGGCATGGGGCATTGGGAAGAATCTACGCCCACTCCCCACTCCCTACTCCCTACTCCCCATTCATTACCTAAGATTCACCGTTCTTTTGATGAGTGTTTGGTTGATGTTACCAAGTTTAAAACATTATATTTATCGGAACTGTCAGAGGAAAATAGTGGGATCAATCTGGCCTGCCGACCTGTTCCAGTCATGCCGCACCAGTTTGCTAAACTAGCTGAGACTATCCGCCAAGAACGCGAGCGCAATTTCTCGATCTGGCTGCTTTCTGCTCAACCTTCGCGTTCCGTCTCGCTTTTGCAAGAACATGATTGTCCGGCTCAGTTTATCCCCAATCCCCGCGACTACCTAGCGATCGATAAGCTCCAAATCAACCATACTCCCATAGCCCTAAAATATTCTGGTCTGGCGGAACTAGAAGGTTTTATCCTGCCTACGTACCGTTTGGTAATCGTTACAGATCGGGAATTTTTTGGGCAGCATTCCTTGGCGACTCCCGGCTATATCCGCAAGCGTCACAAAGCTACTTCTAAACAAGTTGATCCTAATAAGCTGCGTCCAGGGGATTATGTAGTTCACAGAAATCATGGTGTTGGCAAATTTGTCAAGCTGGAAAGTTTGACGATTAATCACGAAACCCGTGATTATTTAGCGGTGCAGTATGCTGACGGATTACTCAGAGTCGCAGCCGATCAAGTCGGTGCTTTATCTCGGTTTCGCGCCGCAGGTGATAAAGCACCGGAACTCAACCGGATGACTGGGAAAGCTTGGGAAAATACCAAGAATAAAGTCCGCAAAGCGATAAAAAAATTGGCGGTGGACTTGTTGAAACTGTATGCAGCGCGATCGCAACAACAAGGTTTTAGCTTTCCCAGTGATATGCCTTGGCAGGAGGAATTGGAAGATTCTTTCCCCTACCAACCCACAACGGATCAACTCAAAGCTGTCCAAGATGTAAAACGAGACATGGAAAGCGATCGCCCAATGGATCGCTTAGTTTGTGGCGATGTCGGTTTTGGAAAAACGGAAGTGGCGATTCGTGCTATTTTCAAAGCAGTCACCGCCGGTAAACAAGTGGCACTCCTTGCGCCGACGACTATTTTAACACAGCAGCATTACCATACACTCAAAGAACGTTTTGCTCCCTACCCCGTCAATGTCGGTTTACTCAACCGTTTTCGTTCGGCTGAAGAACGCCGCGATATTCAAAAGCGATTGGCAACGGGTGAATTAGATGTAGTGGTTGGTACACACCAACTTTTAGGTAAAGGCGTAACATTCCGGGATTTAGGGCTGTTGGTAGTGGATGAAGAACAGCGATTTGGGGTAAACCAGAAAGAGAAAATTAAAAGCCTGAAAACTCAGGTGGACGTGCTTACCCTCTCAGCCACTCCCATTCCCCGGACTTTGTATATGTCCTTGTCGGGAATTCGGGAAATGAGTTTAATTACCACACCACCCCCAACCAGACGCGCGATTAAAACCCATCTATCACCGATTAATTCCGAAAGTATCCGCACTGCGATTCGTCAAGAATTAGACAGAGGTGGACAGGTGTTTTATGTAGTTCCACGAGTGGACGGAATTGAAGAGACAACAGCCAATTTACGAGAAGTGATACCGGGGGCTAGGTTTGCGATCGCTCACGGTCAAATGGATGAAAGCGAGTTAGAATCAACCATGCTCACCTTCAGTAATGGCGACGCAGACATCCTTGTTTGTACGACAATTATTGAATCTGGCTTAGATATTCCGCGAGTCAACACCATCTTAATTGAAGATGCTCATCGCTTTGGATTGGCACAGCTGTATCAATTACGCGGTCGTGTGGGACGTGCAGGTATACAAGCTCATGCTTGGCTATTTTATCCGAAGCAACGGACGTTATCTGATGCGGCACGGCAACGATTACGAGCAATTCAGGAATTTACTCAGCTAGGTTCTGGGTATCAACTAGCGATGCGCGATATGGAAATCAGGGGTGTAGGTAACTTGCTAGGTGCAGAACAATCCGGTCAAATGGATGCCATCGGTTTTGATTTATACATGGAAATGCTGGAAGAAGCAATTCGGGAAATTCGAGGACAAGAAATTCCGCAAGTGGAGGATACCCAGATTGATCTCAACCTTACAGCATTTATCCCAGCAGATTACATTACCGATTTGGATCAAAAGATGAGTGCTTATCGGGCGGTGGCGACAGCTAAATCTAAATCAGAATTAAAGCTAATTGCAGCCGAATGGAGCGATCGCTATGGTAGTTTACCAGTACCTGCAAATCAACTTTTGCGAGTCATGGAACTCAAACAGCTAGCGAAAAAAATCGGATTTAGTCGGATTAAACCAGAACAAAAGCAGCACGTTGTTTTAGAAACTCCAATGGAAGAACCCGCTTGGAATTTATTGGCGGCGAATTTACCAGAAAATCTCAAGACGCGCTTTGTCTATTCTCCTGGGAAAGTTACGGTGCGGGGTTTAGGAGTTTTTAAAGCAGATCAACAATTGCAAAGTCTAATTGATGCTTTCGGAAGAATGCAGGGTGCAATTCCAGAGGCGGCTATTGTTTGAGTGGTAGTCTAACTTTATAGGTAGAGTCAAAACAAATCTATGTCAGTTGTAACAGCTAAATCTTACATAGAATATCGTCAAGATGCTTATTGGGTTGCAGGAACTCGGATTTCCCTGGACTCGATTGTTTATGCTTTCCAAAAAGGATTATCGCCTGAAAGCATTGTTAATTCTTTTCCGTTACTGACACTTGAACAAGTTTATGGAGCGATCGCGTTTTATCTAGCCAATCGTGCTGATATTGATGCTTATCTAAAAGCCGAATCAGCAGCATTTGATACTATGCCTCAACCACTACAAACCGCCGATCCTGCTTTGTATAACAAGCTCATGGCAGCCAAGGCAGCAAGACAACAGGTAGAATCGTGAATGTTAGCTACCAAGCCGATGCTGATTTGAATCAAGCGATCGTTACGGGAATTCTGCGACAAGAACCCACCATTGACTTCCAAACGAACCTAACCTATACAGGATAACCAAGTGAGTATTAATCTTGATTTGCCGCCAGAGCTAGAAAATGAGCTTTTTACTGAAGCTTCTCGGCTAAACCTTCCTGTTTCTGAATACATTCTTCGGATTCTTTCTTTGAGGCAGGTTTTAGCAAATCCACCAAGGACAGGAGCCGAACTCGTTGCTTATTGGCAGAGCGAAGGTGTGATAAACTCACGACCTGATATTACAGATAGTCAAGCATACGCTCGCAAGTTACGCCATGAGGCTCAAACTCGTGAGCTACAATAGTTAAATATAAAAAGTTTGTCAAAGTTAATTTAATATGAAAGCTGATTCAAAATCACATACAGGAAGAATCGGTGTTGCTGGGACAGAACTAATTTTCAACAGATTAGGTTGGATATTTCGTGAGCAACCAATAGAGGATTATGGCATTGATGCTCATGTTGAAATAGTTGAAAATGATAAAGCAACAGGCAAACTAATTGCATTACAGATAAAATGTGGTGATAGTTGGTTTAAAGAGACAACAGAGAATGAAATTGTTTTTCGTGGTAAAGCAAAACATTTAGAATATTGGCAACAACATTCATTACCAGTCCTAGTCATTCTATATAATGACCAAGAGGGTTATGCATATTGGCAAGTAGTTAATAAAAACACCGTTCAAAAGACTGTTAAAGATTGGAAACTACTAATTCCACTTGAACAGAAGGTTGATGAAAGTTCCAAAACAGAAATTGAAAAGTTTAGCAAAAAATTAACTCCTGCTAGTGACTATACTATTCTCTCTCTGCGTGATGTTAGTCATGGACTAGCAAAAAGATATTCAGCCAATATACTTTTAAGCAAAGAATTTACAAAATCTGAAATTACTCGGATCATAAAGGATGTTACTACTGAGTTGATAACTAGGCAATACTATAGAAACAAAGAAGCAAAACAGCATTGGAAAGGAAAAAATACTCATATAATTTGGCTATTCTTATATTTATCGCTAGACGATGTAAGTAGGACAACTTGGATATGTAGAACTCAATGGATTAGTAAAGAGCTACCTCCTGAGTATTCACCCATGAGGCTAGATGGTGAATTGATTGATGGTGAAATAATTGTCGATTGGAACGAAAATTACAGAGATATCTCAACGCTATTAAGCTCTTATGAGGTAACTAAAGAAGATTATTTAGATTCGATGCTCGATATTTTGGAGCTTGTAAAATATGTTGTTGACCAAATCAGTGATTTGATAACTCAATACGATTCAGGAAAATTAGATGAATCGAGATATATAAGCCTCATGGTAAAGTTGGAGTCAGAATTAACCAAACTTTATTTTGAGGGAACTGATGTAGGTACATCTCCTACAGAATGTAAAGACCTCAGTCAACAATTCCAAAGCTTAATATCTATCGCGCATAATATTGTTTTACCTAACTCGGAAATAGGTTTGAAAACTTGGGAAAAAGATAATAGAGAATATCTAGTTCGTCAGGCTATGAAAGATTATCATAAAGTCCTATTAAAACTTCAATTTGAACTCGAAAAAGTCAACTAGTATAAATCAATCACTTCACCCTAGATTAGGTTGACAGCAGTGATACCTAGACTTGTTGCTGCTCAAACTCTACTACTTCTACTATTTCAGAGATTGCTATGGTAGTTGATCAGTACCTGCAAATCAACTTTTACGAGTCATGGAACTCAAACAGTTAGCAAAAAAACTCGGATTTAGCCGCAATCTGTATTTTGAGGTGACACTTTATACTATAAACAATACAATGAACTTATACTAAATTAGCTTGATTTAAAGTCGTATGGGTTATTTGGCAACAAAATTGAGTACAATTCCCTCGAAAGGATTTAGTTGGTACATCTTCTTTTTACTTGACAAATGGAGTGATCCATTGAGAGATGAAGTAGAGAAGAATTTTAGCCAATTTGCTGCTGAAGTTGGTTCTGATTGCTTGGCAGTGCAAGGGACAGATCGAGTTACTTTCTATAATCAAATACTGGATAGCGAACTCATGAAGCTTACCCTAAAAGGAGAACGTCCACCACTACCAGCACTTATAGTTTCTAACTACTCTCCTGGAAATATGGATGACAGTAGAGGAATTAAAGATATGAGCAATGCTCAGTTGATGATTTTTCCACTTGCTGCAAAATATATTAGGCCAGGTTCCATCACCGAATTTCTTAAAGACCTTGCAACAACTCTTAAAGATGGTTCTCCAGAGGAACTTCAAACTAAAGAAGAAATCCAGAAAAAATGGAGTTGGCTAATTAAGTACTTTGAACTGAAACCGTCTTTTTTTGGCTTTGTTCAAGTAAATGTCAACCAGATACTTGAAGATTTATTCCAATAAACTAGGAAAAAAACTACGTTCTTCTTGACCATAATTTGTTTTTGCGCTAGTAAACCTAACAACCTAACAACCTAACACTTGCTTCTACTAAAACTTTACTACTTCGGCTATGGAGAGCGATCGCAGAAGCATCTGTTGTTTGAACCGTAGCAATATTAATTTGAGTAGCCACAGTTGAGAGCAAACAGGTATGGTTGTTAGCATATTATAAAACCTAAGTTAACAAGTCTATGAAAATCAGAGCAATTATTCATCCAGCAGAAGAAGGCGGCTATTGGGCAGAAGTTCCCGCACTTCCCGGTTGTATTACCGAAGGAGATACCATAGAAGAGGTAATGGCTAATTTAAAGGATGCTATTGAAGGTTGGCTTGAAGTTGCTAATAGTCGTAATGCAATTGAGTCAACAGATCAAGTTGTTGAAATTGCTGTATGAAATCGATTTCTGGCAAGCAACTTTGTAAGATTGTGGAGCAAAAAGGTTGGGTTTTGCAAAGAATTACTGGCAGTCATCATATTTATGAAAACCCGGAAGTAGAAAAAATCCTGTCAATTCCTGTTCACCGCAATCAAGATTTGAAAGTTGGAACCTTGAAAGCCTTGATGAAAATAGCCCAGCTATCTGAAGAAGATTTACTTTAATTTCAAATTACTGCTCTGATTCATCCACTAACTTGCTTGGTTCACCGGGGTAGAAGTCATAGTCCAGAATCTCTGGCAAACTGTAAGGACACTCTACCGGAAAAGTACGCTTGGGCAAATCTGTTTCTCCAACAGCTAATTCGACACCTTTAAGGTAGGCTTTACGAAGTGCTTGTTCAAGGTAGGGCTTTAAGCTAGGATTGTCTTCAAGCAGTTCAGCAATATCTAAGCGTTGAATCCGAAGTGTTGCTAACCAACTACGGCTACGGCGCCCTGACTGGTACTGCCATTTTAGTAAATGTCCAATCAAGACACTCAGACGGTTTCGCAGTTCTTGACGTTGCTGTTTACCCAAAGATTGAATCTCCTCAATCAGATTTTGCCGATCAATCTGACTCCACTGCTCATTGCGAAGTAAAGTTACTTGTTCCTCTGTCCAAGCGTAAAAATCAGTTTCATAGAGGCTTGGTGAAGGCATTGCTATCTTTGGGTTTGTTTCAGGTACACCCATTAGGTTAGTTCAACCTCAACGTCTTTGCTTTTATTGTAGAACTGTCTCCAATCGAGGTGATCAATAAGACGACAAAGGTGTTTGCACAACCGGGGTCTAAGATTTCGGTTGGAGCGATCGCGATTATGTAAGTATTATCTATAGGCGATCGCTTTGTTAAATTCAGCCCGTGGCGAATGTTGATCAACTAGATGCAAGGGTAGGTTGATGACAGGAAATCCAACACTTGCTGCTCAAACTTTACTACTTCGGCTATTGAGAGCGATCGCTATGGTACTTTACCGATGCCTGCAAATCAACTTTTGCGAGTCATGCAACTCAAACAGCTAATAGTTATTTATTTGTCTATATGCTTTCGGTTTATACTTAAGTTTATACTATTTTTGAATCTTATTTACTGGTGTATTAATTAAATCATCCTAATTTGTGATCATGCCAATGATTTTTTCTCACTCGTGAGAAATCCGGGATTCATGGGTAGTGAATGCTAAACCGTGGACACGTATAGTTCGTGACAAGCTTCTTGAGAGCCATGTTCTTGTCACAGACAGAGCGATTGTAGAAGCTGTAGTTCAACTTGAACCGAGAACGTTCTTGAACATCGGGTGTGGTAAAGGGTGGTTGTGCCGTGAACTCTGGTGTCGCGGGTTTAATGGCTGGGGAGTTGATGCCATTACCAATCTGATCGAATCAGCACGGTGTATGGGCGATGTCCGCTTTATTGTATCTTCGTACTCCGAATCTTCCGTCACAGAGATTTGGCAGTATTAATCGGTTCTGCGGCTTCATCTGCAACTTTTACATACACCCTGCGCCGAAGTATGGTGGTAAGAGACGATGATTTTATTTACAGCAACGGACAAGAAGGTTAGGACATTAACTGATGATAAAACCTATATACAAACAGACTTTCAACCCAGTCCCCAGTAAAGAGTCCCCAGTCCCCTGCTATACAATCTTGTAACAGAGTTCTGCTTTCTGATTTAATGTTCAGTTTGATTCAATAATTTATTCCTGATTGACAATTAACTTAGTAACTGATATGGATGCTCAAAAAATAAAAATTTTATTAGTTGATGATAAGCTAGAGAATTTACATTTTTTATCAGACATCCTTCAACACCAAGGTTATCAGGTGCAAAGTGCCATTTCTGGACAATTGGCAATCAACACGGCGCTGGCTTCTCCCCCTGATTTGATTTTGCTAGACGTTCTCATGTCAGAGATGGATGGTTATGAACTTTGTCAACATTTGAAAGCGAACCAGAAAACTCAAGAGATTCCGATAATTTTTTTCGGTGTTTTAGATGAATTATCTGAAAAAACAAACGTCTTTGATTTAGGCGATGTTGACTATATTACTCAACCATTCCAAACTAAAGAAGTTTTATTACGCATCCAAAATCAACTCACTCTCCAAAGGCTAAAAAAACAGTTAAAAGAACAAAATACCCAACTGCAAGAGGAGATTAAAGAGCGTCAACGGGTTGCTGTTGAGTTAAATATTCGGAACAAACAAATAGAAGAGATTTTCAAAGAAATTCCCGTTAGCATTGGCAAAACCTCTTGTAGAGAAGTTTACCAAAGCGATGGCTGCGCCAACGCCAAGGGCGAACGCCACGCCAAAGCCGCTCTGAAAAAGAGTGAAAGTCAGTATCGCCACCTAGTAGAGACATCCCAGGATATGATCTGGTCGGTGGATATTGATGGACTAATTACCTTTGTCAACCCAGCAGTCAAGCAGATTTATGGCTACGAACCCCAGGAAATGATCGAGCGTGTCTTGACTGATTTCATCTCGCCGACACAAGTTGCTCAAGATAAAGTAGCCTTTGAGCGGGTTTTTCAGGGAAAGCCGATCTTTCAGCATGAAACTACCTGTGTAGCTAAAGATGGTACCTTACTTTATCTAATGTTTAATGCGATCGCCTTACGCGATGAAGAGGGTCTAGTTATAGGTATGACAGGCACTGCTAGTAATATTACACAGCGTCGAGGAGTAGAAAAATTACTCCAAGAAAGCGCGATTAAGCTCCGCAATCATAACCTCGTGCTAACCCAACTGGCACAAAATCAGACGCTTTATCAGGGTGACTTGAAAGCAGCTTTGAGTAAAATCACAGAAACAGCTGTCAAAAATATTGGAGTGGAAAGAACCAGTATCTGGCTGTATGACGAAACAGGCATGAAAATCCAGTGTTTTGACCGATTTGAGTCCAGTCGCAATCAACATAGCGAAGGATTTTCCTTGGCAGCGGCAGACTATCCAGCTTATTTTGCAGCTTTGCAGCAAGATCAACCAATCGCCGCAGATGATGCCCGTACCGATCCCAGAACTAGAGAATTTTCTGCATCTTACTCAAGATTAAACATCACCTCTATACTCGATACACCCATTAGGCTGGAGGGTAAGACCGTAGGAGTTTTATGTATAGAGGCAGTGGGAGTTACTCATCATTGGACGCTAGAAGACCAAAATTTCGCTCGCTCTCTGGGCAATTTAGTATCCTTGGTGTTGGAGGCAAAAGAACGTCAACGCGCAGAAGCAGCGCGACGGGCTTCTGAAGAAAAGTTAGCATCAGCTTTTCGGTCATCTCCTGACCCAATTGCCTTAATTACTGTTCGCAACAAACGCTACATCGAAGTTAACGACAGCTTTTGTCGGTTTTTTGGTTATTCTCGTTCTCAGGTCATCGATCGCACCGATCAAGAATTGAATATTTGGCCGAATCCAGAAGATTATAATTTCCTCGCCCACACGCTACAACAAACTAAAGCCATCCGCAACTATGAGGTTGATGTCTGCACTTCAACAGGAGAAATTAGGACGACACTCTTTAGTGCGGAAATGATCGAGATTGATGGACAATGGTACGTACTGGGCACAGCGAAAGACATTACTGAACGCAAGCAGGCAGAAAATGAAAGCCGTTTACTACTGTTGACAACCCAAGCAATCACTCGCGCCAGTGATGTCAATAGCGCCTTAGTAGTGGTCTTGCGCTTAATTTGTCACACCATTGGCTGGGATTTTGGTGAAGCATGGATACCTAATGAAGATAATACTGTTTTAGAACACAGTCTGGGCTGGTATCCAGAGCAGAGCAGTTTAGAAGAATTCTGCCGCCAAAGCCAAACTGTGAAATTTGCTCTGGGAGTGGGACTAGCAGGAAGAGTTTGGCAAAGCCATGAGCCAGAATGGATAGAAGATGTTTCTCAAGTTATACAACCAGTTTTTTCGCGTAGGCGTAGCCCGCCGCAGGCATCGCAACAAGCAAAAAAGGTAGGATTAAAAGCTAGTTTTGGTGTTCCCATACTGGCTGGAAACCAAGTATTAGCTGTTTTAGTGTTTTTTAAACGTAGCTCAGTATTGGTAGATAGACGTTTGCTCTTGCTAGTAAGTGCTGTTGCTGCTCAGTTAGGTGGGTTGATTGAGCGCAAAACCCTAGAACAAAAACTAGCACTCAGAGAAGCTCGCCTCAATGCCTTTTTTAGCAGTGCTCCCGTTGGCATGAACATTGTAGATAACCAGCTGCGGTTTGTGCAAATCAACCAACTGCTGGCAGAGATTAATGGACTACCTCAGCAAGATCATATTGGCAAGACCATCCATCAAGTCTTACCCCACATCGCCCCCTTAGTGGAACCAATTTATCAACAGGTTCTGTTGACTGGTCAACCCATTCTCAATCAAGAATTAAGCGGCGCATCAATTAAACAACCAGATATTATCCGCCACTTCTTAGCTTCTTATTTTCCAATTCCTGGTGAGGACGATCGCCCCTCTGGTGTCGGCACAGTTTTAGTAGAAATTAGCGAACTGCAAGCAGCGCTGCGCGAACGCAAACGCGTCGAACAAGAACTGCGTTTAGCCAACGAACGCCTACAATATCTGCTCACCTCTAGCCCTGTGGTCATTTATAGCAGCAAAACATCAGAGGATTTTAGCACTACCTTTATCAGTGAGAACGTTAAAGCAATGGTGGGCTACGAAGCGCGGGAATTTATCGAGGATTCCAGTTTCTGGCTCGATCACGTCCACCCACAAGATATTGAATTCATCTCGGACAAATTTCAGCAGCTTGTTGAGCAGGAGTACATCTCCTACGAATATCGGTGGTTACACGCTGACGGAACTTATCACTGGTTCTACGAAAAGATGAGGTTAATCCGTGACGAAGCTGATTACCCTATCGAATGCGTTGGTTATTGGGCAGACATTAACGATCGCAAATTAGCAGAATTAGCTTTACAGTCAGGTCAACAGCGATATCAACTTTTAGCAGAAGCCTCACCAGCTTGTATATTTCACGCAGATATAGATGGCAATGTCTTATATTTTAATCAACGCTGGAGTGAGATTACTGGATACAGTTTAGAAGAGTCTCTCTTAACAGGTTGGGTAAATGCCGTACATCCAGACGACCGTGAGCAGATGTTTTTGGTATGGGATCAAGCCAGAGCCGCCAAAAAAATGTATAAGAACGAACATCGCTTCTTGCGTGATCAGAGTACGGTCGTCTGGGTAATTTGTCAGGCTTTGCCAGAATTTGGCGATGATGGAGAAATTAAAGGTTACATCGGTACAATTACAGATATTACCGAGAGAAAATTGGCAGAAGAAGCCTTGCGTGAGAGTGCAGAACGGGAAAGAGCGATCGCCCAAGTAATTCAAAGGATGCGCCAAACACTGGATTTAGATACTATATTTGCGGCTACAACCCAAGAATTACGGCAAGTACTCAACTGCGATCGGGTTGTTGTCTATCGTTTCAATCCCCACTGGAGTGGCGAATTTGTCTCTGAGTCGGTGGGCAATGGTTGGATTTCTCTGATCGAAGAACACAACAATGACCCTCATCTCACAGAAGGTGTCTTACAAGACGGCCGTTGCCTAGCAAAAATTTTGGATATCGCGGATAACCAGGTGGAAGATCCTGATCAGCAAGCAACCCCAGGTGCAAGTTTCCTCTGTGTTCCAGACATTTACAACGCTGGGTTTCATCCTGCTTATATCAACCTCTTAGAGCGCTTTCAGGCCAAAGCCTACATTCTTGTCCCCATTTTATATGGTAGTCAGCTTTGGGGATTACTGGTGAGTTATCAAAATTCCGCTCCCCGCCAATGGAAACCAGGAGAAATCAACATCGTAGTTCAAATTGGTAATCAGTTGGGTGTTGCTTTACAGCAGGCACAATTGCTGGCGCAAACCCAAAGGCAGTCACAAGCATTGCAAGAAGCTGTGATCATTGCTGATGCTGCCAACCGCGCCAAAAGTGAATTCCTCGCCAACATGAGCCACGAACTACGTACCCCACTCAACGCCATCCTCGGTTTTACCCAAGTCATGAGCCATGATCATACTTTATCCACTGAACATCAGCAAAACCTAATAATCATCAATCGTGCTGGCGAACATCTTCTCAACTTAATCAACGACATTTTGGAAATGTCTAAAATCGAAGCCGGCAGAATAACATTAAATCTCAACAGTTTTGACTTAATTCGCCTCTTGGAAAACCTCGAAGAGATGTTGCGCTTCCGCGCCACCTCCAAAGGATTAGAATTGGTATTTGAATATACATCTAACCTCCCCCAATACATCCAAGTTGACGAAAGTAAACTGCGTCAAGTGTTGCTTAACCTCTTGGGAAATGCAATCAAATTTACCGATAATGGAAGGGTGACGCTGCGTGTAGTGATGGGGCATGGGGA
>NZ_JABXKM010000261.1 GCF_017115025.1 Nostoc sp. NOS(2021) | reverse complement strand
GCGGCTAATCCTCCAGACCCTAATGGATCTTAGTTTCTAGCCAACGATTCGCACATTCCCATCCCCATCTCAATAATCAACCGTTTACGCGCCATTACTACCTCCGATAAATCTTGCATCTTTCACCAAAAAGGCAGAAGCCAGAAAAGCCACTTGGGAAAAGACCGCGTTACCCGAAATCCTTGGTAAACACAATTCATGAATTGTGCCTACGTCTTTTCACACCTATGTCTGGTCATTGCACCCTTCTGCCCCTGCCTCCTAAAGTGCTTTAGACCATCTGCTGCAAGCGATTCAGACGCTCTGAGTAACTTTTCATCACCTTTAGGGCAAACATGGGTGTTTCCTGAACGGCAAACAGAAACCCGTTCTCATCAAGGAAACCCAATTTGCTATCTACCTTGGCAATAGCTGTATAAGTTCTATTTTTGACTCCTATCAGTATCCCGACACCAAAAACTTCGCCCGTCTCAATGGTTTCAACAACTTTGCCATTGACTAATATATCCACCTCTCCTTCCAGAATGCCGTACATTTCATCCCCAGACTGTCCATCTTCAAAGATGACTTGGCCTGCCGAAAATACTTTAGGGTCGGATTGTTTTTGAAAAATACTGACTGTTACTACAGGACTTAGCATTAGAGCAACCCCAAAATTATTTTTTTTTTAACGAAACTTTTTGATAGCTTTAGGCGAACCCAGAAAAGTATACTACTTTCTGTTGATTAACTCTCAAGCTCCGCAAAATTCCTGATTAGTCCCCTGGTTGACAGTCAATTTGATCAGGCAAAGCGGAAAATCGTGGTAAGTGAGTTCTACGAGTTATATGGTGTCCATCTAAAATTAGCTGTAAAAAAAGACCTCTAAGAGGTTTTAGTATGCAAAACCGCCCCTCTCTGAGAGGATGTTTGAAAAGTTCTCTTATCGGTAGCAAAAAGTTCTAGATCCCCCTAAATCCACGCCACGTGCTTCAAGTCGGCAGAGCCGCCCAACGCAGTGGCTCCCCTTAAAAAGGGGGACTTTGAAGGTTTTTTGCCCCCCTTTTTAAGGGGGGTTGGGGGGATCAAAAGCCAGTGGGACAATGTTAGAAGACTTGTGTGTACACCGTAGCCGACTCCCAAAGAGACAGACTTGAACTTTTGTTCAAGGCAGGGAGAGGTTTATCGAACTCACGTTGTAAAGGTGAGTAAAATAGCAAATTTTGGTTTTCATGTCATCTTCTATAATTAATAAAACCTGCACACCTAATTCTAGGCATGAGACTGTGACCGAATCAGGAAGTTACAAAGATACTGTAAACCTACCCAAGACTAACTTTGAGATGCGGGCAAACGCCATCAAGCGGGAGCCGGAAATCCAAAAATTTTGGGAAGATAATAAAATTTACGATCGCCTCTCCGAAAATAATCCCGGCGAATTATTTATACTGCATGATGGGCCTCCCTACGCTAATGGCTCTCTCCATATTGGTCACGCTTTAAATAAAATTCTCAAAGATATTATTAACCGCTACCAACTGCTACAAGGGCGTAAAGTTCGTTACGTCCCTGGTTGGGATTGTCACGGTTTGCCAATTGAGTTGAAAGTTTTGCAGAACATGAAGTCAGCAGAACGGCAAAATTTAACGCCTTTACAACTGCGGCAGAAAGCGAAAGAATTTGCTTTAGCGGTGGTAGAAGACCAACGTCAAAATTTTAAACGCTACGGTATTTGGGGGGATTGGGACAACCCTTATTTAACTCTGAAGCCGGAATATGAAGCGGCGCAAATTGGCGTGTTTGGTCAGATGTTCTTAAAAGGCTACATCTATCGCGGTTTGAAGCCGGTTCACTGGAGTCCGAGTTCTAAAACCGCTTTGGCTGAAGCTGAGTTGGAATATCCTGAAGGTCACATTTCCCGCAGTATCTATGCAGCTTTTCCCATCACAGGTTTGGCGTCAGCTGTAAAACCACTGTTGGCGGAATATCAGTCAGATTTGGGTGTGGCCATCTGGACAACTACACCTTGGACGATTCCGGCGAATTTGGCTGTGGCGGTGAATGCAGATTTGAATTATGCAGTGGTGGAAGTGGAACCCCACCCCCCAACCCCCTCCCCGCAAGCAGGGAGGGGGAGTGAAGAAGTAGCTTCCGCCTCTGCGTTAACGGAGAGGGGGACTGAAGGGATGAGGTTCCGCTATCTCATCGTTGCTGCTGATTTGGTGGAACGTTTATCTTCAACGTTGGGAATTGAGTTAACTCTAAAAGCCACGTTTAAGGGGAATGATTTAGAACATACTACTTACCGTCATCCTCTATTTGACCGCGAAAGTCCGATTGTAGTCGGCGGTGATTACATTACTACTGAGTCGGGTACTGGGTTGGTACATACTGCCCCCGGTCATGGTCAAGAAGATTACATTGTTGGTCTGCGTTACGGTTTGCCTATCCTTGCGCCAGTGGATGACAATGGCAATTTTACCGAAGAAGCGGGAGAATTTGCGGGGTTAAATGTGCTGGGTGATGGGAATCAGGCGGTAATTGATGCCTTAAGGTTGGCTGGTTCTTTGTTAAAGGAAGAAGCATATCCCCACAAGTATCCCTATGATTGGCGGACGAAGAAGCCGACGATTTTCCGCGCGACTGAACAATGGTTTGCTTCTGTGGAGGGATTTAGAGAAGAAGCATTAAAGGCGATCGCCACGGTAAAATGGATTCCAGCCCAAGGTGAAAATCGCATCACCCCAATGGTGGCGGAACGTTCCGATTGGTGTATCTCCCGTCAGCGGAGTTGGGGTGTACCAATTCCCGTTTTCTACGACGAAGCCACGGGAGAACCATTGCTGAATGAAGAAATTATCAACCACGTTCAAGGAATTATCGCTGAAAAAGGTTCTGATGCTTGGTGGGAACTGTCGGTTGAGGAGTTATTACCAGAATCCTATCGTCAAAATGGTAAGTCTTACCGCAGAGGTACTGACACAATGGATGTATGGTTTGATTCTGGCTCATCTTGGGCAGCTGTCGCCAAACAACGTCCAGAGTTACGCTACCCGGCTGATATCTATTTGGAAGGTTCCGACCAGCATCGCGGTTGGTTCCAGTCAAGCTTACTCACGAGTGTAGCAGTGAATGACATTCCGCCTTATAAAACTGTGCTAACTCACGGCTTCGCTTTGGACGAACAAGGGCGGAAGATGAGTAAGTCAGAAGGAAATGTGGTTGACCCAAATATAATCATTGAAGGCGGGAAAAATCAAAAAGCAGAACCGGCCTATGGTGTAGACGTATTGAGGCTGTGGGTATCATCGGTAGATTACTCCGGCGATGTCCGCATTGGCAAAAATATCATTAAGCAGCTGAATGATGTCAGAGGCAAAATTCGCAATACGGCGCGGTTTTTGTTGGGTAGCTTGCACGATTTTGACCCGGAAAAAGATGCAGTACCTTTCGAGGAATTGCCAGAACTTGACCGTTATATGCTGCACCGCATCACCGAGGTGTTTGAAGAAGTGACGGAAGCTTTTGAGAGTTTCCAATTCTTCCGTTTTTTCCAAACAGTGCAGAATTTCTGCGTGGTGGATTTATCCAACTTTTATTTAGATGTTGGCAAAGATAGACTGTACATCAGTGCAACCGATGCTTTCCGCCGTCGCAGTTGTCAAACGGTGCTGAAGATAGCAATAGATAATTTAGCACGAGCGATCGCTCCAGTATTATGCCACACCGCCGAAGATATCTGGCAATATCTCCCCTACAAAACACCTTACAAATCGGTGTTTGAAGCCGGTTGGATACAGGTAGAGGAAAAATGGCGTAATCCTGAATTAGCAGAATTTTGGTCAGCGCTGCGACAACTCCGCACCGATGTTAATAAGGTATTAGAACAAGCCAGGATAGAAAAACTAATTGGTTCTTCCCTGGAAGCGAAAGCTTTGATTTATGTACCTCACAAACAATTAGGCGATGCTATCAAAGCCTTTAACCCTGTTAACGGTAACGGTGTGGATGAACTACGGTATTTGTTCCTGACTTCCCAAGTGGAATTATTAGATTCTGCTCAAGGGTTGCAAGGATTAGAATATACAGCGCAGACGGAAGACTGGGAAATTGGGGTAGTGAAAGCAGACGGGGTAAAATGCGATCGCTGTTGGAACTACTCCATTCATGTGGGAGAATCAAAAGAACATCCCCTAATTTGCGATCGATGTGTTGCAGCCTTAGCCGGAGAGTTCTAAAAGTTAGGAGTTAGGAGTTAGGAATAAAAATCCATAACTCATAAGTAGTCGGACATAATTAATTATACAATGTGATTGCGAATAGAGCGTTCACAAGGACTGTAAATATTTTTGTCTATCTACTTACAGCAATTTTCAGATAAATAGACCAGGCGGTAGGGGCACAGCAATGCTGTGCCCCTACAACATATGTGGTTCAATTAAATGAAAACTGCTGTAACTCATAACTGATAACTCCTCACTTTAAATTAAAGCTTTTGCAACAACTCCTGAGTTAACTGAAAAAACGCTTTTGAACCAGCTGATTGGGGAGCAATTAAAACAGCTGGCATAAAACTATCAACAGCCTTAGCAACATTAACATCAACTGGTATTTGTACCTTACAAATTTTTTCTACACCGAAATCTTCAACAACGCGGTGCATCACTTGTTTATAGTATCTGCCAGTGAGAAGGTTAGCGCTGGACATACTAAATACAATTCCCAGCATTTTTATATCTATCTTGCTTTCATGTCCGTGACTGTCTTTTAATTGGGCAATGCGTCTTTCCAGCAGTTGAATACCCACTACAGATAAAGGTTCTGGTTTAGCAGGAAGTATGTAGAAATCGCTGGCGGCTAAAGCGCTACGAGTCAATAGATTATAGCCCGGTGCACAATCGAGAAGGATAAAATCATATTCTTGACGTACTGGTTTTAAGATGTTATTAATCAAGACTCTTTCAAAACGATTCCAAATCATTTCAAAGTCCTGTTCACCCAAAGCAGTTGCTTGTTGATGAAGCATTTCTGAGACAACAAATTCATCATACAAGTCGATATCTCCTGGTAATAAATCTAGTCCTGGAAGATTACAAACCTGGGATTGAATGATATCTTGAATTGTCAGTTTTGCTTGTGGGTCTGGATTGATAACTTCGTCTATTAGATACCTAAATGTCTTACTTTGTTTACGACGCTTGGCAAAATCTAAAGGTGACATCAAACTGAGTGTGGCGCTAATTTGGCTGTCTAAATCAAGGACAAGCACGCGCTTGCCATGATTTTTAGCTAAACAGGTAGCTAAGTTGACGGTGAGGGTGGTTTTACCAACGCCACCTTTCATATTTGCAGTAGCAATTACATATCCCATTGGCTGAGTCCTCTGTTGACGCATTCCGTTACATAAAATTTATCTAAAGTTACCTAAACCAATCTCCTGCGAGAAAGATTGTAGATAAATTTAGCATTTACTTCCTACTTCACCCTGGAGATGTCGGCATCTACCAGTCCATAGGCTAGCATCACCTAACTGGCGACTCTTGACAAATTCACTGCCGCATTCAGATCACGATCAATCACAAAACCGCAATGTCCACACTCAAACACTCTTTCACTTAAAGAAAGTGTTTCTTTTTTAGTGCTGCAATTTGAGCAGGTTTTGCTACTAGGGAACCATCTATCAACTACCACAAGTTTAGATCCGTACAGTTGGCACTTATAGGTCAACTGACGGCGAAACTCAAAGAAGCCCATGTCAGCAATTGCCTTAGCTAGCTTATGGTTAGCCATCATGCCCAAGACATTTAAATCCTCAATTACTACTGTGCCGTGGTTCTTGGCTAGTAGTGTGGTGAGTTTATGTAATGTACATGAGCGGATATTCGCTATTTTTGCGTGCAGCCTAGCAATGTTTAGCTGTGCCTTTTTCCAGTTGGCAGAACCCTTAACTTTATGGCGATGCACCCATTGCATTCGAGAGAGTTTTGCTTCAAATCTCTTGTAGGATTTTGCACCGATGAATACCTCCCCACTAGAAAGGGTTGCTAGCACCTTGACTCCGAGATCCACCCCGACAATACTCGTGTTGGGGGACTGTTTTTCCTCAACATCAAATCTAAAACTAATAAACCATTTCTTTGCTTGCCGAGATATTGATACTGACTTGGGATTGACTTGCGGTAATCGCTCGTAGGTTTTGAGGATGCCAATTTTCGGCACTTGGATTTTGTTGGAACCAATCACTTTGATAGCACCTTCAATCGCAAAGCGATCGCTCAGTCCTCTTTTCTTAAAGTTTGGAACGCCAGAAGTCTTTTTAAAGCATCTGTCCCAAGCAGTTCTCAACGACCTTAATGCTTCCTGTGGTGTCGATTTAGCAGAGTTATAATACCACGGACATTCAGGTTTCACTAGCGCTACTAACCACTTATGTAGGTTAATAGCACTAGGAAACTTTATCTTCTCGGTTGGGTTAATTTGATTGTGGTCAAGTATTTGTTTTGTGAGCGCGAGTCCCCAATTCCAAGCATGGCGCGACACACCGCAATGTTGCAATAGGTGAGTACGCTGTAAGTTATTTAGTTTCAACTCGGTTTTGAAACCTAAGAGCATTTATCTAACCCTCATGCCACAATGTCTCCCATACCACACAATATGGAAGTATGGCGACTATAAAATTTAAACCACAGAAAAAACTAGCCTATGACAAAACTCCTCTTGAGTTGAAGGTTTCACTCTTGTATTAGGGAAAAAGTTATGGCTATTCCTGGTTGGCAAGAAATACTGAAAATGTTCCTCCATGAAATAATTGATAGAAACGAAAAACTCACTCACGATAAGCAAGATTAAATAGTTATAGGTAAACATTTCGCAATTTAGTTTAGCCCATCTAGGTAGCGTACACCTATCTCGATCTATTAAATCTTCCATTAAATTTAATATTTTCGCAAACTCATTTGTTACCCCCAACTCCCCACTCCCAACTCCCCACTCCCTACTCCCCGTCTCAGTTGTAGTTTATTTACCTGAAAACAGCTGTAAATTGCTGTCACTTTGGTTGAAAGCTAGATAACATTAGATTCGGGCGTGTTTACTAGTTCGGGAGTGCCAAAATGTCTAAACAGCTGGGTCAAAAAATTGCACCGACACCGATATCAAATGATATCAATGTGGTGGATTTGATTGATCAATACTTCACCGCCTACAACTCAGCGCGGTTGCGGGAAATCTGCCAACTTCTGAGTCGTGATGTACTAAAGGAAGGTGTCACGGTGGGAGTTAGCCTTTCCGGTGCGATGACACCAGCAGGATTTGGGGTTTCAGCACTTGCGCCCTTAATTCGCAACGGTTTTATTGACTGGATGATTAGCACTGGTGCAAATCTTTACCACGATATGCACTACGGTTTGGGTTTTGAACTCTTTGCTGGTAATCCGTTTTTGGATGATGTGAAACTGCGCCAGGAAGGCACTATTCGCATTTATGACATTATCTTTGGTTACGATGTGCTGCTGGAAACCGATGCGTTTATCCGCAAGATTTTGCAAGGGGAAGCGTTTCAGAAGCGGATGGGAACTGCTGAGTTTCACCATTTACTGGGTAAGTATGTTCGGGAAGTAGAAAAGCAGCTGGGTGTGGAGCATTCCTGCTTGCTGGCGACAGCTTATGAGTATGGCGTACCTATATATACGTCTTCTCCAGGAGATAGTTCAATTGGGATGAATGTGGCGGCTTTAGCTTTGGAAGGTTCGCAGTTGGTGATAGATCCATCAATTGACGTAAATGAGACGGCTGCGATCGCATATAATGCGCGTGAATCAGGAGGAAAAAGTGCAGCTGTAATTCTCGGTGGCGGTAGTCCCAAAAACTTTTTGCTACAAACCCAACCGCAACTTCACGAAGTATTGGGACTAGAAGAACGAGGACACGATTTCTTTGTGCAGTTTACCGATGCGCGTCCAGATACAGGCGGTTTGTCTGGAGCAACCCCATCGGAAGCCGTCAGCTGGGGTAAGATTGACCCGGAAGAGTTACCTAACACAATTGTTTGTTATACCGATAGCACGATCGCGCTACCACTGGTGACAGCATACGTCTTGAATAAGTGCCAGCCTCGTCCCCTGAAGCGAATCTACGACAGGCGAGAAGCCATTTTGGACAAACTGCAAAAAGACTATCTAGCAGCCAAAACCCGACCATCCGATCAGATTCCAGCAGCAGTGGCTGAAAGTGCTTCACAGCAAACAGCGACTTATCCTTGTGGGCGGCTGATTCCGAATACTCACTAGGGAGTGCGTCAAAATTTATCGAATAGCCCAAAGAAACCTCACCCTGGTTTTGCTATGCAAAACCTGTCCCTCTCCTTATTAAGGAGAGGGATGTCCGTCAGGACACAATTTTGCAAATATACCAGATGAGAAACAAGATTCTTGCTCCCTCTGCTTACCAAGGAGAGGGTTGGGGTGAGGTTTTACTTCCGTCCAATCAACAAATAAGTTGTCATTTTTCCTTTGCTTTTAACTTCGATTTCGCCCCGCTTTTCAAATAAAAATTGATCACATAAAGACTTATAAGTATCTTCTGTAACCTGGATTTTACCGACAAGACCTTGGGATTCCATGCAGCTAGCGATGTTTACCGTGTCTCCCCAAAGATCATAAGTAAAGTTGTTGAGGTCAATTACTCCCGCGACTACGGTACCGCTATGGATGCCGATACGAATGCTAAAGTTTTGGTTATTCTCAGTATTAAATAGAGCGATCGCTGTTTGCATGTGGAGTGCCATTTGAGCGATCGCTTGAGCATGATCTGGGCGGCGTGTGGGTAAGCCGCCAACTACGATATAAGCATCATTAATGGTCTTGATTCTCTTTAAACCATGTTGTTCGGTGAGGCGATCGAAAGCTGATAAAATTGGGTTGAGTAAGTTTACCAGTTGAATTGCACTTATAGAAGCAGCAATTTCGGTAAAGCCAACAATATCTGCAAATAAAACTGTGATATCAGCAAAGTCTTCGGCAATGTTAGCTGATTTTTCTTTCAAGGGTTTGGAGATGGCGGCTGGTATAATATTCAGCAATAAACGTTCGGTTTCTTTCTGCTGATCGCGCAGCGCTTCTTCTGCTGCTAGTCGCTGAGTGATATTGCGAAAAATGCCGCGAGTCGCAACTGGATGACCTTCGACAAATTTACAGTTAATGTTACCTTCTATAAAGATTGTTTGACCGTCTTTAGTAACGAATGCGGCTTTTACTTGCCCAAACTTTTCTCCTGAAAGCACGCGATAAAACCTTTGCAAACAGTCTTGTTTAAACTCTGGATGTATAATATCAAAAACATTCATATTCGCAATTTCAGCTTCGCTATATCCCAAAGTTTCTCGCCATGCACGATTAACATACAAAAAACGACCAGATGGATTGACGGATTGAATCAGGTCATTAGCATTTTCAAATAAATCTCGATATCGTTCTTCACTTTCTACAAGAGCATCTTCTGCTTGTTTGCGTTTGATAAACTGGGCGATTTGACTACCAATAGAACCCACCATTTGCAATAGGTCTTTATCTTTTGGTTGTACGTCCCGGCTAAAGAAAACCATCACTCCTAAGATTTCACTATCGTCTAAGATGGGGAAGCCAAAAGCTGCGTGCAATCCAGCCTCAGCCGCAGGTTGCGATCGCCTTTTGTCTCGATCTTCTGTGATATCTTGAATCCACAAGGGCAAACGTCTGATCCAAATTCGACCAGGTAAGCCAACACCGGGTATATAGGTAGTTTGCCAGGTGATTGCTTTAAACTCTCGGACAGAAATTAATCGACTTGACCAAATTTCTACACACCTTAGTACTGCATTGATACTGTGTCCCTGTATCGAAGTGCCAATATATTGACTTGGTGTCCAAAGTTCGCCTAAATCCCATCCCAAATTTTGACAAATCGACTGCAAAACTTGCGGAATTACCTGCTTTACGCTCTGGGATTCTGATAATATCCGAGTGATAGCATACTGGGTACTTGTAAGCTGTTCCCGGTGCTGCCGAGCAGTAATATCCCGACCAATATAGACAATATCTTCTAATCCTTTGATTTTTTTCGGAATGACTGAACAAGAAAAAGCAATTAACCGCTTTTCTCTATTTTTTGTTCGACAAATTACCTCGAAATTCTGAAATTTTTTCTGAAAATAAGAATTCTGGTAAATAGCTTTAATTAATACTTGATTGTCATCAATTATCATTGATATTGGTTGATTAATTAATTCTTCTTCACTAAAACCAAATAATTGTTGAGCAGCACGATTTACTTTTTTGATTTTTCCTAAATTACTGGTTATAAACAAAGCATCTGCCATTGCAGTAATTACTTGTTCCATGTAATTTTTGTATGAGATTAAAGCAGTTGAGCGCGGATTTTTTTCAATGGTTTGCTGTGCTAAGTTTTGCTTTAAAACTAGCCTATCGTTAACATCCTCCATTAGGACAACTAATTTATTTTTATCCTGTTCGCTGATAATATATCTATATAGGAATCCGGTTTGATTCCTGAATTTACTTGCGTGGGCAGGGAACTCTTAATAGGGAACAGGGAACTCTTAACAGGAAAGAAGGGATAGATCGGTACTGAGTCTTGTTCAAAAATCAAATAGGAGTCCTATAGATGGATATTATTCTCTGAAACTGGTCCAGTTGCTTGTAATTCAAACAGTTCATGCTCCCCTTGTAGGACAGCTTTATTAAGTAAGTCGGCATAAATAACCTTGCTTAATATTTTTAATATATTTCTTTTGGAGGATTGACAAGTGAATATAACATTGCATTTTGAGCAGTTTCTACTCAATAGTGGTCTTCATCTTTAAGTTTAATCCTATGTGGTATTCTACAAAACGGTGAATTAGGTTAGTGTTACTGAATCCAAATTCACCAATAATGCAGATTTTGAGTATTCCAGCTAAATATTGCCGTAGACAGGAATTGCTGCACCTCGGATATCTTTAGCAGCTTCTGAAGCTAAGAAGCAGATTATTTGTGCCAAGGATTCAGGTTTAACCCACTTGTCAGCATTTTCTGCACCCATTGCTTGACGGTTATTGGGGGTATCAATCACGCTGGGAAGGACGACATTAGCAGTGATATTGGTATCTTTAGTTTCATCAGCGATCGCCTTTGTCAAAGCTACCACACCGGCTTTAGCAGCGGAATATGCTGCAAATTGTCCAGCAGGTTCGACAGCAGCTTTAGAACCTACTGTGACAATGCGTCCATAGCCATGTTCCAACATTTTTTTCAGGCTATATTTGCAAACCAAAAAAGTTGTATTCAAGTTGATATCTAATTCGTGTTTCCAATTAGAAAAACTGTATTCGTGGGTTTTTCCCATCGAAAAGCCACCCACCAGATGAATTAACACATCCACCCGTCCGATGCTGTTGATGAGATTTTCTACCGAGGCTTCCTCCTCAAGATTAGAGGGGACAAAGGAAAGTCTAGCAAAATCAGCGGGTGAAAGAATGCTTTTGAGGCGTTCAATATCTTTGGGATTCCGATAAGGAATTGTCACCTCTGCACCTTGGGCGAGAAGCAGTGGTGTCACACCTAAACCTAGTCCACCAGTACCACCTGTGAGTAAAACTTGTTTGCCTTTCATCAGTTTTACATACTTGAAAGTTCATTTTTCAAGATAGCGCGATCGCAGCCATCCGGTAAAATTTTTTCAGGTTATATCGTTATCCAGTTGATTAATGTATAAGTTATTACCAGAGAGCGTCAAAACGTAAACTTTTATCAGATGTAAAATTGCAGTGCGATCGCCTAAAATTTAAGATTGAGAAAGTTATATCTATAAAGTTAGTCAAAACCCAATGAATCACCAGCGTGCTAATACTCTCAAAGCTGCATTTCAAGTTTGTAATGTTGAACCGCTAGAGGGTGCAGACATGGAGCGTTACTATGTTGATTTATCAGCAGTTCGCAAAACTTCAGCAATTGACAGCGTTAGTACGATTTTAGACTTTCAAGAACCCGCAGATTTCAGCACAATTTTGTTTACCGGACATCGCGGCTGTGGCAAAAGTACAGAGTTAAAACGCATTCAAAACCAATGGGAAAAACAATACCACGTAATTTATTTAGAAGTTAACGAAGAAACAGATATTAATGATGCTCGTTATACAGATTTATATTTAATCGTCATTAAACAAGTAGAATTTGAGTTGCGTAAATTAGGTTTAAAATTTGATCCTCAACTTCTGGGAAACTTTGAATCTTGGTTTAAGGATATTACTAAAGAAACCGAAGAAAGTGTGGAAAGGTCTGTCAGTATTGAAGGAGAAGCGACTCTAAAACCAGAAGCTCCATTTATCGCTAAATTGATGGTTAAATTACTGGCACAAATTAAAGGTTCTGATAAGCAAAAAACTACTATTCGCCAAACTTTAGAAAAAGACCTATCACGTCTGAAAGCAGATATTAACCTTTTATTAGGAGATGCATTTGTTAAACTCCGAAAAAAATTCCCTCAATATAAGGGTTTATTAATTATTTTTGACAACATGGATCGTGTACCACCGACGATTGCAGAACATTTATTTTTTGATTATGCGGCTCAGTTACAAGAATTAGATTGCACGATAATTTATACAGTTCCAATTTCTGTGCTTTGTTCCCCGAAAAATCCACTCAATCAGTTTGATGGTAATCCTCATATTGTACCAATGGTGAATATTTATGAATTTGAACGCGATCGCTGCCATTTAAACTACAATCAAACGGGACTAGAAGCAGTTGCCAGTGTCATTGAAAAGCGGGTAGATATTGATGCTGTATTTGCATCTCGTCAGGAATTGCTAGATTTAGCAAAAGCCAGTGGAGGACATGTCCGCCAATTAATGCAGATGACGCGGACTGCTTGCCAAACTGCTAGTACTCGCAAACATCCCAAAATTATTGCCGAAGATATTATCTATGCTGTAAAACAACAGCAATTCAGTTTTGAAAGGTTTATTCCTGAAGAACATTATACGTTTTTAGCCCAAGTGTGTATCACCAAGAATGTCAGCAAAGATGATATCGGTCAGTTAATGCTGTTTAACACTTCCGTTTTGGAATACAACGGCGAGAAACGGTGGAATTACCCGAATCCAGTGGTGAAGCAAAATGAATTCTTCCAGAAAGCCCTCGAATCCGCACTCGCAGCGCAACCTTAGCTCAGAAATAGGAGCGTTTATCGCGCTTAATCAAGAGATATTTGCTCAATTACTCACCTTTGTAGACTTTGCAGAAAAGTTTACCATTGGTTTTGTAGAAATTAATTTTCCCCCAGATGCAGAAATATTAGTTGAGGCGCTAAAGACAAATCCTGATTGTCGGGATATTCAATTTGTTAGTCTGAGTTTTTCTGATGCAAATTTGCGATTTCTCCGGGATGAAATTGTCAATAAATTACCAACTATTGAGATAGAACCTAACAAAAAATTAGTCTTGATTGTACAGGGTTTAGAAAAGTCTATTGGTGTTTATGGAGAATATCCGCCAGTTTTACAAGACCTCAACTTTGTCCGAGATGCTTATAAAAGAACTGTTCCTCATCCGATTCTGTTTATTCTGCCAGATTATGCGCTGACTCGGTTAGCCAAATTTGCTCCTGATTTTTGGGCTTGGCAATCGGGGATGTTTCGGTTTCAAACACCTCAAGTTACCAAAGATCATGCGATTAATGAGACTCAAAATACTGAGAGAATTATAGATAGATTAGAACCTCCAGAAAAGCAAGAACGGATCGATTTATTACAACGCCTGCTAATGGAATATAACCCGACTGGACATCAGGCGACAGGAGAAAACCTCCGCAACTGTAGTAATATTTTGCATCAGCTAGGAGTCGCGTATCTAAGTAAGAATGAACCTATTAAAGCTAGAGAATATTTAGAAGAAGCCGAAAAAATAGCTAATGAGTTTCAAGATTCCACCTTCTATGCTGAAGTCCTCAACACATTAGGAGATTCTTATGGGCAGCAAAGGCAATTTGATACAGCGATCGCTTATTATCAAAAATCTTTAAGTATTTCACAGCAACTTCAGAATTCTCGCGGCGAAATTGCTGCTTTGTATAAACTGGGGAATGTTTATCTAGACTTGAGACAATTTACACAGGCAACAACTTTCTATCAACAGTGTTTAGAAATTGAACAACAAATAGGCGATCGCTATTCCCAAGCTAGCACTTACCACCAGTTGGGAATGGTTGCCCAATATTTGCGTGAATTTGAGGAGGCGCGGCGCAATTACCAACAAGCTTTGGCTATCAAAATTGAATTTGGCGATCGCTATTCTTCTGCCAGCACATACCACCAGTTGGGAAGAGTTGCCCAAGAATTGCGTGAATTTGAGGAAGCGCGGCGCAATTACCAAAAAGCTTTAGCTATCTACATCGAATTTGGCGATCGCTATTCTTCTGCCAGCACTTACCACCAGTTGGGATATGTTGCCCAAGATTTGCGTGAATTTGAGGAGGCGCGGCGCAATTACCAACAAGCTTTGGCTATCTACATCGAATTTGGCGATCGCTATTCCCAAGCTGGCACTTACCACGAGTTGGGAAGAGTTGCCCAAAAATTGCGTGAATTTGAGGAGGCGCGGCGCAATTACCAACAAGCTTTGGCTATTAAAATCGAATTTGGCGATCGCTATTCTTCTGCCACCACCTACCACCAGTTGGGAAGAGTTGCCCAAGATTTGCGGGAATTTGAGGAGGCGCGGCGCAATTACCAACAAGCTTTGGCTATTGATATCGAATTTGGCGATTGCTATTCTTCTGCTGGCACTTACCACAATTTGGGAGCTGTTGCCCAAGATTTGCGTGAATTTGAGCAGGCGCGGCGCAATTACCAACAAGCTTTGGGTATCAAAATCGAATTTGGTGATCGCTATTCCCAAGCACGCACATACCACAGTTTAGGAACGCTTGCAGAAGCAGAAGAAAACTACGCAGAGGCGAGGGTTCATTTGCAGATAGCGTTGGAGATATATGTTGAGTATAAGGATGAATATTCGGGAGCGATCGCACGGGAGGCGTTAGAGAGATTACCAGAGTGATCGGGTGATGGCATTTAACAGGGGCGCAACCAGATCATACTCATTAGGCAGGTGTAGCAAGTCGATACAATGGCATTGTCAGCCGATACAATGGCATTGTCAGTCGATACAATGGCATTGTCAGCCGATACAATGGCATTGTCAGCCGATACAATGGCATTGTCAGCCAATACAATCAAATTGCAAGAGGTTGCATTGAGATAACACGGCAATGCAAATACTTAACGGCAAGATGCACTCATTAGCAAGTAGCGCGATCGCATCAATATAGTAGCGCTTGTTCAGTTCAATACAGACCTAACCCCCAACCCCTTCCCTACAAGGGAAGGGGAGTAAGATTCAAAGCCTCTCTCCTTTTAGGCTATCCATTACCCGGATCTTTCTTAACATTTGCGAGAGTATTGACTCAGGTTTTTATAACCCAGATTCGTTCGTTGTTCATTCTCAATAAAAACGCAGTTTTAGCGAGAAGATTAAAAGCGAATTTGTCAAGTATGCCTAAATTCTCAGTGTCTAAGACGGTTATAGAACATGGGTTTCAAGATTGTAAAGAAAGATGTGGGTAACGCATAGCCTTTTAGGAGAGAGGTTTGGAGAGAGGTCAAAGTCTATGCCATACACAAAGCATTCAGAAAAAGGCAATGATTTGCAAACTAGCACATCAGTTTTCTGGCGCTAGAGTTGCAGAATTGCCAACGGGTGGTTCGGTGTATTCGCAAAAAATATTCAAGCCGATTTTGAGGATATATAAAACAATAACAGTTGCGATCGCTGGATCAATTGCCAAACCGTGTGCCGTCGCTACACCAACAAGTGAGATAATCAACCCTGTCAGCAAGGGCGAACTCCCTGGATTTTTGTTGTATTCTTTGAGTTGACCGCGAAAACCATCATCGCCACAAAGTTCCTCACGCAATACCTTTAGTGTTACTTGCCAAAGTGATTTACTTTGCTGCATCAACGGTTGCCCATTTTTCTCAATCCACAAATCCGCAAAAGCGCTTTCAACTTTGCCATTGTGTTTTTCCAAGTGATTTAAAGCGTGTTGTGCAGGGTCGTAATCTTGTAAAATCTCCCGTGCAACACTAATTTCTGTAAGACTTAATTGAGCATCCATCATTTATCCTCATTTTTTAGTTTGTCATTTGTCATTAGGCATGGGGCATTGGTTATTAATTCATCTTCCTCACTCCCTCATCCCCCTCATCTCCCTCTACTCCCCACTCCCCGCAAGAGTTCAAACTACGTCAAAATTTAAATAAACGCGATCGCATCTTACCGACAATGCAAATTACCCAAAGTCTCCATACAGCAATTCTTGTGACTGACTTAGAACGCTCTGAACACTTTTATGGCACAGTATTGGGATTATCCAAAATAGATCGTTCCCTAAACTACGCTGGTGCATGGTATCAAGTCGGCGACTATCAACTTCACTTGATAGTTGCACCTACCGTCCCCACGGAAAACCCAAACGAAAAATGGGGACGTAATCCCCACATTGCTTTCTCCGTTGCTGACTTAGACACCGTTAAACAAGAGTTGCTCAATCATAATTATCCCATTCAAGCCAGTGCTTCCGGTCGCGCTGCCCTGTTTACTCAAGATCCTGATGGGAATATTATCGAGTTTAGTCAGCAGTGAGGG
>NZ_JABXKM010000168.1 GCF_017115025.1 Nostoc sp. NOS(2021) | reverse complement strand
GTATAAGAGACTCAGGAAGATAGTCACTATCCCAAGCTGAGTTAAGCGTCTCGCCAATAAACAATGCCCAATGCAGCCGAGAATTTCCAATTTCCAACGCTAACCAAATTTTCTCTATCTCCCTCATCTCCCTCATCTCCCCCATCTCCCTCATCTCCCCCATCTCCCTCATCTCCCTCATCCCCCCAATCCTCTGCGGTTTCACTCTTTTAATTTTTTTAAGTCAGTAATAGGTTTTTTAATAAAAATTAACATTCAAGCCGTGTAACAATAAACCTAGAGGAACAAATACTCATTGTGTTAAGGAGGGGAGTTATGGTAGCGCTCACCGAAAAAACTGAAAAACGGCTGACCATACAGACTGTAGAAATCGCTCAAGAGACGACGGCTATTCGCTCTTTGGATTGGGATCGCGATCGCTTCGATATTGAGTTTGGTCTGCAAAACGGTACCACTTATAACTCGTTTCTCATCCGTGGGGAGCAGACTGCCTTAGTTGATACCTCCCACGAAAAGTTTCGTCAACTATACTTTGATACCCTTACCGGACTAATCAAGCCAACAGAGATTGATTATTTGATTATCAGCCACACCGAGCCAGACCACAGTGGTTTAGTTAAAGATTTGCTGCAAATGGCTCCAGAAATTACCGTTGTCGGCTCTAAGGTGGCGATTCAGTTTCTTGAAGATTTCGTACATCAGCCATTTAAACGGCGGATTGTGAAAAATGGCGATCGCTTAGATTTGGGTAATGGTCATGAATTTGAATTCGTGATTGCTCCAAATTTACACTGGCCGGATACTATTTTCAGTTTTGACCATAAAACCAAAATTCTCTATACCTGCGATGCTTTTGGGCTACACTATTGCTCAGATAGCACCTTTGATGAAGACTTGGCAGCGATCGAAGAAGACTTTCATTACTATTACGATTGCTTGATGGGGCCGAATGCGCGGTCAGTTCTATCTGCCCTGAAGCGGATGGCGGAACTAAAAACCATCGGGATGATTGCCACAGGACACGGGCCATTATTATCCCATAATGTTGAGGAACTAGTTGGACGTTACCGCACTTGGAGCCAAACACAAACCAAGGCAGAAACGGCAGTTGGGATATTTTACGTTTCCGAATACGGATATAGCGATCGCCTCGCGCAAGCAATTGCCAATGGTATCGGTAAAACGGGTGTCGCCGTGGAAATTGTCGATTTGGGATCTGAAGTCGATTTACAAGAACTGCGGGAACTAGTCAGCCGTTGTGCTGGCATAGTTGTTGGTCTACCTCCGGCTTCTGGTGCTGCTAGCATCCAAGCTGCACTCAGCACAGTTTTAGGATCAGCCAAAGAAAAGCAAGCGATTGGCGTGTTTGAAACTGGCGGTGGCGATGATGAGCCGATAGATCCTTTGCTGAGTAAATTCCGCAATTTGGGTTTGACAACAGTTTTTCCAGCGATTCGGATTAAACAAACGCCCACAGAAAATACTTACAAGTTGTGTGAAGAAGCGGGTACAGACTTAGCTCAATGGGTAACACGCGATCGCACTATCAAAGCCATGAAATCTCTCGGTGCTGACTTAGATAAAGCACTAGGCAGACTTAGCGGCGGATTGTATATTATTACTGCCAAAAAAGGCGATGTATCCAGTGCCATGCTAGCCTCGTGGGTGAATCAAGCTAGCTTCAAACCCTTGGGATTTTCCATTGCCGTAGCCAAAGATCGGGCAATTGAATCACTTATGCAAGTAGGCGATCGCTTTGTTCTCAACATCTTAGAAGAAGGCAATTTCCAACCACTCATGAAGCACTTTTTGAAACGGTTCGTCCCTGGTGCAGATCGCTTTGAAGGTGTGAGAACCCAGCCAGCCGAAAATGGTGCCCCCATCCTCAACGACGCCCTCGCCTACATGGAGTGCGAAGTCGTCAGTAGAATGGACTGCGGCGACCATTGGGCAGTATACAGCACCGTCTACGCCGGACGAGTTTCTAAGCCAGATGCGCTAACAGCTGTGCATCATCGCAAAGTCGGTAATCATTATTAAAGAAGGGACTGGGGACTAGGGATTGGGGATTAGGTATTAGGAATTAGATATTGGGGATTGAATATTAAGATATTGGGAATAACTTTCCCAGTCCCCAGTCCCCAGTCCCCAGTACCCAGTACCCAATCCCCAGTCACCAGTCCCAAATCCCCAATAAAGCTATGTCAACAAATAAACCCCGTGATGTTCAAGTTTATCCAATAGCTACAGATACAAGAATACTGCGATCGCGCAGTTGGTCAAGGCTGAGATTTGAAATTGAATATGCTCTTGCTAAGGGTACAACTGCTAATTCTTATTTAATCGAAAGCGAGAAAACCGCAATTATCGATCCTCCAGGGGAAACGTTTACACAAATTTATTTAGAAGCGTTGCAGCAGCGTTTCCATGTCGAAGAGTTAGATTATGTGATTTTGGGACACGTAAATCCCAACCGGGCTGTAACTTTAAAAGCTTTGTTGGAAATTGCCCCGCAAATCACTTTTGTTTGTTCTAATCCAGGGGCGATAAATTTACGTGCGGCGCTGGAAAATCAAGACTTGCAAATTATTGTGATGCGGGGCGAAGAAACTCTAGATTTGGGCAATGGGCATAATTTACAATTCATTCCCACCCCCAACCCCCGCTATGCAGATCAACTTTGCACCTACGATCCACAAACAGAAATTCTGTACACAGATAAGTTATTTGGGGCGCATGTTTGCGGTGATCAGGTATTTGATGAAGGCTGGGAAATATATAATGAAGATCGGCGCTATTATTTTGATTGCCTCATGGCTCCCCACGCCCGTCAAGTTGAAACAGCGCTAGATAAACTTGCCGATTTTCCCGTGAGAATGTATGCCAATGGACACGGGCCTTTGGTACGCTATGGCTTAATCGACCTAACCAAAGCTTATCGAGAATGGAGTCAACAGCAAACATCTGCTGACTTGACAGTAGCGTTAATTTATGCTTCAGCTTACGGGAATACAGCCACATTAGCCCAAGCGATCGCTCGTGGGATTACAAAAGCTGGTGTTGCCGTAGAATCGATTAATTGCGAATTCACTGAACCTGAAGATATCCGGCTTGCTGTCGAAAAATCTGCTGGCTTTGTCATCGGTTCACCTACTCTCGGTGGTCATGCACCCACGCCCGTACAAACAGCTTTAGGAATTGTACTATCCACCGCTACTAATAATAAACTTGCTGGTGTTTTTGGTTCCTTTGGCTGGAGTGGGGAAGCGGTTGATTTAATTGAGAGTAAATTAAAAGATGCTGGCTATCGGTTTGGTTTTGACACCATCCGCGTAAAATTCAAACCCGACGATGCCACACTGCAATTGTGTGAAGAAGCTGGAACCGACTTTGCCCAAGCACTGAAGAAAATCAGAAAAGTGCGATCGCCAAGTCAACCTGCAACAAGTGTAGAACAAGCAGTTGGTCGGATTGTCGGTTCTCTTTGTGTTCTCACAGCAAAAGAAGGCGATCGTTCCAGTGCCATGTTAGCTTCTTGGGTGGCTCAGGCTAGCTTTAGTCCCCCTGGTTTAACTATCGCCGTCGCCAAAGACCGCGCAGTAGAAACACTGACACATACAGGAAACAAATTTGTCCTCAACATCCTCAAAGAAGGGAATCATTTGGGGTTGATGAAGCATTTTCTTAAACCCTTCGGGCCAGGACAAGACAGATTTGCTGATGTCGCCGCCCAAGAAACTGAAAGTGGTTCTCCCATACTTACCGATGCCCTAGCATATCTTGAGTGTTCCGTACAAAACCGGATGGAATCTGGCGACCATTGGCTAGTTTATGCAACTGTTGAGAGTGGCAAATTGTTAGATAATGATGGCGTTACAGCCGTGCATCATCGCAAGTCGGCAACTCATTATTAATCAATCATCTGTAATTTGCCACCCCAGCCTATTTTTGCTAGTACAATTGTTCCCCTCCTCGCTTGCGGGGAGGGGTTAGGGGTGGGGTGCTTTAATTTTGGGCATACTTGCTAGGGATCAGATTATGTCTGATAGCGGATCTTGTTGAATGTATGAAATAAAAATATACCTATTGTATGTAGTGTATCTTATAAGAAAATTATGAAACTTATAAAAATCCATGTAATTAAATTACCTTCAAAATTTTGACTCGTATTCCCATGCCTAAAGTGACTTTATCTTATATATCTCAGCTAAAAGTGATATATCTCACTAAATGTCTTATTTTGTCCTATAATATAAATAAGATAAATAAAAAAAGCCCGTGAACTCCATAATTCACGAGCTTGAATCATTAAATGACTCAAAAAGCTATTAGTAGTAGCTCTGAGGTCAATTGTGTGCAGGCTTATTTCTGTTTGATCAGCGAAACTAGTGAAAGAATGGACTTAGTAATTGAATCTGTTGACTTGGCAGTATTAGCAACATTAAGGGAAATGTAAGCTACTAGAGCCAATAACAGGAAAGTCGAAATAAACTGTCCTACCATTTTTTTGTAGTTTAATAGTCCAATAAAAAATCTGCCTAGATGAAAGATATCATCTAGCAATTTTTTCATTGGTTGTAACTAATATCATAACACTGAAATTGTATAAATACTGAAGTATAGCCCCAAGCTATTAGTCTGAGGGCAGTTCGTATTAACAGGAAAAAATGCAAAGTGTAGCAGACTAGTGGTTCAATTTTTTGCAAAAACTAACTCAACGCTCTCTGTTAGAAATCATTGCCATGACGTTACGTGAACTTGAAGATCAAGCACTGAGATTATCTGCCGAGGATCGTTGGCAGTTAATCAATGCATTAATGCGATCGCTCCAACCAAAACTTCAGCCAACATCAAAGCCGAAGGGTTTAGCTGCGAGTTTAATCGGCATTGCAAAGACTGACACCCTGCCACCTACAGATGAAGAAGTGAAAGCTATGCTAGATGAGCGGTTGGTGCAAAAGTATCTGTAATGCGAGTTTTATTTGATACAAACGTTTTGCTGGATGCTTTGCTAGCGCGTGAACCTTTTGTGGCGGATGCTGCTTTTTTGCTAGAGACGGTTGAATCGGGGCATTTATAATTGAACTCAAAACACATGCCAGAAAAATCGCAAAATTCTGACGATGAGCTTCAGGCTGAGTATCGCTTCGATTATCAGAAGGCAAAGCCCAATCGCTTTGCTGCCTATAGTGGAACGCAACAGTTAACAGTTGTGGTCTTAGATGAAGATGTGGCTCAGGTTTTCAACACACCAGAATCGGGTAATGAATGCCTCCCTTTTTTGGGTAGGGTAGTATAAAATTAGTTTCCGAGAAACTATTAAGCATGACTCTGACATCAAGTAGAAAAGCAGACTATTTAGAGGAATCGCTTCTCCGTGAGTTTGAGGAGTGTTTGCTTCAACCGGATGTGCGAAAGTCAGCTAAAGATGTTATGGACTTACTTGCTGACGAGTTCATTGAGTTCGGAAGCTCAGGGCGTGTTTTCGATAAACAGCAAATTATCAAGAGCTTACAGAATGAACCCATCGAACCCCTGACTCAAAGATCGATAACAGAATTCAAAACGTTAGTTTTAGCAACAGGGGTTATTTTAGTAACTTATCGTATAGTCAGACATGGTGGATCTGGCGAACAGCCTGTTCATTCGCTGCGAAGTTCCATCTGGAAATTGAATAATGATCGATGGAAAATGATCTTTCATCAGGGCACTTTGGTTAGAGAATCATAGGCGTGCTGATTTGAGCGTAGAGGAATTTATTGCATTACTGTAGCGTGAGTTATTGAGTGTGTCAGCGATCGCGCGGTTTTGAATGAAAAAGGAGCAATTCAATGGATACAGTTGTGCTAAATCTAGACCCAATTGTTCATCTAACGGATGAGCAGTTTTATCAACTCTGCATGGCGAATAAAGATTTAAATCTGGAACTTAATGCCCAAGGAGAACTGATTATTGTGCCACCAGTCGGAGGAGAAAGCGGAAATCAAGAGGCGGGACTGATTATAGACTTGGAAATTTGGAACCGCCAAACAAAATTAGGAATAGTTTTTAGTTCCTCGACTATCTTTAGACTGCCGAATGGAGCAAATCGTTCTCCTGATGCTGCTTGGGTAAAATTGTCACGATGGGAAGCGCTAACTCTTGAGGAGCGTCAAAAATTCCCGCCACTAACGCCTGACTTTATAATTGAACTCAGATCCCAGAGCGATCGCTTAAAACCGTTGCAAGACAAGATGCAGGAGTATATAGAAAATGGTTTACGCTTGGGTTGGCTGATTAATTCTCAAGAACAGCAGGTGGAGATTTACCGAAAAGGATTGCCTGTAGAGGTAATTCAAATGCCAGTACTGCTTTCTGGAGAAAAGGTTTTGCCTGGGTTTCAGTTACAGGTATGATATGATCTCACAATTGCCAAAGCGTCCCAACCGAAATTATTTAGAGTCAAAGTTTTGCATAGAAAAGGCTCAAGCATTGCTACCTGAGCCTTTTCTAAATTCAATTAAGTTACTTTCGTCTATTTAGCTTAGTAGCGGTTACGGTTGTAGCCGCCGCCACCGCCACCACGGTTTCCACCACCGAAGGAAGAACCACCCCTGTCTTCTCTGGGCTTGGCTTTATTAACTTTGAGGTCACGACCAAGCCATTCAGCACCATCAAGGGCTTCAATGGCTTTTGTTTCTTCATCTTCTGAATTCATTTCCACAAAAGCAAAGCCGCGTAAACGACCTGTTTCACGGTCAGTGGGTAGCTGAACACGCTTTACAGTACCATATTCTGCAAATACAGCACTTAGCGCGTCTTGTGTAACTTCATAGGAGAGGTTACCTACGTAAATTGACATTAAATGTCTCCAAAATCATAAGTTTGTAGAGATTTAGATTTCGGAGAGAAGTCTGTAATACCAAAAGGGAAAAGCCTGTCAATACTAAAAACAAACACTGTCGCCGAATTAATTCTCATTTCACTTCCCATGATGGCATAACAACTAACTTTCTGGGGAAAAGTTTAAAAAACTGTTATAAAAAGTTATGTTACTAGTTGATAGCTAAGTGCTGACTAGTCCGAAAACGGGTGAGGCTATAGCGAACCGCACCCACGAGATAAATTAATCCACTCTCTTTTCTAAATATTGACCAATCATCAACTGCTCACCAGCACGGGAGATGATGGTTTGTCTGGTGCGGTATTTGCTGCCAATTAGCTTTAACTCTTCCTCAAACATTGAACCGTTGTACTCAGTTCGCAAACACAGTGTTTTCGGGTTGGAGAAATAATACTGGGCGGTGACTGGTTTGGATATGGCAAAACCGCGATCGCGACACAAAATGTTTCCCACAGCCCCAAATAATGTTGAACCTTGCGACTCTTTCCTTGCCTTCAGCACATCCGTACTTTCCCATGTAACTGCTGCACCACAGAAAAAACTACCCGCATCAGGCAATTCGTGCATTTGAGCAAGCTTTTGCAATTCATCACAGCCCTGCTCTAGAAACTTGATCGTAACTATACTCTCCATCTCCTTAGTTTCTCCCTCTGGGAGGGTGTAGTAGCGTCGTTGCGATTGCCACTTCCCCATTGATTCCTGGAAAAATTCGGAAATCTGGGATTCGTCAGCAGTTTGTACAATTTTTAGCAATGATGTCACTCGTAACTTTCCTCACCTAATATTGGTGGTTGTAGTAGATATCGGCCTTTTCTTTGCTATATATGCGATGTCTACGACGGGCTACGCCTACGCTTGATCGAAATCTTACAGCCTCAAAAAAAGCAATATATGTTTACTATTCTTAATATATTAGATCAAGCGTAAAAATTACTAGGCATTAGTAAATTTGGCTATGTAAGCCTAAGTACAGTTATTTGAAAAGTGTTTCGCTGTGACTTTAGGCACTTTTAGATCCCCCCTAACCCACGCCAGTCGCTCCACTTGGGGAGACCCCAGACGCTCGCAGACTCGCTAACGCTGCGCTATCGCTTTTAGCGTCTCCCCTTCTCTACGAAACGCCAAGGGCGATGGGAGAAGACCGCGCTGGCTCCCCTTAAAAAGGGGGGAACCGGAATCAAAGTCCCCCAATTTATCGGGGGATTTAGAGGGATCTAGAACTTTTAATACCGACAAGAGAACTTTTCAAACATCCTCTAAGTACAGTTATTTGATACTGCCCATTTGAGAATTAGGGGCGTGAAAGTCCAATATCTTCAGGAGACACAAGTCTTCTCCTAGCGGCAGATTGCAAGAAATTTAAAAATATTTATACTAAGTTAAGAATTGCATCGTCAGCTAAAAAGCTGCCTACTCGATGTAATGAGTTAAAGTGGTGAGAATTTTTCGGGATAAAAAGTAGTTTTTGATACAAAATTCTGCAAAAAGATAGCTAATTGACCAAATAATTACTAATTCGTAATTCGTAATTGAAGAATACAAGCCCGCAAGATTGATCAATGGAGACAGGAGTTAGGCAAACAATAGCTGAAAAGAATGGTTTTTAGGTAGGGGCAATTCATGAATTGCCCCTGAGCGCGTGTAGTTTTGCGTAAGTACTAGGAAAGATAAAAGCGCGTAACGTCATTATTTCAGAGCAAGCGACTTCAGTCGTGGGGTAATAATTACGAATTACGAATTATCAATTACGAATTATTTTGACTCTCGCCGCTTTTCATTAGTCATCTGTCTCAAAATTACTTGGTAATGCACGGCTGTTTAACCCCAAAAGCTCCCCAAATAGGAGAAAAATAAATGATTTTGGACAGAAATAAGCCGCAGAAGCAGGCGAAAATCTCACCTTTCGCAGCCGCTAACCAGGTAATGAATACCCAGTTAGATTCAGTTGTGAAAACTGATGTGGCTGTGGCAGACGCAAAGAGTAGTTTTGATTTTACATCCATATTATTGATTCCCTGTTTGCTGGGCATAGGACTGCTGATAGCGAATTGTGGAGCGCTGCCCAAGGAATCGGCTGATGCAGAATCTGAGAGTCCTGGTAGTGGTGCAACGCCTGTAGATGTGGCGATCGCTCGAACTGACTTGCTGCAAAAACAACCAGAATATATAGGTAATACAACACCTTTTCGGATTGTATCAGTGCGATCGCAGGTAGAAGCGCGGTTGTTGGCTTTGAACCTTGACGTCGGCGATCGGGTAAAGGTTGGGCAAAACGTTGGGCAGTTAGATGATGCCATACTTTCGACCCAGTTAAAGCAAGCAGAAGCAGAACTAGCAGCCCTGAAATCAGAAGTAGCGAGGGCAACCAATCAGGTAAGCAATGCCCGTGCAGACGTTGAACGGGCGCGGCTAGAAGTGGTACAAGCTCAGGCAGACTCAGAACGCCAACAGAAACTCTTCAAAGCTGGAGCGATCGCTGAACAAACTGCCCAGCAATCACGTACCCAGGCAAAAACAGCTGCCCAGGCATTGCGGGCAGGCCAAGAACAAGTCCGTACAGAACAGCAAGCCGTCGCCGCCGCCCAAGGTAGAGTACTTGCTCAACAGGCATTGGTTGCTCAAACCAAAGAGCGTAGCTCTTACGCTCGGCTGACATCCCCCATCACTGGCGTAGTCACAGAAAAGGTGACAGAACCCGGCAATCTTCTGCAACCAGGTAGCGAAGTTTTGAAAATTGGCGACTTTAACCGTGTGAAAGTCGTCGTCCAAATTTCCGAATTAGAACTGGCACAAATTCAGGTTGGGCAGTCTGTACAAGTGCGCTTAGATGCCTTTCCCAACGAAAGATTAATTGGCAGAGTGACGCGCATTTCCCCAGCCGCCGATGCCACATCTCGGTTGATACCTATAGAGGTAGTGATTCCCAACAATCAAGCCAAAATTGGTAGTGGACTGCTGGCGCGAGTCAATTTTGAAACCCAGACAACACAGCGCGTAGTAGTGCCGCAAACAGCTATTCAGAAACAAGCAGGCAGTAATAACTCCAAGGGTACAGGGGAGACGCAAACAAATGTCCGGCAGAATTCCCCATCTAACACATCTGGTATGACAGAGGCAAAGTCACAAGACCGAAATGGGGCAATATTTGTCGTCAAAGATACAGAAGGCAAAACGAAGGTAACAACACGAGCCGTAATGTTAGGAAAAAAGGCTGATGGTAGAGTCGAAATTTTATCTGGTTTGCAAGCGGGAGAGCGCTATGTTGTTCGTAGTGGTAAGGCGTTAAAAGAAGGTGACACTGTAAGTCTTTCAATTCTTTCAGAAAAGCAATAAAAAAAGTATTCAGTAGTCACCACTTATCACTTAGGATCATGCAACAGGCAAATAATAATAATGGCAATAGCGGATTTAGCCTCAGCGCGATCGCTATCCGCCAACACATTGGTACACTCATGCTCACCGTGGCAGTAATTGTCATTGGGGTATTTTTTCTCACAACGATTCAAGTCGATCTACTACCGTCAATTACCTATCCACGAGTTAGTGTCCGGCTAGAAGCCCCTGGTATTTCACCGGAAGTAGCCGTAGATGAAATCACCAGACCCTTAGAAGAAACTTTAGCGGCAACCGAGAATGTAGTGCAAATTTTTTCCCGCACCCGTGAGGGACAGGTGAACCTGGATTTATACTTCCAACCAGGGGGCGATATTGACCAAGCCCTAAACGATGCGACTGCTGCTTTTAACCGAGGCCGAGGACAACTGCCAGATACGATAGAGGAGCCGCGCTTATTTAAAGTCGATCCCTCCCAATTGCCAGTTTATGAATTGGCACTGACATCTACTTCGTTACCAGGGAAAGATTTACGCGTATTTGCTGATGAAGAATTAACGCGTGAACTCAGTGTAGTGCCAGGTGTCGCTTCAGTTGATGTATCTGGTGGTGCTGAAGAAGAAGTACGAGTGCTTGTTGACTTAAACCGATTGCAAGCTCTTGGTGTGGGGTTAAATGATGTCTTAGATGAATTAACAGCCCGTAACCAAGACACTTCTGGGGGGCGGATTCTGGGGCAAAATTCCGAGCCATTGACTCGGACTGTAGGACGCTTCCAAAATGCTAGGGAAATTGAAAACCTCTCCTTGAAAGTCTCCTCTCCCTCATCTCCCTCATCCTCCTCATCCCCCTCATCCCTTCCCCGCCGCGTTTATTTACGAGACTTTGCGGAGGTAATCGATGATACAGAAGACCAGCGAGTATTTGTTTACCTGAATCGTCAGCCTGCTGTGAAATTTTCAATCCAAAAGCAGCCTGAGGCCAATACAATCACAGTTGTAGATGCTGTGAAGCGGCGAATTGAACAATTACGGCAATCGGGTTTAATTCCAGCAGACATGACTTTGAGTCCCACTACAGATGAATCTGTCTTCATCCGCAATTCTTTAAATGATGTCATCTTTTCGGGGATTTCTGGGGCATTGTTAGCAGCAGCAGCAGTGTTGTTGTTTTTGGGATCATTCAGGCAAACATTTATTATCAGTTTGACGATTCCGTTGTGTACTCTGGCTGCGATCGCATTGATGAAAATATTTGGCTTGACGTTGAATGTATTCAGTTTAGCAGGGTTGACATTAGGAGTCGGTCAAGCAATTGATACATCGGTTGTGATTTTAGAAAATATTTCTGAAAAAGCGGGGATGACTCCCAATCAGAGAGAGATGCAAGAAGGGGATTCGGGGAGAAATTCCAAATTCTTTATTGACAGTGCGATCGCAGCTTCCCAAGAAGTAGAATCTGCTTTAGTTGCTGCTACAGGTGCCAACTTAGTTTCTGTAGTGCCATTCCTCTTAATTGGCGGTTTTATTGCACTGCTATTTAATGAACTGATTTTGACAATTAGCTTCGCAGTCGCAGCATCCCTTGTCGTTGCAATTACAATAGTGCCGATGCTGTCTTCTCGACTCTTGGGAATTCGCTGGTCTAGTAGAATCAGCGAATTTTGGCTACTTAAACAATTTAATCACCGATTTGAAGATGCTACGCGGGGATACGGAAACTTCTTAATCAGAGTTTTACGCTATCGGCTCCTTGTAGTTACTGCTGCTTTGCTAATTTTAGGTGGCAGTAGCTTCTTTATGTTTGGTCAAATTCCCCAAGAAATTTTACCCCGCATCAGTACTGGTCAAGCTAACTTGAGAGCGCAGTTTCCTCCCGGTACACCTTTAGCAACTTCTGAAAAAGTTATGCAAATTGTCGATGACATTTTGCTTAAACAACCAGAAACCCAGTCTGCTTTCACAACTGTGGGTGGTTCTTTATTTGGCAGCAATACTACAGAAAATCCTTTACGTGCCAGCAGCACCATCAATCTTAAACCAGGCACAGATGTCGAAGCTTTCGTCAAAAAAGTAACTCAGCAATTTAACAAACTCAACTTAGCAGGAATTCTGCTGCGCCTCAATCCTGGTCAGGTGCGGGGTTTAATTTTGAGTAATTCTCCTGTGCAAGGGTCAGACGTTGACGTAATTCTGCAAGGTGAGAATGAAGAAAACTTAACGCAAGCAGGCGCACAAGTGCTGCAAGCATTGCAAGAAAGGGCAAAATTAGCGACATTCCGACCAGATGCCGACCCTCGGCAACCGGAAATCCAAATTCGCCCTGACTGGGAAAGGGTTTCGGCTTTAGGGTTGAGCGCTCAACAAATTGGTGCAACAGTTCAGACAGCAATTGAAGGTTCAGTTCCGACGCAAATTCAACGCGGTAATCGTTTTGTTGATGTGCGGGTGCAGCTAAATAAAGAAGCGATTCAGCGTCCTTCCCAGCTAGAGCAATTACCGCTATTTACAGAAAATAATCAACTAATCCGCCTTTCAGATGTTGCGAACATTCAAGAAGGTCAAGCGCCTGGTGAAGTGCAACGGATTAATCAGCGCCAAGCTTTTATTGTCGCCGGAAATCTCAGCGAGGGAGCTAGTCTTGGTGAAGCGATCGCCGAAGTCAACAAGGTACTCCAGGATGTAGACTTACCTGATGGGGTTTCAATTGTGCCTAGTTCTGCCCAAGAAACTAATCAGCAACTTCAGGATGCTTTAAAAACTTTGGGGGCGTTGGCAGTGTTCTTAATCTTTGTAGTCATGGCGGTGCAATACAATTCGCTGATTGACCCATTGGTAATTATCTTCACCGTACCACTAGCGTTAGCTGGGGGAATTTTTGGACTTTACATCACCCAAACTGCAATTGGCGCAACTGTAATTGTTGGTGTCGTGCTGCTGGTGGGAATTGTGGTGAACGCAGGGATTCTCATGGTGGAACTAGCGAACCAAATTCGGGATGAAGAAGGTTGTACTCGCCAAATTGCGATCATGAAAGCTGCTCCGCAACGCTTGCGCCCAATTATCATGACCACAGTAACCACTATCTTGGGACTGTTTCCCTTAGCATTGGGTATTGGCGAAGGTTCGGAGTTTTTGCAGCCTTTAGGGATTGTAGTTTTCTTTGGGATGGCGATCGCAACAATGCTGACACTATTTATCATCCCCTGTTTTTATATTCTGCTGCACGATTTGCTAGGTGGAAATTGGGCGAAGCCAGTGTTAAGCCGGTTGCGTGGATTTACGAAAAAAGTTAGTAGCTAGTTATTATACCGCTATTCCTGAATCAACTAGCGTTTTGAGTGTACTGGTCTTTGCTGCTTTAGGTATAGTATTAAAACTAAAGCGATCGCTACACTGTTAACGCTGTTTATCATCCTCTGTTTTTATACTCTTAGGACTTACGCACAGGTAACGGAAAACGAACCACAGAGGACACAGAGTTCACGGAGGAATAAGAGTTTAAGAAGGTTTTTGCGTAAGTCCTGACTCTGTTACAGGGGATTGGGAACTGGGGACTAGTAAAATATAACTGACAATACCCAATGCCCAATGCCCTCATTCTGTAATTAATTCACGATACACTGCCAGTGTTTCCTGATGGACGCGGGCAACACTCAGCCACTCTAGGTTTTGATTTGCCCGTTGTTTCCATTCGTGCAGCATATCGGCATTACTCAGTAATTGTACTAAAACCCCAGCCAAAGCATTACTATCTTTTACTGGCACTAAAAGACCTGCTTGCCCATTGTCCAAAGCTTCAGGAATCCCATCTACCTGAGTGCCAACGATCGCAGTTCCAGCTTCCCTCGCTTCCGAAAGTACCAGAGGGCAAGGGTCACGATGGGAAGCCAACACAAATATGTCACAAGATATGAGATAGCGTTGAGGTTCAGATTGGAAGCCCTCAAAATGAATGCGTTCTTTTACAGAAGTTGCTTCTGCCAGTGCCTCAAAGAGCTGTTTATCAGGGCCATTTCCTACCAAATAAAGATGCGCTTGGGGAAAATCTGAGGCAATTTGTGCAAACGCAGCGATTAACTCAGCGATTCCCTTGCGTTGATACATCCCGGCTACGGTAGCGATCGCTGGACGCTGTAATGGTAAAGGTTGATAATCCTGTATTTGTCGAGTGCGGGGACTGCCCAAAGTTCCATTGCATACTACCCGCAACTTATTTTCTGGGATACCACGCCTTGCCATAGAATCTCGCACCGCCTTACTGACGGCAATTACCCTATCAGCTAAACCCATCAGCAGACTGGAACGCTGAAATTCGTTATGGACTGTGGAAACTAAAGCATATTTATGTCCTTGAAAAATGCGTGCTAGAATGATTCCCGTCATCATATGTGCATGAACAATATTTGGCTGAAATTCTGCTGCGATCGCTCGATAACGCACAGCCGCTTTGATAATACTTATCGGTTTCCTGGTTTGGTCTAGTTGGTAGTGTTTGACACCACAAATATCTAGTAAAGTCTCGTATTCACCACCAGCAGAAATAACCGCTACTTCGTGACCAGATTTTGCCTGTAAACAAGCCAGATCCACAGCCACATTTACAATACCGTTACCTATTTCTTGAACGTGATTCAAAATATGTATGATTCGCATAATCTTTGAGATGTGTATAAAAAATAAAGATAAGTAACTGAGTGTAAATCAACATAATTATTGAGGTCTTCAGTAACAACTCAAAAGGAGTCAGTAGTGTGTAAAATTGACCACTTGCTACTGACTAAGAGCGCTTCTAACCAGTTACTTAGCTTAAAGACTTATTCAGTAACGGCTCGATAAATCGGGGTAAAACTCCAAAATTCTGAAGACTAAATCTGCTATTTCAGTCGCTACAGCCTTATTTTCTATTTTCTATTTCCCAATACCCTGGCATCAGATTCTAGTACAGCACAGCGATCGCTCCGATTTTGGCTGCGTGTTTATAACTTATAAATGCTTACTTGATACCTAAATAAGCAAATTTTTCCAGACTTATTGTTGGCTCAACTTCTGAATCTCACCATACGCACGGTAGAAACCACCGCGTGCCGATTCGCGTACTTCTTGAACAAGATAGCGCTCACCTTCAGTACGAATATCTTTAGGAAATTGCACTTTCCAGCTTGGATTATATCCTGGGTAAACAACACGAACTCTTAGTTGAGTGCCTTCTCGAAAACACTCAACAATTACTCCAGTGCTTGTGTCTGTTGCTGTTTCTAGAACAGCAGAAGGTTTAGCTCCTTCACCCTTTGGCGCTTTAATAATAGTTGCTTCGGGAACTGTTCCAGTTTGAGCGGCTGCAATGGCAGTTTCACTAGCATCAATACAAGCTAGAGTGCCATCAGTTGTAACAATGTAAATGCGATCGTCGAAAAACTGCATAGATAAAGCCGAGCCGCAGCCAGTAGCCAGCTTCCACAGACGTTCACCTGCCTGATTGAAGCAATAAATCGAAGAACTGTTATCACCAGCAAACACATACTCACCATTGAGTGCAGTCGCACAAGAGTAAACTGCCGCATCACAGTTGTAAACTGAGCCAACCTTACCCTTCTTGCTAAAGCTGTAAACTTTATGGTCGCTTGTGCCTGCATAAACAATCGACGCTTCCTGCCAGCCAAATAGTACGCTACCTTGAGTTTTGTGATGCCACAGCACTCGACCTTCCTTGTAATCGTACATCGTAACGCCTTTGCTATGACCGTGATAGACACCAGATTCGTCACAACGTACCATCCAACCAGAATCACCTTGACTCAAACGAGTCCACTGTGATTCATCATCATGATCGATTGTCGTCACACCGCCGTTAGCATCAGAGACTGCCAGTAAGCCATCTTTAATGTCTAGCCAAAAAATATCCACCTGATCATCAATTTTGTAAGTCAAACGTGGTAATTTGCCAGTTAAATCATAGACGTTGCCATCATCACAGCCAGCATAAATCCAAATATCATCAGCAACTAAACATTTGACTCCATCAGGAAGTTTAAACTGATTGATCACTTTACCCTGATGATTTAAAGCAAAAATCTGACCTGTTTGATTACCTATCCAGCAACGTTTAGTATCGATAAAAATCCCAAAAGCAGCAGAAGTAGAAGCAAATTCCCACACAATTGGAGCTTGTTTTGCTGTTGAAGTAGTACTGCTAATTTGGCGTCGTGTCACAGGACGCTTTTGACGAAGACCTAAAATCGCTACTTCATAACCTTTACCCAGCTTTTCTTTAATTTTCTTACTTGCTTCTGCTTGAGCTTTGTCCGAGGTAGGGTAAGTTTTAGTCTGAGTTTGTCCTAAGTCACCAATACGACCATAACGTATAGTTAATTGAGTATCATTAACTATAACTTCATAGAATTTATGAGAGCCTCCATTTACTTCCGAAAGCTCTAAATATGTTTTTTCTTCAGACATAACATTCTCTCATAACAAAAGGGTTAACATGTCATCTTTTCAAACACTTGACTTCGATATATAGCGTTTCCTAATCACATGAGGTACATCATAGTCCCCTCTTCGCTTGCGGGGAGGGGGTTGGGGG
>NZ_JABXKM010000027.1 GCF_017115025.1 Nostoc sp. NOS(2021) | reverse complement strand
GGACATAAGCTAATCATAAAACACTGACACCAAGAGACTTTCAAGCCTGTTCCCTATTCCCTATTCTCTGTTCCCTGTTCCCTGCTATACTATATCTAAATTTAATTAAAGTCTTGTAGAGTGGGCATCTTGCCCGCTCTAATTATGCAAATTAAAGGTGGAACAGCTGACTATAGCAGTTCTCGTTTGGATGCAGCACAGCATTGCTGTGCCCCAGTGAACTAGGGAATGGGGAGAATTCAAAGCCTCCGTCCCCGCGTCCCTCACTCCAATGGTAGCGTCACAGTAGAGAGCCAAAAATCTTCAATACTCTTGACGATTTGGAATAGCTGATTAAGGTTGCGGGATTTAGTAATATAGCAATTCACATGCAAATTGTAGCTCTCAATAATGTCATCCTCATTTTTTGAGGTTGTTAAGATAACGACTGGAATACGTTTTAGTACTGGGTCAGTTTTAAGTTCCGCCAGCACTTCTCTACCATCTTTTTTGGGCAAATTCAAATCTAGGAGGATGAGGTCAGGACGCCGTGCATTAGCATATTCACCTTCTTGGCGTAAATAAGCCATAGCATCTATGCCATCCTTGACCGTGACCACCTCATGTGACACCGAACTATTTTTCAACGCTTCTTGAATTAAGCGAATGTCGGCTTTATTGTCCTCGACCAAAAAGATCATTTTATGTTTTTCTCCCCTTTCTGCGCTCAAGTTCACGTCCTCCAACTGGAATCGTAAAGTAGAAGGTTGCGCCTTCACCTAGTTTTGACTCTACCCAGATCCGCCCCCGGTGGCATTCGACAATCTTCTTACATATAGCTAAACCCATACCTGTACCGATATATTCATCCCGTGTATGGAGGCGCTGAAAGATCACGAAAATGCGATCGCTAAATTGTGGGTCAATGCCAATACCATTATCCTGAACTGAGAACAGCCATGCATCTTCTATCCTTTTTGCTCCCACATGTATTTGTGGCGGCTGTTCACTGTGGAACTTAATGGCGTTACCGATGAGGTTTTGGAATAGCTGCATCAGTTGGGTGCTGTCCGCCATCACGGTTGGTAAGGTGTCCTGGGTGATCGTAGCCCCACTTTCATTAATGCGTTGACGCAAATTGCCTAGCGCCCGATCTAAGGCTGTTTTTACCTCGGTTATTTGAAATGCGATCGCCTGCATATCCACTTTCGAGTATGCCAGCACGTCATCAATCAATGTCTGCATCAGGGTAACTCCCTGCACAGCGTAGCTGATAAACTCGTGGCCTTCTTCGTCGAGTTGTTCACCATAGCGCATCTCCAACAGCTGCACGTAATTCACAACTTGATTAAGAGGTTCTTGCAAGTCATGGGAGGCGACGTAGGCAAACTTTTTCAGGTCTGCGTTAGAACGTTCTAAATCCTGGGCTAACTGGGCAAGTTCATCGGCTTGACGCAGCACAATATTGACAATTGCTTTCCGCAGTTCCAAGGCTGCTTTAACTTCTACATCTTTCCAAGGTAAAGATGTTAAGCGGACGGTTTCTTTCCACAGTTCAAATGATTTGCGTGGACATAAACGGACATTTCCTCCTGACTGGCTAACTTCAAACGCCTGATTAGGATCGCCACCCCAATTTACAGTTTGAATTACTTCTGGTCGAAACCATAAAACATAATTTCGTTTGGCGATGGGAATAGCTAATAAACCGCTAGCGACGTTTTTAAAACTTTCGGCATCTGGATAAATCTGCGGCAAAGAATCTGTATAGAATACTTCTTCCTCAACGTTATTCTTGAGCCATTGGATTAAAAAATTCAGGTCTTCTTCTTTAGGCGTTTCACCAACTACCGTGCAATTTCCCCCAAAACACACGGCTGCGCCTTGAGCGCTAGCCAAATCTAAAAGATTTTGTGGGTTTTTAACTAAACCATCAATAAAGTTTTCGTCTTGAGACATATGTTCAATCAGTCTTGATTGAATATATGTCATATTTATCTGGCGATCGTGGTCTTCTGTCTCTTCTCTAACTGAAATTTCGGTAAATATTAATCGCCCCAAAAATTCGCAAGCTTTACGCAATTCGTAGGAAATATATTTAGAGGACTGATGATGACAAGCAATTAGCCCCCAGAGTTTTTGGTCTTTAATTAAAGAGATAGTAAGCGAAGCACCAACACCCATATTATGCAAGTACTCCATATGACAGGGAGCAGCACTTCTGAGAATAGAGTTGGTTAAATCAATCGGGCGATCGTTAATTGGATTATTGACAGGAAAAACTTTTACTGGCTCAGAAGAAGAATCCGGGATGATTCTGATCGAATTGACAGCAAATAATTTTCTCGCTGGTTTGGGAATATCTGATTCTGGGTAATGCAGTCCTAAGTAGGGTTCTAGGCTTTCTAGTTTTTCTTCAGCGACAACAGAACCATGTCCATCATCATCGAATTTATATAGCATTACCCTGTCAAATTCCGTTATTTTCTGAACTTCTTGAACGATAACTTGACAAAACTCCCGGAGGTTTGATGTGTTTTTTAGTTGATTTATGGAAGCTTGAGCTAGATGATAAAAGCTTAAAAATGGAATATTTTCCTGAGTAGTAGCAGGTTCTAATTCCAGAATTAAAAATCCTTCTTGATTGCGGTGAAATACTGCATCAAATACTATGTATTCATCATCTTTTTTTCGCACCCAAACTCTGGTGGAATTGATGAAATCAAGATTTGCCCCGGATAGCCCTGTTTTAATTCTCTCTATTTGGAATGGGTCGAGTAAATCTTCTAGTTTTTTTTGCAACATATTTTCGGGAGTGATTCCGAAAATGTTTAATGTATTAGTGCTAACTTGTAATATTTTTAGCTCAGGCTCCTCCAAGACTAACAAGACACCATGAGGCTGAATTTGACTAGAAAGATGAATCGATGCCTCTTTCAAGCTAATTAAATTAATACCTGGCAATTTTAAGTTCATTTTGATGATATCCTCCTCTATTCTTCGGGAGCATCAAAACTAGAGTATCTATAATAACGGAGAATGATAAATGTCAAAAATTTTATAAGTTCTCATTTATTATTTTTACTTAGTATCTAATTTACCATGCCCTGGTGTTGCGTTTTGCAGCTTTACTTTCATCTGCTTGCGCTTTGAACAGTTTAACAGTAAATAAAGCTACATAGTGATAAGAAATGTGAAACCCATGTGATTAAACAAATCTGTATGTATATGTATAGCTATGTTAAGTTTAGAAATTAGTTATACCAATTCTATGTGAGACTGCGCTTTATTCACGTAGGGGCAATTCATGAATTGCCCCTACAGCGCGGTTTTGGGTAAGTTCTATAGGCGCATCTTCAAAAAGAAATGGTATTAGGAGTTAGGAGTTAGGAGTTATTATTCTAGAACTAGCCCTTTCAAGGTCACTGATAAAATCTCTGCTTTTCTCTCTGCGTTCTCCGTGCCTCTGCGGTTTAAAAGTTATTTATTTAACCTTATTAGGCGCAGAGAACACAGAGAAAAGAGGAATTATTATCCAAAAATTTTACCCACCTTGAAAGGGCTAGTCCTATATTCTTCCAATGCCCAATGCCCAATGCCCCTTATTTAATCAAATCCAAGACTTGAACCACATTCGCAGATTATAACCTTCATGGGAGAGGGGTAAACCCAAATAAATGGGCATCCAGAAAATAAAAGCAGCCATAATGATAAAAGTAATGGTGACACCTAGCACCCGGAGTTGTTGATAATAACTGCGAAGACACTGATCAACAAACCAAGCGATCGCTAAAAATATAAACACCACTGCACACATATAGTGATATATAAAAACGCATCTTGTCACTTCCACCCAAGGTAATAAGTTAGCAGCATAATTTATAACTAAATACAAGGCAATCCAAGTATCAACACTAAGAGTTGCTCTCTCAGAAAAATGCTTTTCCTTCACCCAAAAAATCACTAGTTGTGACACCAGCATCCCGATTAAAAATAACATGGCAGCAACACCAAACCACCACAAAAATGGATTGCCCATTGCATGGACATCATAAACAACTTGCCCAGCACCGGCAGGCAAAGGCGGCCCCATTACAGGTAAGGGTTCGGTGATACTTTCAGCCGTTTGATAATAATATGCCATTGGCCGAGTCATCAAGGGCCATTTATACCAGGGGGCACAATAAGGATGCACATTGGGACTATTGCCACCTAAATGTAAGTGAAACTTCAAAATTTCTTGATGTACTGCGATAAATCCGTACCTTTTATCTAGTTGAAGCTGGGGAATCCAGATGATGCTGTAGATAAAAGCTGGGATAATTCCTAGATAAAACAGCATCTGAAAAATATTTAGCTGAGTCAAGTTTTGTAGTGGTGTCTGAGATGAGGAAGATGAGGGAGAATAAGTACTAACTTCTGCCTCCTGCCTCCTGCCTTCTCCCTCCTTCAATGAGGGGAATGTAAAAAAGAGTTTGGGGTTAGGAAAAGAATGTATCAAATGAATTAGCCAAGCTGCTATCCAAGTGAGATAAACACCTGACAGGAACCATAAACCATTCCACTTAGTACCGACTGACGCACCAAAAGTAATGCCAGCAAAAACTAACCAAAAAGAACGTCGCCGATTTTGATTATCTAATGCTAGTAATAAAAACCAGTGACCTAACAAACCAAAGATGACGATATAAATATTACTTAAAGCATAGCGAGACTCAACTAGAAAAATGCCATCACAAGCTGTGAACAAACCTGCAAGGATTGCAAAGCTACGGCGATAACTCAATTGATAAGCGATCGCAGCCACAACTAAAGGGATAAATGAGCCTGTGAGGGCATTTAACCAACGATAAGTCCAAGGCGATCGCATTGAACCTGTCAACCCATTTAGCGTATCGTGCCAAAAAGGAATGTGACTACCAATCCAAATGCCGATACCAATAATATATTGACTTAGCGGCGGATGAGCATTAAAAAATGGCGTATGCGTGAGATAATTATTACCGAATTTAGCAAAGTAAACTTCATCAAATACCAGAGTGTTGAATCGCTCCAGTCCCCAAAACCGTAAGGCAAGTGAGAGAAGAAATACACTCACCATCCCAATTCGGAACCACTTTTTATTCATTAGTCATTAGTCATTTGTCATTGGGCATTGGGCATTGGGCATTGGGCATTGAGCATTGGGCATTGGGCATTGGGCATTAGTTAATAATTAATAGTTTTTCTTCCCCTATTCCCTATTCCCTATTCCCCCTCTATTCTTACAGGTGCATCTAGTTGGAACAGGAGTAGTTCAATACCGTAATATTTGTTTGTCCGCCCCACTGGTTTCATACCCAATCGTTCGGTTACATGGATTGAAGCATGATTTTCTGACTTCACTACGGCATAAATCACTGGCAAGTTCAAAAGACTAAATCCGTAGTTGAGCATAACTTGTCCTGCTTCTGTTGCATACCCTTTACCCCAAGAAGTTCGCCTCAAGTGCCAGCCTACCTCATAATCTTGAGTAGGTAAACCATCTTTGTCGGGCAATTCTTTGAGAAGGATAGTTCCTACAATTGTTGTAGTTTGCTTTTCGACAATTGCCCAAGATCCGGTACCATTGTTGCGTAGGCGGGAGCGCTCGATACCTTCAATCAAGCGCTGACGCTGTGACTCAATGCTTGCGGGGCGAGAAGCTTTACTGAGAAAGTGCGTAACTTCAGGGTCACTGTACATTACAAAGGCTTGCTCGGCATCGCGTTCGGGTATCCAACTGCGAATAATCAAGCGTTCGGTTTCCAACAGAATTGTCATCTTACCTTTGACTAAACTAAATCGCCATTCTGCAAAATAGTAAGATACTTATGGTTGAGCGGTCAAAAGTTATGTAGACAATTACACAAACAAAATATGGCGATCGCTATGATATGGGCAGTTATCCAGAAGTTCAACTAGCATTGGTTATCTCATATCTTGCACCGGGCGACTAGAAGTCGCGGCTACACGAGCAAAACCCGCCTACGCGGGTTTCAAACCCTTAATTTGGCGTTAGTTGGCGTAGGCGGACGAGAGTTTGTATAGCCGCGATTTCTAATCGCCAGGGCTAGGTGCAAGATATAAGTTATGCGATCGCATATTCTGAATCTTTCCTCAGTTCCTCAGACCGAAATCCCAATACAATCCGATCCTTTGCCACACCAGCCCTAACTAGTTCCGTTGCTACCCCCTCTTCAGTACCATCACGTTGAATCCAAATTTTGCCATCAATAATATCAATGTGAATCATACAGCCGTGAACGCGACGAGTCACAGTAGGAGACAAATCATAGGCTGGTTCTCTTCCCAAAATCATCAAGAGGTAGCGGTCTTGTTCGCTGTCGAAAACTGTCTCAAATTGAATATTGCCAGCACTAAAGGGGATTTTTGTATGTTCAATCAGAATATTCCGAATCAACTGCTTGTATTGCTCCAAGGTATCCATCTAAAAATAACCTCTTGCTCTAGCTGAAATACAACAATATAAACTTTGTAATCTTCTACCAAAAGTTTAGCAATTGGCTCATCAAAGATATCGGCGTATACTTCGTCCCGAACGGCGAGATAGAGAACGCGATCGGGATTGGTTCTAGTCATCACAGAGCGGTATGCAAGGTACTGTCCCAATGCGTGTTCGAGAGCGGTCATGTCCGATACGCTGCGAAACGTTTTAATCTCAACGGCTATCTGCTGTCCTTCCTTTTCAGCAGCAATCAATTTCTCTGCACCCAAGTCAACATACATATCCCTTTTTCCCCACTTCAAATGAAAGGGATCGTCGGTAATCGTCCAGCCATCTTTGATTAGGGCATTTTTGACGTTCTGGTGGTAGCGGTCTCTAACTGGCATAAATTACTCGAATTACGTTAGCGTAGCGGTAGCGAGTCCGCGAGCGTCATTACAAATTACTACCCTCGACTTTTGCCACTTCCAGCATCGTCTTTAAAACCGAATCTGGATTCAGACTAATCGAGTCAATTCCTTGTTCCACCAAAAACTGAGCAAATTCTGGATAGTCGCTGGGTGCTTGCCCACAAATGCCGATTTTGCGATCGCATTTTTTCGCCGCTTCTATGGCCATTTTCACCATTCGCTTCACACCCTGACTGCGTTCATCAAATAACCGCGCCACCAATGCCGAATCCCTATCTATCCCCAGTGTCAACTGAGTTAAATCATTAGAACCAATGGAGAAACCATCAAATACCTCAGCAAACTCCTCAGCCATAATCACATTATTCGGCAACTCGCACATCACATAAACCTGCAAGTCGTTAACACCTTGCTTTAAACCATTTTTTGCCATCTCTGCCAAAACCAAACGCCCTTCATCGGGAGTGCGACAAAAGGGAATCATTGGGATCACATTCGTCAAACCCATTTCTTCCCTTACCCGCTTGATGGCATGACATTCTAGGGCAAAAGCTTCTCTGTAACCTTGATCATAGTAACGCGCCGCCCCTCGCCAACCCAGCATTGGGTTTTCTTCATGGGGTTCAAACTGTCGCCCACCTAACAAGTTGGCATATTCATTACTTTTAAAATCTGACGTTCGCACAATCACTGGTTTGGGATAAAATGCCGCCGCAATTCTACCTATGCCTTGGGCTAATTTATCTACAAAATATTGGGGTTTATCGTCGTAAAGTGCAGTAATATCAGCAATTTTAGCTTTCACAAATTCATCTTTTAACAATTCATAATGAATCAAGGCCATTGGATGAATTTGAATTTGGTTAGCGATGATAAATTCTGTCCGTGCTAAACCTACGCCATCGTTGGGAATTGCTGATAAACTCAATGCTTCTTGAGGATTACCCACATTCATTAAAATTTGAGTGCGGGTGCGGGGTAAGTTCTCTAAAGGAACTTCTTGAACTTCAAAAGGTAATAAGCCTGCATAAACTTTTCCCTCTTCGCCTTCAGCGCAAGAAATTGTTACCTCTTGACCAGGTTTCAATATTTCTGTAGCATTGCCGCATCCCACGATCGCAGGTACACCTAATTCTCGTGCAATAATTGCTGCATGGCAATTACAGACAATCACTGGTGTATATTTGTTGGTGAATACAACATAGTTATGATGTTCGCCAACTGTAATATTGAACACATCATCATCAAGAGTATCTTGATCAACTGCAACCACCCGTTGCATCCGAATATCCCCTGCAATTAGTTGATGGAATTTGCCAATTTTCTGTAGTTGTTTGTCAGAGATTAGGAAATTATTATCTCTTCTGAGTTTTATCTCTCCTATGGTGTTATCACCAAATAGTTGTTTGGTAGCAAAGAAGCGTGTTTGTATTACTCTATCGCTAACTTTACCTTTAACTCTATTGGTAAACTGCAATATTTCTGCTAATTTCTCAACCAACTGTACATTGTGTATTCCTCTATTTTTCGTCACTTGAGGAACAGTACCTATTTTTAAACAAGCGACAATTACAGCTTGTAATAGAAGTTCTTCTAACACATATATATGAATGCGATTATTAAAGTAACAGCCATTTCTATCAATTACACCTGCGAGGAAATTATAAGCAAATACCACAGATTTGTTGAGCAATATACTAACAATATTTTGCTCTTTATCGTACAAATTGGAGGCTATTTGTTTAGAGGATGTTTGAAAAGTATTGGGCGAATAGAATTCGCTACTAGACAAACAAAGTCCACCTGCGTGGACTAATGAAGAATCAAGAGTTTTTAACCCACGCAGGTGGGTTTTGTCTGTGTAGCCGTGACTTCTAGTCGCCAGGGCTTCTATAAATTGCTTGATGTTTTCTTTTTGAGGCGCATCCAGCTGGGGAATATTTTCTGCTACTACCACCATTTCTTGGGCTGCAAGCATATCTTGAATTTCAGTTTTTAGATATTCACCACCTCTAATATTAACCATTTTGTGATCTGGAGTCAGGCGCAAGTAGTTGTCAGTAATTCTACCTGTTTGAGAGACGCTGACACTAATCATTTTTGATTGTCTTTTCATTGAATCAAGAATTGGTTGCCACTCTATTTTGTTCGTCTGGGTATTTAATGATAGAGTTAGCAAACCTTCATAACCTTGCTCATAAATCTCACGCAAGGTCATAAAACCTTTATTGGTTAAAACCTTTGTTTTTCCATCAAAGCATGTTCGTCCCCCAGAATTAGTGACAATTGCACTGGCGCGTTTCATAATTGGTTCCCAATCGGGGTCAGTTCTCTCTGTCACCAAAACTTCCCCGGCTTTGAACTGTCCGAGTTTCTGAACATCTAAAATTAGACGTGCTTTTCCTTGACTAATTGCTTCACCAATTGCCCGCCCGGTAATTAGAGGGATTAGGGATTGCGAAGATTTTTCTCCAGTCCCTAGTCCCCAGTTCCCAGTCTCCAATAACAACCGATAACTCCGCAATACATTTCCCGTCCTCTGTGACTGGACGGTTTCGGGACGCGCTTGCACAATAAAAAGTTGGTTAGTAATCCCATCTTTTGCCCACTCGATATCCATTGGAGTGTAAATACCGTGGACTTGGGAATAATGGTCTTCAATTAAACACGCCCAAGTTGCTAATTGTAAAATTTCTTGATCACTCAGGGCGAATTTGCCTCTTTCGCTGGCCGAAACCGAAATATTTTTTGTAAATTTGGAGCCGTCATCATAAATCATTTTCAATTCTTTACTGCCCAATTTTTTATCGATAATTGGGCGGAAACCAGCTTTTAAAGTTGGTTTAAAAACATAATATTCATCGGGATTTACAGACCCTTGGACAACGTTTTCTCCTAAACCGTAGGCGGCTGTAATTAGTGCCGCATCCTTAAAACCGGTTTCTGTATCAATGGAGAACATCACCCCAGAAGTTGCTAAGTCAGAGCGCACCATTTTTTGCACGCCCACAGCTAAAGCAATGCTAAAATGGTCAAATCCCTTGGTGTGGCGATAAGAAATGGCGCGATCGGTAAATAGGGAAGCAAAGCATTTATGACAAGCTGCTAAAACTCCTTCGGCACCGACAACGTTGAGGTAAGTTTCCTGCTGTCCGGCAAAACTAGCATCGGGTAAGTCTTCAGCAGTGGCGCTAGAACGGACTGCCACATCTGTCTCTGCATTGTATCGTTCACAAAGACTATGGTAAGCTGTGGCGATCGCTTCTCGCAATTCTACAGAAAATGGTGTGTGGATTAATAGCGATCGCGCTTTTTTCCCTCGTTCCCGTAAATTTTTGACATCTTCAACATCCAAGTCAGCAAAAAGTTGGCGTAGCTTTGCTTCTAACCCTGCTGATTGAATAAAATAACGATAAGCGTAAGCAGTGGTGGCAAATCCGCCGGGAACATTAATACCTTTGGGCGTTAGCTGTTGAATCATTTCCCCCAGTGAGGCATTCTTCCCACCAACTACAGGGATATCAGCAATACCAACTTCATCAAACCAGAGAATGAGCGATCGCTCTTTGGAAAATTGAGATAAAGTGCTTGTTGATACTGTAGCCATAAATATTACCTTTTAAGTTTATACTCAATTTGTCAGTGTATAACCGCTAGTATATTTTGCCCATATTCAATTTTAGATTTGGCGATGAAATGCAAAGCTATGTGAATAAAAATTAACAATTATTCACGTTAATAGCTGTATCAAAATCTGATTTTTCACGGTATTTGGAAAACCTCTCTCTAAATCTCTCTCTTAAGAGGAGAGAGACTTTGAATTTTCCCCCTTAGAGGGTCGGAAAGGGGGTTAGGGGGTTAGGTTTTTTGTGGGCTTTTCCACATGACGCGAAAAGTCAGGTATCAAAATATCGAATGCAATACACAATGATACAATTAGAACGACTATTGAAAATGGCAGAAGATGAGCTAACTGAGTACAGCACTGATGCCCGCAAAATAGAAAAATTGCGCCGTAAAATAGGTTTAACAGTATCGGCAACAGAACAGCAGCAAGTCAAAGAGGCATTACTCGCTACTATAAAATCTAATATAATTACTCAAATTGTGGAAGAACAAAGACAAGCGGTAGCCTTACCATTTTGGGGAATTGCGGGATTGGGTTTGTTATTGGGAATTTCTTTAAATCAACCCATAGGCTTGTTAGCGTCTGTAGTTGGGACTGTATTAGCTTACAGAATTCAGAAATGGGGCTGGAAATTGCAGGCAACTCGTTTATTGTTACAAACGTTGGAAAATATGGAAATGCAGAAGCTGTCGTAACGAACATCACGACATTCCTAACAAACATCACGACATTCCTAACAAACATCACGACATTCCTAACGAACATCACGATATTCCTAACGAGCATCACGACATTCCTAACGAACATCGCGCTGTTTTAAGAACAAGATACAGAATGAAGTTAAAAAACAATACGCTTGGGTTAAGAAAAATTGTTTTGTGCAAAAGCCAAAAGGCAGACAGCGCAAAGGATGCCTGTACAAATACATTGAAAACAAGAAGCTCAAAGACGGCGCGATCGCATCTTACCCCCGTGTTATTGGACACAGACAGCCTGATAATCCTACTCATTGGAGGTGGGGCTTTAACTGGGAAATAAAGGATGAAGATGGAGAGTGGGAGGGGAGGAGTATTGGCAGCATTCCTGTGGGTGCGATGGCGTCTACGCCCGCCGCAGGCATCGCACTTATCCAATCTATGCAAAATGAAGGGGTCAGTTTAGAAGAAATAATTGGTTTTATTAGAAGGGCGAAAGCTAAGAAATGTTAACAATTTAGGGGTGTAATTAAAGCCCTATAAAGGTTTCTTAGAGGAAACAAGCGATCGCTCCAGAAAGTCTATGTCTGGTGTAAGTAGTATCGAGCAAATCTTAAATAAATTCCAGTTCATCTATAAAAACAAATTCGCACTTCCCTTGGTGAAACCCAAACATGACAAATTCCAGAAATGACAAAAAATCTCTTTGGGAAATTATTTGGCGATGCATTGAGAAGGGCTGTAGGGCGAACGCTACGGCTTTGCAACACAACCAAAATTTTAATTTTAATTAGATATCAATATTTATCTGTTCTATCTGTCTAGCAGCTTTATCCCAAAGCTTTGCAGAAATCTCATCTTTCCAATGAGTTCTGAGATTTTCTGCTTTTTTATGACTGATTCGTTCTAACATTTCTAGAACTGCGGCTAATGTTAATTGATCAACAATTGCCTCTAAAGAATCCATATATTCTTTTGTCATAACTAACCTCTTCAATAACTTTTAACATTTTTTACTAATTTTACATATTCAGATCGGTAATCTATATTATTACATCTAACAATTATATTAGCTGATAAGTGAAAAGTTTGAGGAAGTTGTGAGAAATGCCAAGAAACGAGGATTTTTTCTCAAGGAGAAGTTTTTGTATTAAAAACTGCTGCTTTGTAATTTCAGTCGTGAAAAGTCAGGCTGTAACTGTGCTATTTCGGTGAGAGTTTATCCCCAAGTTCTTTGCTCTCCTCGCAAACAGCACAGTGTCAGCAAACCTTTTCTCTACAGTCCGCGACATACTCCATTACATGAGCAACCGATTGGCAACTCACAATATAAACGGAAATTACGCAATACCGACACCACCCGTTACGCCATAAACCTCTCCTGTGATATAGCTTGCCTCCTGTGAAGCAAGGAGAACGTATATTGGAGCGATCTCTACCGGCTGTCCGGGTCGTCCGATCGGAACCGTAGAGCCAAATTTCTCAATCTTTTCTTGAGTCTGACCGCCACTAGGCTGTAGCGGTGTCCAGAACGGACCCGGCGCTACAGCATTGACGCGCACACCCTTCTCAATCATTTGTTTGGAAAGTGCTTTGCTGAAAGCAACAATGCCTGCTTTGGTGAGCGCATAGTCAATGATGTTCTCTGAAGGTTCATACGCCTGAATAGAAGTTGTATTAATGATGGCTGCACCCGGTTTCAGGTGTGGCACTGCCGACTGCGTAATCCAAAAGAGCGCGTATAGGTTGGTTTTAAGCACCTTATCGAACTGCTCGGAGCTGATATCGCCAAGAGAGGGCTGAGTTTCTTGTGCGCCAGCATTGTTGACAAGAATATCTAAACCACCCAGAGATTCTACTGCGTCCGCCACGAGTTTTCGGCAAAAATTCTCATCCTTGATGTCACCTCCAAGAGCGACGGCTTTGCGTCCTGTTTGTTCGATCAGTTCTATAACCTCTCGTGCATCCGGTTCTTCACTGGGAAGATAGGAGATTGCCACATCAGCCCCTTCACGCGCAAACGCGATCGCTACGGCACGTCCGATACCGGAATCTCCTCCGGTAATCAACGCCTTTCGGTTTGTAAGTTTTCCACTTCCTGTATAGCTCTGTTCGCCGTGATCCGGCTGAGGATTCATCTGTTGAGCTAGTCCCGGTGCTGGCTGCGGCTGACGGGGGAAGGGCGGCCCTGGATATTGCTGACGTGGATCTTGCATCTTCAATCGAGCGTTTGTCATCTCTTACTCCCATATTGTGATGAATTCAATTGTAAAATCACTTTTCCATCGCATCTACCCACTTGGTGCAGGATTCAAGTTGTAATTAGTAACAGCTTTAAGACTCTGGTGCATCTGTTCGACTCTACCTGACGGCAGACTACAAACACAGCGAACTCATCCATAGCAAAACATTTGGGAGATTATTGACCTTTTTTGAATTCAAAACTCACCCATTCAAAATTCAGATCGCACAGCGTTAGCGAGTCCGCGAGATATCGGGAGCATCCCAGTTTTTGCAAAGAGGGCAAAAATCAGTCAGAATAAGTAAGATGAGTGTATTTACTTACCGATGACCCCAGAACAAAAGCAAGCTCTTCAAGAACATATTCAAGCGATCGCTAACAGAATCTGAAATACAATAAGTTTTAGAGCAAGTTCAAAATGCTTTTCCCAACTTGACTGATTGGGAATACAATAATGAAAAAAATGAGGAGTATTACGTCGGCTTCTCTATTTGGGGACAATTAATTGTTAACCCCGAAGAATTAATAATGCCACGGCGTTTTTTTATTACACTCGATACTTATGAAGACAAGTGGCAAGGATGTTTAACGATAGGGCAACCTAGCAATATGATGGTCAAGTGCTGATACAGGTGATGCCCATTTAGTAGATACGGAACCAAGTGAAACTTTACAAGAGGCAATTTTAGCACTCAAGGCAAAAATAGTAGAACTGTTGGCAGCTTTTTCTGCTTAGGATGGGGGACAGCGACGGTGTAGAGCGATCGCTGCACCTATCACTCAGGAGTAATTTCTTAGAGGAAATAAGCGCGATTCAGCCATAGTAGCGATTATATACTCTACCATTTTCCTTATTCAAGCCCATCAGTTACTGTGACTCTTGCTTTTTCTAATCCCTAATTATTGACGTTGGTCTACTTGACGCTCATCCTGACGTTGGTCTACTTGACGCTCATCCTGACGTTGGTCTACTCGGCGTTCATGCTGACGCTGCCCAAATCTACGCTCATGCTGACGCTGCCCAAATCGACGTTCATGCTGACGTTGGTCTACTCGACGCTCATGCTGACGTTGGTCTACTCGACGCTCATGCTGACGTTGGTCTACTTGACGCTCATGCTGACGTTGGTCTACTTGGCGCTCATCCTGACCTTGATCTACTTGGCGCTCATTTTCTACGGTTCCTTGAGCAGAGACTCGCTCTAAACCTGTACTGGAAGCCAACATTAGACCTAACAGACAATAACCGATAATTTTCTTCATCAAAGATACGCTTTTAATCAAACATAGTTAAGCTCTAGCTTGGCATTGCAGTCAGGTCGCAGTCATCGTTGAAAACTCTACATCTACTTAAAGTTTAGATAAAGCGCATTCGATAAGCTTCGGGTGATAACCAAGAACCATCTTCTAGTTGCTGGTAGCCGGACGGTACTTGTTCTAGTGGCAGATTTCCTGCCTTGAACGTTATGGGCGATCGCTGCACCAACGCACCTATTGAATTACGTCCTCAACCATCATCAGTTTGGCTTGACGAACCGTATTGTCATGCGTAGGCGTAGCCCGTCGTAGACATCGCTCTCCTAAACCCGTTAACAGGTTTATTGCATTTCAGTTCTGGGGGGAATGGCACGAAGACTCATGTGAAACCTCGTCAGGGCAGGGTGTTGGGTGTTGGGTGTAGTAAACAATCAAAAAAAGTAAAAATAAGTACGAACATGAATAAATTTCTTCATCACTACATCCCACACCCAAAAGCCAGGAATACCAGGGATTTACGCTTTTCTTAGTGCCATTCAGCCTTAACCTAAGCGTATTCAGTTAAAAAACGCTCTAACTAGACAAAATACTTGGGTTCAATAACCTGTTCGATACTAAAAGGGCACTCAAGGGGAAAAGTTTCTATTGGTATTTGAGTCTCATTTGCTGCGTCTCGACGGGCGCGGCGATAATATTTCTGTATCCACTCCCAGTCTTCTAGAAAGCGCTGCAAACTGGGAGTATCTTCCAGACAATCCTGAATTTTATTTCGGCAGTTTGAGATTGTGTTAACCCAACTTTTGGTTTTTCGCTCTGGTAGATATTGGCATTTGAGTAAGTGCATTAAAAGCACCTGCAAATAACTTCCAAGTTCCTTTTGTTCACTCCGACCCAAAGCCTCTAGTTCCTCTACCAAATGTTCTACGTCTAACTCAGCCCAACGTCCTTTCTTCAGGCACTCAGCTTGTTGTTGTGTCCACAGCAGAAAGTCCTGATTGTAGAGTGTTGCTTTACTCATCAACAGTTACCCCCTCTGCTTTCAGCGACATTTCTCATATTTTCGCCCAATGCAATGCTGTACTAGACATCTTACAATTATTGTCTCCTCACAGCAATTGTGTAACTAGGTAGATGTGAGGCATCTGCTTGAGTTTTCACAAGTCGCCAGTCATTATCTATATATAAATGCTCAAACACTTGAGAAGTTGCTAAGGATGTTTTTTGAAATTCCTTAGCATCATTTATCTCTATATTTTCTAAGTTGAGAGCTTTAGGCAAAGCCACTTTTGACGCATTCGGCTTGACTTTAGTGTTAACTACATTAGTAAACCAGTTGTAGACTGATTCTAAAGTTAGAGGAATTTCTCTATTTTTAAAAGCCTGAAATCTATCAATGTTTTGAAGATACCATTTGCCATTTTGAACTCCATACTTTTGGATTACCATGAAATCATAAGCTGGTAATTGTGATTGAAAATTCTGGGATAGAGACGACTCTTTTGCCAGTATATAGCGAGCTATACTGGCACAGTAACCATCTTGCTGGAAAATCTGGAAGCACTGGTCTTGTATTCTTTTCGGTAAACTTTCATGAAATGATATGGTAGACCAGATTGGTGTCCAAACACCCACCAAAAGCCGTAATTGCTCTGTAACACTGAAAACAGGATTGTGTTGGCTCAACTTGATAAAATAGGGAAGTAATTCAGTTTTATAAAAATTTATTTCGGCATTTAAAGGTTCTGGGTTTCGATCTTGAAGGCGTGCCAAAATTTCATTTTTAACTTTAACTTTTTTGGGAGCGCTTAATTGATTTTCTAGTAAGAGGTCGAGCATTACCATTTACCTTTTTCTCATTTTTTTAGATGACTTGGTAAGAATTCAAAACTGGTGAGTTTAGTGCTCATCAAGGTATCATGCATCCTTTTATCTTGTAAAAGGTAGAGCTTTTTAGCTCCTCCTTTTGACAGTTTTTAGGTGTTTATCTGCTTGATATTATCGATCTTAACTTTCCAAATGGTGTGATCCAGATCACTGTAAACTAAAATCTATAGCCCTACTTAATCATTCGTGAACAACAAGATCCCCGACTTCTCTAAGGATGCTGCTGGCGAATTAGGGGTCTAACCCATACTAGGTTAGACCCCCGATAAGT
>NZ_JABXKM010000046.1 GCF_017115025.1 Nostoc sp. NOS(2021) | reverse complement strand
TCGTCTGCCCATCGGCGCTGATGGCGACAGAAATGACATCACCTTCATGACCACGCAAAGGTTCAGCTGAGGTCTGACCTTGCAGGTTCCACAACCGCACAGTGCCGTCACTACCGCCACTGACAATCGTCTGCCCATCGGCGCTGATGGCGACAGAAATGACATCACCTTCATGACCACGGAAGGGAATTGAGACTCTTGCTTTATTCATCACCCGATTCAAAATGTTCTGAACTGGTGCGAGAATCTGCTGGGGTAGTTTCTCCAGATTCTCACCCATAGCTTGAATTGCCAAAACTAGACTATCTAGGGGTTGGACTGTCAATAAATTTTCTACCCTCGTAGCTTTCTCTCGCAAGCGGGATTCAGTAAGCGCTCTTTCCAGTTCGGCAATGCGGTCTTTTTCATGGGCATCGCTGCGCTGGTAAAAATCCTCATCTTCTTGGGGTGATTGTAAATACACTTGCAATTGTTGCCAGCTATCCCTGACTTCCGCCAGCAATCCCCCTTGCATTAAATATTTGTCATCCTGCCTTTTGTTCACCCATTCCCGCCGGGTATCTGCTAATCTGTCGCTCAACCGCCGCAAATCTCGGTCTTGTTGTCGCCACCAAGCAAACTGCTGCCAACCTTCAATTAAAGCTTCATGGGCTAAATCAATCCAAGCTTCTCCTTTTTCATCTTTCCCTGTAACCAACAAGCGTCCCTTAACTAATCCCGCTTCCCCATCTAGTAACTCACTAAGTTCTTGCTGCTGATTGGCCTCATCACCTGCAATATTTAATAGTGTGGCTTTTGGTTGGCGCTGTCGGGTGTCTTTTTCCCCCTCTCCCGTTCGCACTAAGCGCAGAAAAATTCGCCCAATCCATTCTTTCTCCTGCTGAGTGCGTTTTTGGGTTGGCAATTCCTCCTCAAAATCTCGGTAAAGATAAACTTTTTCTGCATGGAGATTCAACGCCCCAGTTAATTCTCCCAACTTTTCATATTCTTCTAGGGTGAGTTGATGTTGATTGCGATCGCGTTTCTCCCAGAGTTTGGTTAAAGCAAACTCCAACAGAGGCAAAAACCCTGGTTCTTCTTTAACATCTTCTAAAATCTTCAGTATTAGCGCTTCTTCAACACTATGACCTTGAAGTTTGGCTGGTTCGGCGATCGTGTCCTTTAAATCAACTCCGGTTAAAGGTGGCATATAAACTGCCTGGGTTTGAATTAACTGAGTCAGGGAGGGATATTGCAAACAGGGTTCGAGAAAATCCGCTCGCATGGTAATTACAACTGCTAACCGCGAATCGGTAATTTCTACTACCTGAGTCAGCAAGTCAATAAATCTCTGCTTTTCTTGCTGACTTGCACCGCCAGTAAATACTTCCTCAAACTGATCCACCACCAGCAATAATTTCTCTGCGCCTGGGAGATTTTCGATAATTTCAGGTAAATTATTTGGGTAATTATTACTCAATGTCTGAAACTGCTTCTGTTTATTAGCCTGTTTAAAACATTGTTTAAAAGCTGTTCTCAATTCTTCTAAAGGTTCAAATCCCGGTTTGATTGGTTCTATAACTCGCCAGCCCCGATTATTTAATAATTCTGGAATCAAACCCGCCCGCACTACTGAAGATTTACCACTCCCCGACGCGCCAATGATGGGAACAAAGGGTTTTTCGTTGAATTTTGCCAGAATTTCTCTAACAACCTGCTTGCGTCCAAAGAAAAACTCTTTTTGTTCGGCTTCAAACGCCTTTAATCCTTGGTATGGGCATTCTTCTTTAACTTCAAAGCTCTGAGCTTGTCTTTGATCCATGTGAGTAACTAAAGTAATGGAACTTCCCCAACCCATTTGAATCGGTTGTTGACCACTACCTTTAAGTTCGGCGCTAATACTACCAAAGAGATCAGCGCTTGTCACCTGTCCATGCTTATTAGCCTTCTCTGCTGATAAACCAGCCAGCAAAGCTGTTGTAAAAATACTGTGTTGTTCGCTTTTTTTGGCATAGGCTTGTTGAAAACCTCTGCAAGCAGCAATAAAGTAGTAATCGCGCTGTGAAATAAAGGCGGTAAGAGTTTTTTCGATGAGATTGCGTTCTAGAAAATCACCGCTATGACAGCAATCTAACAGCACTACTAGACTACTCAGGTCGGAATCTCTAATTAAATTGTTGAGACTGAGAAGACTAATTCCGCCTGTTTGTTCAAGAATTTGCTTGCCTTGAGTGACAATTGTCAAGTCAGAAGTAGCTAGATATGCTTGTTGTGTTCCTAAGCTGTCAGATACGGTGATGCCATGCCCTGTAAAGTAAATTAGGGCTTCCTTTTTATCTGCTTGTTGTTGCAAAAGTGTTTTTAAAGCTTCAGCCAACTTATTTGTACTAACTTTCCCTTTGAGAACAGCGATATCCTCAAAATCACCATCCGCTTTTAGTACCTGCGCGACTGCTTCTGCATATGCCATTGGCGCTTTTAAAAATTTAGGTGCTGCTGAAGTCGAAGAGGTGACTCTGAAGTTTGGCTTGAAGATAGGCGGAAAAACTGGTATCCCCTTCGTAACCGAAGGTTCGGCGGAGAGTAATTTTGAAATCGAGGTAAAGTGTAAGTTTCCTGAGAACAAGCAAAATTCCAGCACTTAAGGTTTTGTTTTAGCAGAGATAAGCTTTATACCTTCAACTCTGCTAGGAATTATGGAAGCGATCGCTCCGACGGGCTACGCCTACGCCCTAAACTCACCATCATTCACTCTTGGATCTCGGATATTGCTGTTCAAAGCACGAAGTTCCGAGTTCAAAGAGTAAGCGATCGCTTTTGGATCTCGGATGTTGCTGTTTAAAGCACGAAGTTTCGTGTTCTTATCTTGAAATTTCGTGTTCAGAGGGTGAAGCTTCGAGTTCAGAACTCGGAACGCCGAGCAATTTACCGAAAAACGAGCTAATGCCCCTAGCTTTAGCTATGGGGATGAAAGCGATTTGCGACTTCAGTCGCCTCTAAATGATATAGTGAAACGAACAGGCAAGGTATTCAACCTGTTTAAAAACCTAGCTGTCGAAAGACAAAGCACTGATCCTTGAAAATTGAATCTATGCGGTTCTACTGCATTTTTCTAGACTCCACCTTGCAGTAGGTAAAAGATTCAGAGGAGCTAGACGAACAGTATTTGAGACATGTTTTGTTTCAATCTCAAAAAGGACTCGCAGTAATGCGAATAGGGTAGGGCATACCCAAATTAACGCTTGGGGAGAATCCCACCTCTGAGCTAGGCACTGCAAGGTACTTAGTTTAAGTGGTTTCGTTGAGCCAAGAATCCCCTAGCTTTAACAAACCCAGCGTAGCGAAGTTTGTGTAGCTATGGGGAGTGTCAATCCAACATCCGAGTTCAGAGCCTCAACATTGCACCTTAGAAGTGCGATCGCCGAATTATTTTCTACGACGCTGCTGCTTGAGGCTTGACTTTCCGAGATTTACGGGCGAACCTTTGCCCCATTTCCTCAACTACTGTCTCTAAACCAGCGCCTTGTCCACTAGCTTTGGCATAAGTATACACCTGCAACGCGGCTGCATAGGCTTCACTACCCACCGCTAAAAATGTATCATCCACCAATTCATGGAATTGCGTCAGCGACAGCAATACTGGATACAACGCTTCAAACAATTGTACATCCTTCCGCATTTCATCCAGGTCAAATGATCGCGGTAAAAACTCTGGGTTCTGTGTCGCCACCTCCAATGCTTTGCTGACAAAGGCGCGGCTTTTATCTCCCATTTTGGGTAAAGCTTTTCGTTCCTCGTTAGTTAAATCAATCAAAAATGGTAGCTTTTCTTTAATTGTGGCGATCGCTTGCAACACAGCATCTCTCTCTGATTGCGCTAGTGTTGCACTAATTGGGGCTGTGGACATAAAAATTAGTCTCTGGCATGGTTCTTACTTTTAGAGTGCCCACATATACAATTAAAATTTCCATGACACCAATAAAGATTACCAAGTTCAAAAGGTGAGCGCTACGACAAGCCGCTTCTCTACGAGAGGCTACGCCAACGCGTCTACGCCACGTTTTTAACAATCAAAATTCTTCTTCCTCGTCAACTTCCTCGCCTATCAGTGGAGCTTGCGAGCTATGACGTACATGAAGCACAAAAACAGTATCTTCCCGAATAACGAACAAAATTCGGTACTTATTTCTTGACTTACCCTAAATAAGTTGACGGATTTCTTCAGTTAGTGCGTCATTTTCTAGAGCTAGAGCGCAACGTAGAGGCTTTTCTTGCAGAGTAGCAATACTATCCATCAACTCCCGAAACCATTTATCCGCATAAACTGAGTTGCGCTCTTTCAACCAAGAGTAAGCAGTATCAATTTCAGCTTTTGCAGTCTGAGTCACCCTAACTTGAAATGCCATACTTTTGCTGCATTTCTTGCTCAAATTCTCTAAGAGTACTGGTTCTACCAGCCTCTACATCTTCAAGTCCCTGCTTAATTCCGGCGTAGGCGTAGCCCGTCGTAGACATCGCTTCCAATCTTTCCAACGCATCCAGCAGTTTTTGGTAAGACTCTGCATCCTGAACTACAAGTTCGGCTTTGCCATTAACTGTTAATACTACGGGTTTTCCTGTCTGCTTCATCTGCTGTAGGAATTCCAACGTATTGCGTTTAAAGCTAGAGAGTGAATGGATGTCTCGACTCATGTTTAGCATAGAGTTGATGATGCATTAAACTTGCACTTTATTTAACCCTATCTCAAAAGCTTCCGTCCAGTACAAAGTTCATTGTTATGCCAGTACCGCGTTTTACTTGAGAAAAATCGCACATCACGCTAGTCTTCATTGACGTAACTGCACGCTGTAACATCAGGTGATGACAAATCAACTCTCTCCAGAAATTCCCTCTTGCACTTGGAACCGTCCCATCGGTTTAGGCTGGGACAAACCTTATACTGTCCGCTACGCAAGTAATATCGATGATGGCCCTTGGCATGGTATGCCTTTAGGCGGCTTTGGTGCAGGTTGCATCGGTCGTTCTTCACGGGGAGATTTTAACCTGTGGCACATCGACGGCGGTGAGCATACCTTCAAAAACGTTCCCGCTTGTCAATTCAGTGTGTTTGAATCCAATGGTGCGTCTTCCCAAGCCTACGCTTTATCTACGCAAGCGCCCGATGATGGCACTCTCAAAGCTTGGCAGTGGTATCCAACACTCTCCGGCACGGAGGGGACGGGCAATTATCACGCGTTATACCCGCGTAGCTGGTTTGTGTATGAAAATGTATTTCAAGCACAGTTAACCTGTGAGCAGTTTTCCCCGATTTGGGCAGGTAATTACCAAGAAACTAGCTACCCTGTGGCGATATTCCTCTGGAATGCTCATAACTCCACAGATGCACCTATTACTCTCAGCATTATGCTCACTTGGCAAAATATGGTGGGCTGGTTTACAAACGCCCTCAAATCTCCCCAAGTGCAGGTGCGCGATGATGGTAGTCCGGTTTACGAATACCAACCGCGCTGGGGCGAAAGTCCAGGAAACTATAACCAAATAGTTGAAAATACACAACAGTTTGGCTGTCTTTTAGGTCGGATTGGCAGTAATGAACCATTGCAAGAAGGTGACGGAACTTGGTGTATTGCGACGCTGAAGCATCCCCAGGTGGAAATATTTCACCACAGCCGATGGAATCCTGAAGGAACGGGTGAGGAAATATGGCAAAGCTTTGCTAAAGATGGTTCTTTGCCCAATTATCTAGATACGACTCCAGCAACAGAGAATACACAATTAGGGGCGGCGATCGCAATCCGTTTCACTCTCCAACCAGGCGAAACTCTCGAAATCCCCTTTGTCGTCGCTTGGGATTTGCCGATTACAGAATTTGCGGCTGGAGTTAACTATTACCGCAGATATACAGACTTTTTTGATAAAAGTGGTAACAATGCTTGGGCGATCGCATCTACTGCGCTACAAGAATATCAAAGTTGGCGATCGCAAATTCAAACTTGGCAACAACCCATTCTCGACCGGGAAGATTTACCCAACTGGTTTAAGATGGCTCTATTTAATGAGCTTTACGACCTCACTAGCGGCGGTACTCTCTGGAGTGCTGCATCGGAATTTGACCCCATCGGTCAGTTTGCAGTGCTGGAGTGCCTAGATTACCGTTGGTATGAAAGTTTAGATGTGCGGTTATATGGCTCTTTTGCCCTGCTGATGCTGTTTCCCGAATTGGAAAAGTCAGTGATGCGGGCATTTGCACGGGCAATTCCTGAAGGTGATGATACTCCCCGAATCATTGGCTATTACATGACAATTAAGGCAGAAAGTCCGATTGCAGTTCGCAAAGTCGCAGGTGCAACACCCCACGATTTAGGCGCACCGAATGAACACGTCTGGGAGAAAACCAACTACACCAGCTATCAAGACTGCAATTTATGGAAAGATTTGGGTAGTGATTTTGTCTTGCAAGTATACCGTGATTTTCTGCTCACGGGTGCTGACGATGTAGAATTTTTGGCAGACTGTTGGAATGCGATCGTTCAAACTCTCGACTACCTGAAAACTTTTGACCTTGATGGCGATGGGATTCCCGAAAATTCTGGTGCGCCTGACCAAACTTTTGATGATTGGCGGTTACAGGGTGTCAGTGCCTATTGTGGTGGATTGTGGTTAGCGGCGTTGGAGGCTGCGATCGCAATTACCGAAGTTCTATTAACGCACCGCCGAGGTAACGCAGTACAGTTTGCGTTACAAAAATCTACCTATGAAGCTTGGTTGAAACAATCTCGCACCATCTATGACGAAAAACTCTGGAATGGGAAATATTACAAACTTGATAGTGAAAGTGGCTCCGATGTGGTAATGGCAGATCAATTGTGTGGACAGTTTTATGCTCGTCTGCTGGACTTACCTGATATTGTACCGAGCGATCGGGCTTTCTCTGCCCTGAAAACTGTTTATGATGCGTGCTTTTTGAAATTCTGCAATGGTGAGTTTGGTGCTGCTAATGGTGTTCGTCCTGATGGTTCACCGGAAAATCCCAAAGCTACTCATCCCCTAGAAGTCTGGACGGGGATAAACTTTGGGCTGGCGGCTTTTCTTGTGCAGATGGGAATGAAAGATGAAGCGTTGAGGTTGACGCAAGCTGTGGTGCAGCAAATTTATGAGAATGGTCTGCAATTTCGCACACCTGAAGCTATCACCGCAGCTGGTACTTTCCGCGCTAGCACTTACTTACGGGCAATGGCGATTTGGGGAATTTACTTAGTTATTAATTGATTGGCTATCAAAGCGATTCTCATTTTGATGCTACACACGTAGGGTAGCACAGCTGTGCTACCCTACAAACGGTCGTATTCCACGTAATTTAGCCCGTCTTCATCTGAGAAAGCAGAGTCTAGATTTGTGATTTTATTTTCCGAGTGTTTCCGGAAGCGAAGGAAAATTTCAGTAATGGTAAGAGTTGAAGGATTGAGAATTCAAGACTACTCTTTCAAAAAATGCAAATATTACTAGCTTTAGCCATAAATCTTGCTAATATTTCCCAAAAAACCGAAATGAAACCATGAACTCCTCTTTGTCATTAAGAGTTCAAGGAGATGTGAAATATATAAGTAACCAGCAGTCTCCCACTCCAGAAATGGCTATCCTCAAATTTTTGAGAATAGTTGCAGGGGATACAAACCTAGAATCGGAATTTAGCCAAGTTTGGGTTCTCCGTAAGTTTCAACTAGGCGACGAGGTAACTATCTACGGTATAGATGGGGAAACTGAAGACAATAACAATCTTATGTACTTAGTTTGCCAGGGTCGAGTGTGACTACTTGCGTTTAAGGCAACTATTGGACGAGAAGTTTCAACTCAGTTGCTGTCAGTTAAGCAAACTTTTAGGATAGACCATTTATTTTGCAAACAACCTTTAGCATATCGGGCGATCGCAGTAAGTGCGTGTTTTCTAGCTCAGATTAACATTTCTCACCTCAGACAGTGGTTACAGCGTATACCTAATCTGAAAAATTATTGGTGATGCGTGGGCAGATGTCGCTATATATAGGAATCCGGTTTGATTCCTGAATTTACTTGCGTGGGCAGGGAACTCTTAATAGGGAACAGGGAACTCTTAACAGGAAAGAAGGGATAGATCGGTACTGAGTCTTGTTCAAAAATCAAATAGGAGTCCTATAGCTCAGAATTTACTTTAGAACAAGCGAACGCATCTGCCAAACTAGCCTAGACACACGACTTTATCAAGAACTGCAACATCTTTGTGGGAGAACGCGGTGCAATGGTTTCTGGTGGACAACGACAAAAAATTGCGATGCCTGCGGCGGGCGGAGCGATCGCGCACTGATTAAGAACCCAGCAATTCTGATTTTGGATGAAGCAACTAGCGCCATAGATATCGAGTTCAACAGAACTTAATCCAGATTAATCAAACTGTACCACCTTCATCATGCGACTATATCCTTATTCTAGACCGAGATATGTTGAGCAAGGCACTCATCAATAACTCATGGCAATTGGTGGTTTTTATTACGACTTAGCCCAACTGCAACTGCATCTGTAATCTCACCTATATAAATCTGTTAGATATTAGTACACATCCAAACTTTTGCTGGATCAACTTAGCAATATTCTCTGTTAATTAGCTTTCTCTCTATTAGTGAATTCTCTAAAGTTGTAGAGGTTTAGCCTGCTACATCTTTTTTGTTGAAAGCATCCCGTTACGGGTGTTGTGCTTAACTCAGTTGATGATAATTAAAACTATATATAGTACTCCTATTTGATTTTTGAACAAGACTCAGTACCAATCTATCCCTTCTTTCCGTTGCCTGTTCCCTGTTCCCTATTCCCTATTCCCTGTTAAGAGTTCCCTGCCCACGCAAGTAAATTCAGGAATCAAACCGAATTCCTATATATTACTACTAACTATTAATTCTATTTTAAAACTAGGCTATCTGCGAATTCCTGGCTGATTTCATAAATATTTCATCAGCAGTTTACAGCGACTTCATTTAGATAAGCGAAAGCTGTAGTCTTTGTAAACCAAGAGATACAAGGCTAATAGATAACATTATCTAATTGAAAATTCTTTCAATGCTTATGGCTGCTCGCGTTTTCAAAATCTCTATATATTACTATCTTTATAAGTTGCTTTACCTCATGGTTAATGGTAATCTATTTTAGATACTCGACAATAATAAAGGGTTTAAATTGATATTGAGTGAGGGGTAAGACCCCTCACGAATTAGGGAATAAGGACAAAATTCAAAGTTGCACAATCCTCAAGTACGTATCGAAATATATTCAGTAAATTTAACTTATTAATCTGCTAATTTAGTAGATGACATTAACGACAAAAAATAGTATAAATAGCAATAGCGTTGTTAACGCTCAAATATAAATAAATTTTCTCTCCTAGCCGAAAACAATATGCAAAATTCCCGGAAAATGCTTAATTCAGCAGTAGTAAGAAATACAAGCAGTTGAACAGATAAAATTTATTGAATTAGGAGTTGAAAAAGTTTAAGAGGACAAAATTATATCTACCAAGAGCCACGCGAGACTTTTGTCCTACCAGTCAGATGACAAGACAAAAGGTAAATTTTTACCTTTCACTCCCATTGATGATATTTTTCCACAAGCGATTAAACAGCTGCAAAAAGGCTAGTGCAGTTTGTGTAAATCTCATTGAAACACCAACAATCGCAGAAATTGAACTAGTTTACTTCATCCCAGATAACTAAAACCTATGATGAATCAAGACATTGCTGGCATTAGTAGTAACTTAGATAAGACAGTAAAGGCTCAACAATTTGACAAACTAGTTGAAGCAATTCTTGCTGGCAAATATTCGTGGGCATGTGTTTTAATGCTGCGATTTGCTGGCTATAATCCTCTGCATTACATTCCATATCGCACCTACAATCGATTACTCAAAGAAAACTCTAAAGCCAGTAGGACAAATGAACAGCAAAGTGAAAATATCAAAATGCTGAAACATGCTAATGATGCAATATCTGATAGTAATGGATCATCAAGCTGCTTAAGCAAAATCAAAGACTTAGCTTACCTGGAAGTAGTTGGAAAGGAAAAAACAGAAATTCGTGGTGGTAGTTTAGATCAGAGAAGGGCACACCAAATTAACGATCATCAATCAAGTAAATCGCAATTAAAACCAGAAAACACTCAAGATATTTCCTTGAAACGCTGTGGATTCAATTAAGAACTATTTTGAATCAATAGATTCTGCCCTAGAGTTGATTGAGTGTCTGAGAGCCTGCTATGCTAATTTAAAATTTCTAGCATGGCAGGTTTTCTATAGCAGTGATTAATTTGATATTTTTTTCAAAAATCTGCCAAAATGGCAAATATATACTGATGAGATTGGTAAACTAATAAAAACTACAACTTCAACCAAAAAAGAGGTGATTGGCAAACAAGTTAATTTTAAAAAATAAGATCAATGATTAGTTCTGACTATGAAATAAATCAAACTGATTACAAAAGTAGTCAGCATTTCATGGAGTAAATAACTCCTACACCAAGACCGATGATCCAACCGTTGCTACTGGTGGTTCTATTTTCAAAGAAGTCTGAGCAAAGAGAACTTGGAGCGGTAGCTTCTCCCAATCCAAACTTTACACAGCTTTCACCGACTGCAGACGGTGCGAGTAATGCTTATAAAACTTTCTATCCTGTGGTTGGTGTTGCTTTAGTTAATAAAGCAAACGCTTAACACCAATACCAGGAACGGAAATAGAAAAGTTTCGGTGAAATCGTTGTCGTGGCTGGTAGAACTAGTATCTCATACGCTTCTCTTTCGACTATTGTAATCCTAGTCCTCCCAACCTGGATTATCTGTGGTTTCTAAACTTTCAATTTATATAGCAACTACTGGAAGTTCAAAACTTGAATAGCTTCCAGTTTTTTTGTGTATAAATAAAAATCAGGTGGGCAATTTGCCCACCTGATTTTTGTGGAGTACAGTTAATCTAAAAATGAATTAAACCTTGGCTAATTCTGGGGTAGGACGCTTGCTATTGCGAATTGCTGTAATCGCCTCAGCATAATCCTTAGCGTTAAATACAGCTGAACCGGCGACAATCGCATTGGCTCCCGCTTCCAAAACTTGCCAGGTATTATTTGCCTTCAATCCTCCATCCACTTCAATCCAAGGGTCAAGACCGCGTTCATCACACATTTGACGCAGTTTGCGGATTTTGGGTAATACACCAGGGATAAAGCTTTGACCACCAAAACCAGGGTTGACGCTCATAATCAGTACTAAATCGCACAAATCTAGAACGTATTCAATTAGCTCTAGAGGGCTACCAGGATTAAGTACAACTCCAGCTTTCTTACCAAGCTCTTTAATTTGCCCCAACGTGCGGTGCAGGTGTGGGGAAGCATTATGTTCGCAGTGTACGGAGATAATATCAGCACCCGCCTTAGCAAATCCCTCTACATATTTTTCTGGTTCCACAATCATCAAGTGGACATCCAGTGGCTTGGTCGTAACCGGACGAATCGCCTCCACAATCAGAGGGCCTATCGTAATATTAGGTACAAAACGACCGTCCATGACATCAACATGAATCCAATCCGCTCCAGCCGCGTCTACGGCGCGAATTTCGTCACCCAGACGACTAAAATCGGCTGATAGGATAGATGGAGAAATTACAATGGGCTTTTGAGATAGGTTTTGGGTCATGGCTAGTGGGTTTTTAAGCGTCCTCGTCTGTACGCATTGTAACAAAACATTGAGCAAGACTCATAACTTTGATCCCGGCTTTTTTGGGGAGTGGGGAGTGGGGAAGCAGGGGAAGAATAACTAATGCCATGCCCAATGCCCAATGACTAATGACCAATGACTAATAACTAATGACTAAAAAACTAATCTGGATAATTTGGGGATTAAGTGCTTCCTGTCTGAGTGCGCCGGTAATTGCTTCAGCTTTAGAATCTGCACTAGGAACTAACGGTATTGATGCTCTGAAGCTACACCAACCTCCTTATAATTTAATCGGTCGTAAGATTGCTATTGGTCAAGTGGAAATTGGCCGACCGGGAATGTTTGGGTGGGATAAGGCGGTGTCTAAAAATCGCGCCATATCTTTAGCAGCGGTGTTCTTACGCAATGGCCCAGCTAAATCAAATAGCGGTGTTGACCCCCACGCCTACAATGTCGCTGGTGTGATGGTGAGTCAAAACAAAGCTTTGCCCGGAGTTGCTCCGGGAGCGCGACTGTATTCGTCGGCGGTGGGTTCGACTAAAAACATGGGTCAGCCAGAAGAGTGCTTATCGGCACAGCACATAGCGCTACAAAATGGTGGCGATGTCCGTGCCATTAACTTTAGCTTTGGTGAACCTCTGAGCCGCGATCCTCGACCAGAGGCTACCTTAGACGGCAATGCTTTACTAACTTTATGTGTTGACTGGTCTAGTCGCGTTCATGATGTTTTGTATGCGATCGCTGGCAATCAGGGTAAGGGCGGTATTCCCATTCCTACAGATAATTTTAACGGAGTTAACGTGGCTTTTTCATCCCGCAGAGGGGGAGTTTTTAACAAAGTAGACGTGGCTAATCTCGCCGGTGCTAACCAAGGAGTGAGTGGAAGGCTAAATGGAAGGGAATTTGATCTTGGTGGGCGTCGCGCTATCAGTTTAGTTGCTCCTGGGAATAATATTCCTTTGCTCAATCCAGATGGCAAATTCAATAAGGTTACAGGGACAAGTTTTGCAGCGCCTCAAGTTACGGCTACTGTTGCTCTGTTGCAAGAATTTGCTGACCGACAGCTCCGGGCAAAACAGCCCCACTGGAGCATCGATTCTCGCCATCATCAAGTGATGAAAGCTGTATTGCTGAATTCAGCAGACAAAATCCAAGATAGCGGTGATGGCTTACGGTTGGGAATGACTCGAACGCTAATTGATAAACAAAATCAAAACTGGCTAGATTCTGATGCTTATAAAGATCCAAAGATTCCCTTGGATGCTCAAATGGGAGCAGGTCATTTGAACGCATTTCGCGCTTATCAGCAATTTAGTGGTGGTGAATGGCCGCCATCAGCTGCGGTGCCGGCTATTGGTTGGGATTATCGCACAATTAATGTTGGAACATCTGTTGACTATATGTTAGCAAAACCGTTAAAGCAGGGGAGTTTTGTTGCTGTCACCCTGAGTTGGGATCGATTGGTAGAGTTAATTGATAAAAATAAAAACCAGCAATATGACGTGGGCGAAAATTTTCGCGATCGCGGTTTGAATAATCTCGACCTATACTTAGTAAAAGCTGATGCTCAAAATTCCGATGCTGGTACTGTTTGCTCCTCAATCAGCCAAATCGATAGTGTAGAACATATTTTCTGCCCCGTTGCTGCTAGTGGCAATTACAAAATCCGCGTCCAGTTTCGTCAAAAGCTCAATGAAGCGACTCAATCTTATAGTTTAGCTTGGTGGAGTGTGCCCATCAATTGAAATACGGTAGCATAAGTATTTGTGTAAAATTCCAGCGTTTTTCAATCTATTTGAACCAGAATCTCCTATGGGGCGCACAGCAGAGCCGTGTGCCCGAATTAGGAGTTACGCACTGTACAAATGCATCGTGATGTGCATTAACTAAAATAGGTTATTTCAGGCTTTTCTTAATTAATCCTGCGATCGTAAATAGACCATGCTGTAGGGGCACAGCATTGCTGTGCCCTTACAAAAGATGTGGTTTTTAAAATTACCCATATTTAGTATTTTTTTGTCAATGCGTAAGTCATAGATAAATAGGAAAATTCCTAAAAATCAAAATTTTTCATAACTCGTCTGCATAGCTGCCTGAATAAGGAATTTGCAACTATAGCAATCCTAAGTGATTCATGAGAAAACAATATCTTGCTTTATTAATGCTAGGTCTAAAATGTGACAATTAAATTATGACTAAAACAAAGGCTTTCACACGGATTATCCTCAAATTTATGCGTATTGCTTCAGTTTAAAAAGAAGCTAATTTTTAGCCTGCGTATTTTCTCACGAATGATTTCGGGTTGCAACTATCACAAGTTGTGTTTAATTCTTCTGAGCTACTAACTTGCTGTTACAGTTTCTGTAACAGTCCTATTTTTCTATTGGAGCAAATGCAATAGTTAATCATTGACACAGTATCTGCGTCAAGCATAAGCACAGATTGGGAATCTTTGGCAAGTGAGGTATCAGAATGAATCGGCAGAAATTTAGTGACGCGAAAGAAAATTTCCTGCAAAGACGTTATGGTGTGAGTCTGGGCAGACGTTATGCTCTGGCCGCTGCAAGTGTTGTTCTATTCAGTGTATTAGGGTGTTCTCAAGTCGATAGTAATAAAAGTGCCCTTGCCCAATCTAGTTTACCTCAGCCAGAAACTCCATTGCAAAAAAAAACACTCAACACTGATACAAAAATCGTTGAGTCTAGCAATAAGTTTGGCTTCAAACTGTTTTCAGAAGTTCTGAAAAATGATCGGGGTGAAAAGAATGTTTTTATCTCACCTTCGAGTGTTGCGATCGCTCTAGCTATGACCTACAACGGCGCTAGCGGCTCGACTCAACAAGCAATGGCAAAAACCCTGGAATTACAGGGGATGAATCTACCAGAAATCAACTCTTCTTACGCGGCGGCATTAAAGCAGCTTTTAGACAATCCAGATGCAAAAGTGCAACTGAATATCGCTAACTCACTTTGGGCAAATCAAGATATTAGCTTTGCGCCAGACTTTCTCAAAAGAACCCAGGATTTCTATAAAGCCAAGGTCAGCAATTTAAACTTTAAAGATGCTGCCGCACCTAATATTATCAATAACTGGGTAAAAGAAAATACTAATGGCAAAATTAATAAAATAGTTGAAAAAATTCAACCAGACCAGGTATTATTTCTGATTAGCGCCATATATTTTAAAGGAAAATGGAGTAAGGAATTTGATAAAAATCAAACCGCTCAACATCCTTTTTACATCACATCTGGCAGGCAAAAACAACTCCCGATGATGTCACAGGGCGGTGACTATAGATACTATCAAAGCAAACAATTTCAGGCAGTTAGTTTACCTTACGGTAAAGATGGTAAATTCAGTTTTTATATATTCCTGCCCAAACAGAACTCTAACCTCAAAGCCTTCTATCAAAACTTGAATGTTGAAAACTGGGAAAAATGGATGACTCAGTTCAACAAACAAAAAGGGTTTATTCGCCTACCCCGCTTCAAAACAGATTACGAAGTTACACTCAATGATGCCTTGAAAAGTTTAGGCATGGGGGAGGCTTTCAGCAACAAAGCCAATTTTTCTGGCATGGGTAAAAATTTTGCCATTAGCGAAGTTAAACATAAAACTTTTGTCGAGGTGAACGAAGAAGGCACCGAAGCGGCTGCGGCTACTTCAGTGGGAATAGTAGCAACAGCTTTCAGAGAAGAACCAGAACCATTCCGAATGATTGTTGATCGTCCCTTCTTCTGTGCTATTAGGGATAATCAGACGGGAAGCGTTTTATTTATGGGTTCCATCATTAACCCACAATAAAAAATTCCAAATTTCTTCATTTTGAATTTTGTTAGCGAGTCCGCGTACTCCTGCCCAGAAGCAAGCTAGCAAGAGCGTCTCGTAGAGAGCATCATTTTGAATTTTGAATTTAATTCTAGGGTAATGTCGCTTCAGAAATGCTCAGAGTGTTTTTAGCGTCAGCTTTCGGGGACTCGTTTGCTGCAACGGGTGCAGTTATCTCCCCAGTGGCGCTGTCGTTTGTCTCGCTACCAGGACGCAAGGCACTTATAGCAGTCTTAATCACAACAGCGGTGGGTACTGCCACAATTACACCCAAGAGTCCACCAATTCTTGCCCCTGTCAAGACTGAAATTAAAATCCAAACTGGATTTAAGCCAGTAAAGCTGCCTAAAATTCGGGGGGCAATTAAATTTTCGAGAATTTGCTGTACAATTACTGCTGCTATCAACACTCTCACACCCATTGAGAAATCTTGCAACGCTACCAATAATGTAGTCAGGGCGATGCCTACAGAACCGCCAAAGGGGACGAGAGCCATGAGGCCAATAGTTAGTCCGAATAACAGCCCAAATGGCACTTTCAGCCACAAAAAGGTAGGAATCAGGGCTGAAGCCATACAGGTGGATAAAATGAGTTGGGTGATGAAGAAATTTTGGAAGCTGAGGCGGACTGTTTTGGAAAAAGGATCGCGAAATTTATTCGGTAGCCATTCCACTAAACTTTGCCAGAGTTCACCTCCATGCTGTAAAAGATAGAAAGTCAAAACTATCGTCAAGAGAATATCTAGCAGACTAGTGACTGTAACTACCGCCAGATTTAAAACTTGTCCAGCGATCGCTTGCAATTGTCCCTTGACGCGATCGTTGATTTGCACTACCAGAGCATCAAGGTTAATCGGTAAGCCAAAAGTCTCTGCTTTTTCGTTTAATATCATTAACTGAGAGCGTCCAGAGTCGATCAACTCCGGCAAACGAGCCACCAGTTGTTGAGCTTGGGTAAGGGCTAGGGGAATAAGTGTAACACCCAACGCCAATAAAATTGATAAAGCCAAGAGAAATACTAGGATAGCAACTTGCTCTCGCCTAGCACCATGATGCTCCATCCAACTCACGGGGTAGTTGAGCAGAAATGCTAGTACTGAGGCTGCGACTAAAATGACTATGAGAGAATGGAAATAATTAAAAAATACCGAAAGCGTCCAACCATTGAGAACTAGCAGCGGAACGAATAACGCGATCGCCCCGATTCGCGCTATTGGAGTGAATGTTTGCCACCAGTCGAGTAGCTTGCGTGTCTGCATTTTGAGCTGATTGCGGGATAGAACTAAATGAAATCTTTCTTTACAGTTTATTATCTCTAACTATATGAGTCTCATCCATCCTTCTAGTTTAGGAGTTAGACTAAGCCCAATGGAAAATTTTGAACAGAAAGAGAATGGGG
>NZ_JABXKM010000136.1 GCF_017115025.1 Nostoc sp. NOS(2021) | reverse complement strand
TATAAGGGGAGGGTTAGGGTGGGGTAAAACCTTAATATTTACTGTGATTGTGAAATTAATTCCGTCCGACTACTTATCAGCTAACAAGTACAAACGCTTTCAATCAGGCAAATAGACAGTAGTATTTATACGTATAAGTACTACTGCAAAAGTGTTTTTTTTAAGCTAATAATGTAAGTGATTTATCTCTCAGACCAGTTGACTCAATTTAGGAGCATCGAATGCCTGTAGGATTGCCTGAATTCGTTGAAAATCCAGAAAATCGTTGCCCTGTAATTCTCTTACTCGATACTTCTGGCTCTATGTCAGGTCAGCCTATCCAAGAGTTAAATCAAGGACTTGCTGCTTTCAAAGAAGATGTAGTAAAAGATTCCCAAGCATCGCTGAGTGTGGAAGTGGCGATGATCACATTTGGCCCCATAGTTAAACTGATACAAGACTTTGTGACGATTGACCAATTTACACCGCCTACATTGGAAGTAGCTGGTGTTACCCCAATGGGTGCGGCGATTGAGTATGCTTTGGATTTTCTAGAAAATCGGAAACAGACTTATAAAGACAACGGTATTCTCTATTATCGCCCTTGGGTATTTTTGATTACAGACGGAACGCCAACTGACTCCTGGGATTCAGCCGCGAAAAGATTGAGAGAAGCAGAAGCACAAAGCCGACTATCATTTTTTGCGGTTGGTGTAAAGGATGCTGATATGAATATCCTCAAACAAATTTCTCCTCCTGAACGTCCACCAGTTATGCTAAACGGCTTAGATTTTCGTGAGCTGTTTGTCTGGCTTTCTGCTTCGATGAAACGGGTTTCTAGTGGCAAAGTAGGGCAAGCTGTAGCTTTACCGGCTATGGGATGGGGTCAAATTAGCAGTTAGGAGGAAATTTTGTGAATTGGAAAGCTGTTGCGCGTTCTGCGATCGGAACAAGTCATACAAACCAGGGTATAGTTTGTCAAGATTATGGGGATTATCGCATCTTTCATGATCTGATTATTGTAGGCGCGGTTGCTGATGGTGCTGGTAGTGCTAAATATTCTGATATTGGTGCTAAGTTGGCGGTAGAAACCGTACTCAAATGCTTTTCTGATATTAATGAATCTCCTCAGAAGGAAGAAGAATTAGAGCCAGGTTTTTCTCAACCACTGTCCAAAGAAGAAGCTGAGAAACTGTTTGCTAAGATTGTAAAAAAAGCTATTACAAAGTTACATGAGCAAGCAGCCAAAGAAAATCATTCTGTCAATGATTTAGCTTGTACATTGTTGGTTTTCGTGGCAACTCCTGACTGGTTTGCAGCTATGCAAATCGGGGATGGATTTATTGTAAAGCGTTCCCAAGAGTCAGAATATCAACTGTTGTTTCAGCCAGATAAAGGTGAGTTTGCTAATGAAACGACTTTTATCACCTCAACAAATGCAGTAAAAGAAATGCAGGTAAAGGTGATTTGCGAAAAACAAGAGTTTATTTGTGCTTCCACTGATGGACTCGAAAAAGTAGCAATTCGCTTGAGCGACTGGGAACCCTTCTCACCTTTCTTTAAACCTTTGGAGGAATTCTTGCACGAACCTGTTAATGGAGAGGACGAAGATAAATATCTGATGGAATTCCTCAACTCTGAACGGCTAAATTCTCGCACTGACGATGATAAAACCTTACTTTTGTGCTTCTTTGATAGAGAGTAAAATTCGATGACAGTTTTCACCTGTGCCAGTACGGGTCAATGGATTACTCTGCTGGGTGAACCTAAAATTAGTGGTGAAGCGAAGGTTTGGCAAACAAATCGCAATGGTTACTTAGCAAAAATTTATCACAACCAAACTCCTGAGCATGTGCAAAAGTTGGCGGTGATGATAGCGCACCAACCCAAAGAGCCAAACTCTCACCTGAATCATATTTCTTTTGCTTGGCCTAAGTCGGTACTGAAAGATGCTCAGGGTAATTGTGTGGGCTTTTTGATGCCGGAAATTAAGGAAGGAAAAGAACTTATTAATATATATAACCCCCAGAAAAGAAAGGCTTTGAAACTTGAGGTTGATTGGCGTTTTCTCCACACAACGGCGCTAAATATCGCCTCAATTATTGAAGCAATTCACATTTCTGGCTATGTTTTGGGTGATATCAAGCAGCAAAATATTCTTGTAAACGATCGCGCCTTACCTTCAATTATTGATACTGATTCCTTTCAGGTTCGGAATCCGGTAAATGGCAATATTTATCGTTGTCCAGTTGGTTCACCAGATTATACACCACCGGAACTGATTGATCAAGATTTTTCTAGCATTGATCAAACGGAAGTACACGATCGCTTCCGGTTAGCAGTGATTATCTATCAATTGTTGTTTGGTGGTCAAAGTCCTTTTGCAGGAACGTGGATAGGCGCGGGGAAAGAGCCAGACACTAATGATCGTATCCGTCAGGGTTTATGGTTGTATGCACCAAACAGTTTGATTCAACCCGTAGAAAGGATAATTCCTCTTGAGATTGTTCACCCAGAGGTTCAGCGATGTTTTCTCAGATGCTTTAATGATGGTTATCAAAATCCTAATTTACGCCCAACTGCTGGGGATTGGGTAAAGGCGCTCAGACTTGCTGTTAATGAGTTAACTATCTGTGGAAAGGTAGACAGCCACTACTACAGCCGAACTTATGGTAAATGTTATTGGTGCGATCGCTCTACAAAACTTGGTATTGATATATTTCCTGGCTTTGCGAAAAAACACACCTCTTACAAAGATAAAGATGCCGATGCCTACATCAACTCAGGAGTTGCCCGTTATAACTTGGGAGACTACCAAGGGGCGATAGATGATTACAACCAAGCTCTCAAGATTAATCCTAACCATGCCGATGCTTATATCAACTCAGGAGTTGCCCGTTATAACTTGGCAGACAACCAAGGGGCGATAGATGATTACAACCAAGCTCTCAAGATTAATCCTAACCATGCCGATGCTTACATTGTCCGGGGAGTTGCCCGTTCTAACTTGGGAGACAACCAAGGGGCGATAGATGATTACAACCAAGCTCTCAAGATTAATCCCGACTATGCTTTAGCCTACAGTAACCGGGGATCTGCACGTCATAATTTGGGAGATTACCAAGGGGCAATAGATGATTCTAACCAAGCCCTCAACATTAATCCTAACGATGCCAATGCGTACAAAAATCGGGGACTTGCACGTTCTGCACTAAGAAATAAGCAGGGGGCGATAATTGCTCTTAGTTTAATAGCAGCTTCACTGATTGCTTATTCTAGCATACCGATTATTTTTGCTAACAATCTTAATTCTGCAAAAAATTCCAACCTTGAAAAAGACTACGTGAAACGTTGTTCAGTCCATGTGAACTTGAAAGATTATAGTGAGGCAGTAGATGACTGTAACAAAGCAGTTAAGATCAATCCCAATAATGACGAAGCCTACTCTTTACGTTGTTCAGCCTATTTTTCATTGAAAGATTATAGTGAGGCAGTAGATGACTGTAACAAAGCAGTTAAGATCAATCCCAATAATGACGAAGCCTACTCTTTACGTTGTTCAGCCTATTTTTCATTGAAAGATTATAGTGAGGCAGTAGATGACTGTAACAAAGCAGTTAAGATCAATCCCAATAATGACGAAGCCTACTTTTTACGTTGTTCAGCCCATTTTCAATTGGAAGATTATAGTGACGCGGTGGATGACAGTAACGAAGCAGTTAAGATCAATCCCAATAATCATAAAGCCTACTTTTGCCGGGGTGCTAGTCATATTATGAATGGAAATCACTATCAAGGAGTGGAAGATTTTCGGAAAGCTGCAAGCTTAGGAAACGAAGAAGCTAAGAAAATATTCAAAGATGTTAAATAATATAAGGAGGAATACATGAGTGAATTTATAAATGTTTCGTCAATAGACATAAAACAAGGCATACATGAAACAGTGGAACAAATAGCCGCAGAACCAGGAACTAAAGTTTTTTATCTTGATGGTAAAAAAATTAATAGCAAAGAAACATTTTTAAGTAAAGCTGCTGAAGCAATGCAATTTCCTACATAAGTAAGTAGGTGGGAAAATTTACAAGTATGTCATTGCGAGTGAAACGCAGTGTAACGTTCGCGTAGCGTCTCGTAGAGAAGCAATCACAAGGACTTTAACGGTTTTACATTTTGTTACATAGTTAGATTAATTCGTGCCTACCTACTTACTTTGGTGCAAACTGGGATGCTTTTGATGAATGTATCACCGATTTAACATGGTGTCCGGCTGAGAGATACGTCATATTGTATTACCATGCTGATATCTTTGCTCAAGCTGAACCGACACAGTACCAAATAGCATTGGATATTTTAAATTCAGCTAAAGAATACTGGGAAGATAATAATATAACTCTGAATTTTTTAACTATAAACAAATAGGTCAAATTAACCTTAAGACAAATTAAGATATAGTCCAATCTTCTAAACTCAAATTAGGCACTTTTTCAAAATCCTTGCGGTTGCGCGTAACCAAAATACCATTCACTGACAGCGTAATTGCCGCAATGCGTAAATCTTGAGTCCCAACGCGGATTTTTTGCTTAACTAATTCAGCGCAAATTTTGCCAGCATCATGACTAAATGGCAGCACCTTGAGAGTATTTAAGTCTTCTAATGTATCTTTTAATCTGGCATAAGCAAAGACTAATTCATCTAATGAATCAGCCCTGTTAATAATATTCATTCGCCCCCGTAGTTGTTCAGTAGCTGTAACTATAGTTATGGCAATGTCTTGAGTATTAAATGTATTTAATCGTTCGATAATAAATGGATTACCTCTTTGCATCAATGATAGGTGATCTGTATCTAGTATCCTTAAATCATTCACCTCTGAATTTATCTCGCTTCATTATCTGCATCCAATTCACGTCGATATTCTTCTATATATTCCAGCATCTCATCAAATTGCGGATCATCTTTATATTTGCCAGCTATTTTCAACCAAGGATTTTCTACTTTGGGCGCTTCAATTTCTAAAGTCACAATTTTGGCTGTTTCTAACCGAGTTTCCAAACTTTGACTGAGTTTCTCTATTGCTTCCGTTTCCGTATTTCCTAAACCTTGACAGTCTGGTAAACCTAACAATATTGCTTTGACTGTGCCATCTGGTTGATTTTCAATCAGCACATCATAAGTTAACTTTGGTGCAGTTGTCGTAGAGGTAGTTTTTACAGCTAAATTCATAATATTTTCATCTTTGAAGTTTTATATTGATTATAACATTTTTAAGTAAAGCTGCTGAATCAATACAAAGTATTTTTGATAAAGTAGGTTGAAACCCATGAATCAAAACAATCTATTGGCAATTTTAAGAGAAAATCGCTTGATGCAAGCTCAACAGCAAGTTACGGACTTTGAAAATGCTTTAGCTGAAATAGCTGATAATCCTGATGAGCAAAATTTATCTGCATATCATCTTGTTTTAGATGATCAATGTCAACAGCCAGAAGTGATGTTCAGCTTAATTCATTTTCTCGAATCTTTTGATATAGAAGAGCAAATTGCGGCTTTTATTAAAGTTGTACCCCAATTAATGATCAATGCACCTGAATGGACAAAAATCATTCATGACAGGATTTTAAATGATGATTCAGCTTGCCAAGTTTATCAAAAACTTTTACACTCAGCTAATTTGAACACACCTCATTTTCTCTATCATCTCTTGGAAGAAAGTATTGTAAATAAACTAAAAATTCAAGAAAGTTTGTCCAGCATCACTCAATAAATATTAAACTATTTTGGCGATCAAACTCAGATTAAATTCTGAGCAGTACTAGATGACGCAGTTTTTTAGTTTATAAGTAGAAAAGCCTACGAAAGACCTAACCCCCTAGCCCCCTTCCCGACACGGGAAGGGGGAAAATTCAAAGTCTCTCTCCTTGTAGGAGAGAGATTTAGAGAGAGGTTTTCCAGATCCGGTGAGAAGTCAGTTAAATGATTCACCTCTGAATTTACCTCACTTCCTTGTCTGCATCCAATTCACGTCGATAAGGATAAGTGATCTGTATCTAATATCCACACAATAATCACTTTGTCTCATTATTATAGGGGCGCCAGGGCAATGGAATTCGCGGCTACACAAACAAAGTCCGCTAAGAAAAAATTGAGGGTTTGTAACCCACAGAGGTGGGTAAAGCCTCGTGTAGACACGGTTTATAACCGCCGCCAATGAGCAATGCTCTGCCGCTCCCAACTTATTTGTATCATTAGGAAAGTGAAACGGTATGAGTTTTCTCCAGTGCAGAGAACCGAGCAATTGAGCCTGTTTTACTGAAATTTTATATAAGGATATCTAAGTTTTCCCGGCTTAGATATCCAATAGCAACATAACCTACATTAAATAGATTGTTAACTATATTATAATTACCAATTTTTATTTTTAAATGCTTCTTAGGACAGTTTATAAATTGATCCTTAAGTAAGATGTCAAAATTAGATAGGAGGTTTTATTTAATTTTGAAAACATATTGAGATAAAAAGTCTTGTTCTATTTTATAATGGGGTGTTTTTTGCTAATCACACCCTGTTGAACGGTTATCAGATAAATTCATCTGATTTTTACCTCAAGCTTTTATATTGAGCCTAATTTCTCAAGCTGATGAATTGTCACAAGAATAGACTTCTTGCATAAATCAAAAAAAGAACCCCACTCCGCCTGCGGAGAGGGGCTGGGGGTGGGGTGTTAGGGAAATTTTGCCAGAGGTCTAATGAAATATAAGCTATTTACAGGTGCGTTACACTGCGTTAATGCACCCTACTTTCTAAGACAAGTTAGCAACGCTATATTTTTCTAAAGTCGCTACTAATTTCACTCCAAATTCTTCCTCAAACACTCCTTTTTTATAATCTAAACTCCAGAGTTCTAAAGCACAATCATCATCAGATTGAGATGGAAAAATCAGCAAGTTTACCTGCCGAAATTGTGGATAATATTCACATTGGACTTGAGCGATCGCACCAATTTGTCGTCTATCTAATGCCACTGCCAATCTTAAAATTGCACTCAATTGACTGACCATTTGTCGCTGGTGTTTAGTCAGCAAATTCTGGTAATCTTCATGTTTTTTCTTGGGCGGCGATTTGCGATGATAACGCGCTAAATTAGCAATGATTTCAATCTCGGTTTCTGTATAACCGAGTAATTCACCATTGCGAATTAGATAGTAAGAGTGTTTGTGGTGAGACGAATGGCTGACATAATGACCGCAATTGTGTAATATTGCAGCTGCCCACAGTAGTTGTCGCTCGTCAGATCCCCAGTGGTGTAGGGTACCTTGAGTTTGGTCAAATAAACTCTGGGCAAATGCTGCCACGCGATCGCTATATTCTAAGTTAACGTGGTATTTATTAGCGAGTTTTAGAACATTCCGTTCCCGAACTGAACTTTGGTAGCGCAGCTTATCTTCAATTAAACCGTGGGTTAGCATCCAGTCTACAATTACGCCTTCCCTCAGAGAACGCTCACACACTGTTACCGATTCACTACCCAAAAGGGTCATCGCTTCCTGTAATATTACTGCACCAGCGAGTATAACTTCCGCCCGCTTATCTGGCATACCGGGAATCGCAGCCGTTTCTGAATTACTCAGTTTCCGCAAGCGATTTACCAACTCTCGCAAGTCTTTAAGACTGAACTGGTAGCCATTGAGAGTGGAAGGAATAACACCCGACTTTTCCCGTGCATGAATCATCGCCAAGGTTTCAATTGTACCAGCCGTACCCACCAAACGGGGAGATTCCCCAAGTTGGAAGTTTGCTAATACCTCATCCACGGAACGTTCTAACATCCCACGTGCATAGGCTTGCAGGTATTGAAACTCAGTGTTACTGATGGGGTCGGTAGTGATTAATTCGCTAGTCAGTCGCACTGCACCAACTTTGGTACTGGTGAGAGTACGCGGTTCGTGACTGTCGCCCAAAATCAATTCTGTGGAACCACCGCCAATATCAACAATCATGTGGGGCTGGTTGTGAAATTCCATCCCCGACAGCACGCCAAGGTAGATTCGTCGCGCTTCTTCTTGACCAGAAATCAAGTCAACGCTTAAACCCAACTCCGTTTCTACTGTGTGCAAAAAATCTTTACCATTGGGGGCTTCTCGTACAGCACTAGTTGCCACAGCAATGATTGTTTCAGCATTGATAGTTTTGGCAACTTCTTGGAAGCGTCCTAAAGCAGCGATCGCCTTTTTAATTATCTCCGGTTTGAGTTCCCCTGTAGTTAGATTGCGATCGCCAAGTCTGACGGTTTCTTTTTCTCTAGCGATAATGCTGAAAGCCGGTAGTGTGGGGTCAATTTTGACTACTACCATGTGTAGAGAATTTGTTCCCAGGTCAATGGCAGCAATAATCCGATGTTGGTTAGGTGGTTGAGTTGGAACACTCTCCCAGCTAGCCGAAACTAAATTCAGCATCTAGTTTTCTCTCTTTATAAGAAATGATGGCAAACGGTGATATGTCGGGGTAGCTGGCACTGATATTTGTTGCAACACACTTGCTCTGAGATTGACCGTTGGTCGAGGGTAACTGAGCTAAGTATATTCACCCTAATGTTTATAACCCTAGTGACTATTTAAAGATATTTAAAGTTGCCACTTTAGGTTATGTTTTTACAAATAACAAATAACGTTATTCTATAGATATAAAGATGTGTGAATTAGGGCATGGGGCATGGCGCATAGGGCATAGGAGAAATACTAATTCCCAATGCCCAATGCCCAATGCCCAATGCCCAATGCCCAATTAATACTATGTTAACGACGCCAGAACGCCCCCAGTCACCAATTTGGCTTGTAATTATCCGGCTTTTGCGCTGGCATAAACCAGAAGGACGGTTAATTTTAATGATTCCTGCCCTTTGGGCTGTGTTTTTGGCAGCTTCTGGGAAACCGCCTTTACCTCTGGTTGGTGTGATTATATTGGGTACTCTAGCCACGAGTGCGGCTGGGTGTGTTGTCAACGATTTGTGGGATCGGGATATTGATCCAGAAGTGGAGAGAACACGCGATCGCCCTCTCGCTTCTCGCGCCCTGTCTGTGAAAGTTGGGATTGTAGTTGCGATCGTCTCGCTAGCATGTGCAGCAGTCCTGGCCTTTTATCTTAACCCCCTGAGTTTTTGGTTATGTGTGGCAGCAGTACCTGTAATTCTGCTTTATCCAGGTGCAAAGCGGGTGTTTGCCGTACCGCAACTGGTGCTTTCCATCGCTTGGGGTTTTGGCGTATTGATTAGCTGGAGTGCAGTCACACAAACAATTTCCCAACCAACTTGGTTACTTTGGGGTGCGACTGTATTATGGACATTGGGATTTGATACTCTTTATGCTATGAGCGACAAAGAAGACGATCGCCGCATTGGTATTAATTCTAGCGCTCTATTTTTTGGGAATTATGCCCCTGTAGCCATTGGAATTTTCTTTGCTGGCACAATCTTGTTATTGGCTTGGTTAGGTGTACTCATACATCTGCACTTAGCCTTCTGGATTAGCCTTGCAGTTGCTGCTATCGGATGGGTTTGGCAGTCTCTGCGATTAAGACAGCCAGACTTACCCAACCCTGTTTATGGTGAGATGTTCCGGCAAAACGTGTGGATTGGTTTTATTTTACTTGCTGGGATGATTCTTGGATCTTTTTAACAAGTAAAAAGTAATGTATATAACAATACAGTTCACTTAAGCATTTCTTCTTTTTCTTCCTTCTCTTCCTTTGCGTCCTTTGCGTCCTTGGCGGTTCGTTAAAAAATTGACTTTGATTAAAGAGTTAAGCCTTAACTGAACCGTATTGATGTATAGAATCCCCTTAAAGAAGTATTTATGAGTTTTTGTATGGGTGCATTCTTTGATTGGTTTAGTTGCTTATTTCAGTATCTGCGTACTTGGACAGCAATAGGTCTACTATGTTTGGTTGTCACCTGGTCATTTCCTGCACAAGCTGCCAGCACGATTGATCCGCAGTTGGAACAGCAAGTATTACAAATTATCCGGGAACACCCAGAGGTAATTATTGAATCTGTTCAAGCCTATCAGCAGCAACAACAACAGAAAGTAAACCAAGCACAGCAAGCATTTTTACAGGATTTAAAGACGAATCCTCAAATAGTGATTGGTGACTCTCCCACCATAGGTTCAATTAAATCAAAAACTGTGCTAATAGAATTTTCAGATTTTCAATGTCCCTATTGTGCTGAGGCGCATAAAACCTTGAAACAATTATTAGCAAAGTATCCAGATAAACTAAGATTAGTTTACAAGAATTTACCTCTGATTTCAATTCATGCTGAAGCATTGCCAGCTGCGACAGCAGCTTGGGCAGCATATCAGCAGGGCAAATTTTGGGAATATCATGATGCGCTATTTACTAATCAAAAGCAACTGGGTCAGGGGTTATATTTAGATATTGCTAAAAAACTGAATCTGGATTTGGGTAAATTTAAACGCGACCTGACTCTTGCCACTTCCGCAATTAAGAAAGATATCCAGCTAGCTGAGAAATTGGCTGTTTCTGGCACACCTTTCTTTATAATTAATAGTCCAACTTTTTCAGGAGTGGTGCAGCTAGCAGACATCAAAAGCATATTGGATGCTAAGTAAATTGGTGTAAAGAGTAGCTTATGAGGAGTGATGAGGAGAAATTTTCCTCACTCCTCATGTTCTTAAAGATATGACAAGTTCAGTAGTGATGCCAATTTTGGAGATTGTTATAGAGTGTACTTGATTCGTTAGCGATCGCAATTACTTCTTGATATCCCGCCTCAACACGCACAAACTCGCTAATTCTTCTTGCTATTTGTTCTTATTCGCTTTACTCCTACGCAACCTCACTAAAGCTCTAACTCGCCCTTTAAATGCTTCAAATTCTTCGCTGCTCAATTTGGTTTTCTGCCATACTGGACGTTGCATTAAGCGCTCAGACCATTCATTTAGCCTGGGGTAATCACTGAGATTAACACCTAAATTAGGTAATGAAAGTACACCTATTCCCGCAACGATATCTGCTAAAGTTAACTGTTGACTACCAAAAAAACTGCGATCGCCAAGCACTTGTGTAAAAAATTTCAGTAGCTTATCTATATGCTGCTTTGCTTGTGCAGCTTGTGGTGAATCTTCACTTTCATAAATTAGTGAAATCACTTGTGGAAATAATTCATTAGCAGTGAGTAATTGCACCATCCTCACCTTTGCTAATGCCTGAGGCTCAGAAGGTAACATTACAGGTGTAGGATATTTACTTTCTAAATAGTCCATAATTGCCAGTGATTCTACAACTCGAAAACCCTGATCTACCACAACCGGAATGTGATGAAAGGGATTAATTGTCGAAAACTCTGGTTGTAATTGATCGCCATCCAAATTAATCAAAACTGATTCAAAGGGTATCTCCTTTTCCAGTAAGGTCAGCCACACACGACGAGCATTTGGCGAGAGCGGATTGTAGTAAAATTTCAGCATGGTGAATCCTTGATAAATAAAACCGTTCAGTCTGAAAATAGTTAAAAAAATTTCAGCTTTTATCAAATTCAAATTTCCTGAGTCACTTGCTGACACTGGAAATATTTCTTTTGCAATTCTTCTGGAATTTTAATAGGACGACCATTGTGCAAACTAATAAAAGCACCTTTTTGTGTCGCCACTGCTGCTAACTCATTATTAGATAAAATTTCAGCTTGCACAGTCCACTTCAACCGTCCTAAATTACTCAGCCATAAACGTCCAATCACTTGATCAACAATCTTTATCGGACGTTTATATTCAATTTCCGTTCCAGCTAGAATCGGTGTATATCCTTGCTCAATTTGTTGATTGAGTTGCCAATGTTCATCTAAAAACTTTAAACGTAAATCCTCTAGCCATCTGATATAGACAATATTACTCACGATTCCCATAAAATCAATGTCGTATGTTCTTACAGGAATTGCCAATACTACTTCTAATGGTCTATGCAAGTTGTTATTTACTAGCATTATTTCTCTCGATCAATTATTTTTTAATACTGCTCAGTCTGTAAAATAGGAAAATAAATTTAAAGGTAAGTTTCCAAATATTGATTCAGGTGATTAATTACCCTGTGCATATGAATTGAATCTCCATAAAGCTTGCTCATCATTATGGCTCCTTCCAGCGTTGCAATTATGATGGTAGCGATTTCATCAGCACTTACTTCCGGGCGAATTTCACCCTTTTCAATTCCCGTTTCAATAATTCGACGAATTAGATGCAGCCAAGAGTCCATCGCCTGTTGAGCGTGTTCTCGCAACGCTGGATGAGCATCATCACTCTCCACAGCAGTATTCAGCAGTGGACACCCTCCCTTGATCGGTGGATTTTCTGCGAAGCTACTAAATACCCCAATAATTGCTTGCAGACGTTCTACTGCGTGGCGTTTGCTTCGTAATGCAAATCTAGTATGCTGTTTGATGCGAGCGATCGCAAAGTCAAAAGCCTGTAGTGCCAGATCATCTTTACTTTGGAAGTGATTGTAAATTCCTCCTTTCTGCAATCCAGTCACACGCATGATGTCTGACATTGATGAGCCTGCATACCCCTGTTGGTTAAACAGTTCGGCTGCTTGGTGGAGAATTCTGCTTTTTGTTTCTTCGCCTTTGGACATTACAGCGATTTCTTAGAGTGGGGAGTAGGGAGTTTATTAAATTGAAAATTGCTCTAAATAAAATATTACCGACCGAATGGCCTGATTTAGAGTATAATGATATGTGCTTGAAAGTCAAGGCTTTTTTAGAATTGTAATCACTTTCACGGCGTTGCCAATTGCAGTATAAATCCAGATGTAGAGACGCGATATATCTTTTCTACAAGGTTTTGAATTATCCCTATGGTTATTAACTTGTAGGTAAATTTTTTAACAACTAGTCCTCAGAAGTTTAACCGGCTGCGATGTATTATCCAGAGAATCTAGCGATATACAACGCGAATACGCTGGACGTTTAATCATGCTTACAAGTAAAATACGGTAAGTGCATCGCCTTACGGGCTTTTACATGTAAAACCGCAGAAAAACCCAGTTAGAAGTTGAGTTTAGCAGAGCAACTGACCCATAAGCAGTTATCAAAGTCTGTTTCAGCTAAATGCCAGTTGTCATGCTTCCAAAAACTTCCAGACAGGTTTTAAGTTGTCCAGGAATCCTCTGCCCTAACTTTTAGCTGGATAACCTTTGTGTCACTCATCCCTTGAGAAACACAATAACTTGCCATCACTAGCTCTGTCTACCACAGGGCTATAGTTTGGCTGAATTGCTGCTCTCTAGCAGTGAAGCTTTAGCTGACTTTCAGTTCTAGCTGCTCGTAGTTAAGTCAGTGAACAGTTATCAAGGCTTCGTTTGGGGATTTAAACCCTAACCGACGCTGCTCACTTATAGAAGTGGGAGACTCAACAGGACTCTGATAACTGATAACTGAATTGTTGAAACCCCCGAAGAGTATGCACTATTTATTACTACCGTTCTTAAGCTTTTTTGTTGGCATCATCGTTGGTTTGACAGGAATTGGCGGAGCCTCTCTCATCACCCCAATGTTGATTTTTGTTTTTCAGGTTCCGCCTTCCATCGCTGTGAGTTCTGATGTTGTGGCTGCCACATTGATGAAGATTGTTGGTAGCGTCAAGCATTGGGAACAGAAAACCCTTGATACAGAAGTTGTCAAATGGTTGGCATTTGGGAGTGTTCCAGGCTCACTATTCGGGGTGGGGATTTTGCACTTCATTAAACGTACAGGTGAGTATAACCTGGATAACATCTTACTCCGTTTGCTTGGCGGGATGATTTTGTTAGTCACAGTGTTAGCACTCGTGCAATTGTTGTTATTGACTTTTTTCCCCAAATTTAATTTACCCGAACTGCCAAAGTTAGACTTAGAAACTAATTTTGGTCGCTTCCTAACAATCACTTTGGGAGCAATTTTAGGCTGTTTGGTTGGTCTAACTAGCGTCTCATCAGGTTCAATGTTTGCCCTAGTGCTGATTGGGTTTTTCCGCCTTGATGCACGGAAGTTAGTGGGTACAGATATTTCACACGCAGCGATTTTACTGCTGTTTACAGCCCTGGGCCATCTCAGCCTGGGAACAGTTGATTGGAGTCTGGTATTGCCTATCTGGCTAGGCTCTGTTCCAGGGGTGTTACTAGGCGCTAAAATCTGCCAGGTAGCTCCACAACGCCCACTACGGTTTATCATTTACGCCATCTTGATGATGGTGAGTTGGAAATTAGTTCATCAGGTATGAGCAATTTGAGATTTTAAACCCTAAATCCAGCATCTAACATTGATTAACTTCTCACCCAAGGTAGTAGAGTGAATGTACCTCGTTCATACATAATGAACAGACCCAAGCCAATTAACACAAAAGGTACGACAGCTTGACCGTAGCGACTTAAAATATAAGCAATGGTAGGTTGACGGCTTAAAAAATAAGCGATCGCACACCAAACCCCGACCATGACAAAAAATATACCCAAAATTACTCCCAAGCTGGTAAGATCGTGACCAGCGAATAAAGGAATATATACACTAATATTGTCACCACCATTAGCGATCGTTACTGCTGCCACTTTATAGGTTTGGGGGTGCAAAACACTCAAAATAAAAGACAATATGGGGTTAGTAGGTGTGGACTGACTAAAATCACTGCTGACTGTCTGAACTGTGATAGTTTCTTCTTTTCTATATACTAATTGCTGAAGACCAATTGCTATTGGTAGTAGTCCTAGCAATCCTATCCATTCTCGCTGTACGACCAAGCCACCAAAAAACCCTGGTAAGCTAGCGATGATAATGGCTGTAAAACCCAGATATTGACCGAGTAAGATATGCCTGGGGCGAAAATTAACATTTACCTGTGAAAAAAATATTAACAAGATAATGATGTCATCTATGTTAGTGGCTATGAAGGCAATTATCCCTTCACTGAAGGTTGTCCCTAACTTACTCATGCTGCATTTTTATAACCTACGATTTATCACCATACCAAATTAACCTTATAGCAGTCCTATCTGATTTGTGAAAATCGCAAGGCTCAGATCCCGGACTTCTCTAAGAGGATGTTTAAAAAGTCATGATTGATGTATCAAATATTTTTACCCCACCCTAACCCTCCCCTTGGAAAGGGGAGGGAATTAAGTTTACGGTTTCCCCCCTTTATAAGGGGGGATTAAGGGGGGTAATAATTCGATTAAAATTACAACATACCACTTTTAAAACAACCTCTAAGAAGTCCGGGATCTCATTGTTCAGGAATGATTTAGGATTGCTACAAAACCATATCTATGTTTCTCTTAAAATATGAACGAGTTACTTACTGCAATTACTACAGGGGCGATCGCGTTCATTGCCACTAACATTGATGATATTGTCATTCTATTGTTGTTTTTTTCTCAAATAAATGCTAAATTTCGCCCCAGGCATATCATTGCTGGTCAGTTTCTCGGTTTTACGGTTCTGTTAATCCTTAGTCTTCCGGGTTTATTTGGTGGGTTAGTTTTATCAAAAAGCTGGATTGGATTACTTGGTTTACTACCAATGTCCATAGGTATCAGTAGCTTAGTGAATCGGGAAGAAGATTCATCAAAAGAAGTTGTAGCTGCAACAGAAGAAGGTGAAGCATCAACAATTCCTAGCTTTTTTTCTCCCCAAGTTTATAGTGTGGCAGCTGTTACAATTGCCAATGGTAGCGATAATATTAGTGTCTACGTGCCTTTATTTGCTAGCAGTAACTTAGAGACTTTTTTGGTAATTATTGGATTATTTTTTCTATTATTAGGAGTTTGGTGCTACGTTGCATACAAATTAATTAACAATAGAGTCATAGCTGATGTATTGACTCGCTATGTTAATAATCTTGTGCCTTTTGTTCTGATCGGATTAGGCGCTTTCATTGCATTAAAAAGTGAAGCTTTGAGCTTAATCAAGCTAGCTGCTAGTTGTGTCTGTTTAATTATTTTGGTGAAAAATAATGAAAGTGTCGATGAAATTGGCGAAAATTCTAATAGATAACAAAGCCAATTTTAGATTTTGATTTAGATGAAAAATCCAAAATCTAAAATTGGTATGCGGAATCAAACTTTACTTAACCACTCATTTTCCTCTGGGTCTTTGAATAGTGAGGTACTGAGGTAGCGTTCGCCGAAGCTAGGCTGGATCATCACGATGAGGCGACCGGCATTTTCTGGCCGTTGTGCCACTTGAATAGCCGCGTATAAAGCAGCGCCAGTAGAAATCCCCGATAGCAATCCTTCTTCTTTTGCGAGGCGACGGCTGTAAGCGATCGCTTGCTCATCTGCTACCTGAATCACTTCATCTACCAGTTCTGGACGGTAAATTGCTGGGATAAATCCCGCGCCGATACCTTGGATTTTGTGAGGCCCCGATTTCCCACCTATTAATACCGGACTGTTGCTTGGTTCAACTGCGATCGCTTGAAAACTCGGCTTCCGTCCTTTAATAACTTCTGCAACTCCCGTAATCGTCCCACCAGTACCCACTCCCGCCACGAGAATATCTACTTCTCCATCGGTATCATCCCAAATTTCTTCTGCCGTGGTTTCGGCGTGAACTTTCGGGTTAGCAGGGTTGCGGAACTGCTGCAACATATAAGCATTGGGCGTTTGAGCTAAAATCTGTTCTGCACGACCGATCGCTCCTCGCATCCCTTCTACCCCTGGCGTTAACTCTAGTTGAGCGCCATAAGCTTTGAGCATCAATCGTCTTTCCTGGCTCATTGTGTCAGGCATCGTTAGAATAAGATCATAACCTTTAGCGGCCGCCACCATCGCCAGCGCAATTCCTGTATTCCCAGAAGTCGGCTCTACTAAAACGGTTTTTCCGGGGTGAATCAAGCCTGCTTCTTCTGCCGCTTCCACCATACTCGCGCCAATCCGGTCTTTTACAGAAGATGCTGGGTTCATGCTTTCTAGCTTCACCACAATCCGAGCAACCGCTCCCGAAGCTTGGGGAATCTTATTTAATTGAACTAAAGGAGTTCGTCCGATTAACTCTGTGATATCTTTCGCTATCCGCATGTGAATACTCCGTCGTGTCTAAATATAATACATTGGACTCTGCTGGGCGCGAGTTTCTCTTTCCTCGCACAAGTCTTGGAGTGTATAACGACCCAAAACTTCAATTGAGGCAGCGTTTGCTTGCTCCCAAACTTCATAAACCAGAGTCTTTTCTAGAGTCGGAGAGTTAGAGGTATCTTTCTCTTTCCGCTCGCCTTCAACCAAAGTGACAATTTCAAGTATTGTAATCTGCCAAGGTTCACGAGCTAAAACGAAACCTCCTTTAGAGCCGCGTTGACTCTGCACCACACCAGCACGCCGGAGGTTGGTCAAAATTTGTTCCAGATAGCGCTCAGGTATGGGTTGCTTGGCAGTGATCTCGCTCATGGTTAGAGGAAGTTTTTTTCCGTGGTGGCTTGCCAGTTCTAAGAGTGCCAGCAGCGCGTATTCCACTTTGGAAGACAGATCCAAGAGAGCGTAGTTTTGGCTATTCAAGACTGTACTCAATATACTACGGTGAATTGAGGGACTTATCGCAGTTTATGCGAAATTAATTTTTTCCAAGTGTGGAATGTGATAGCATCCCAGTTATTGCCCACAAAATCACTATACCCTATCGACTTACCGTAGATTATTATCTTACACAATTCCCATGAATGACTTGATCTTTTAGTGGGAATTATCCTGAGTTTCTGTTTTCAGAGCCTCACTTACAAACGAAAATCCCAACAGAGTATGCTACTAACTGATTTGCGAACCATTTTTGAGCGTGACCCGGCAGCCCGTAACTGGCTAGAAGTATTGTTCTGTTACCCTGGACTTCATGCCCTAGTGTTTCATCGATTGGCACACTGGCTGCATAAAATGGGAATTCCCTTTATACCTCGATTTATCTCTCATATTAGTCGCTTTTTAACCGGGATTGAAATCCATCCTGGGGCATTAATTGGTCAGGGTGTTTTTATTGACCACGGTATGGGAGTAGTGATTGGTGAGACAGCGATAGTGGGTGATTATGCCCTAATTTATCAAGGTGTCACCCTTGGCGGGACTGGGAAAGAAACCGGCAAACGCCATCCTACTTTAGGCTCTCATGTAGTTGTAGGAACGGGTGCGAAGGTATTGGGAAATATTCAAATTGGCGATCGCGTCCGTATTGGAGCCGGTTCTGTGGTGCTGCGAGATGTGCCCAGTAACACTACTGTAGTTGGGATTCCAGGGCGCGTGACTCGTCAGAACAACTCGGCTACAAATGTTCTGGATCATGATAAAGTACGCGACGTAGAAGCTGAAGTAATCCGCGCTTTATTTGAACGCGTCAAGGCTCTAGAGAAGCAGTTCGAGCAGTTGCAAGATCAATCAAGTTTGTCTCCAACTGAGCTTGGCGACCAACCAACCGACAAACCTAAGAGCGAAAATTCTGATGGGATGATTGAAGATTTTCTAGATGGTGCCGGAATTTAGGGAATGGGCATTGGGAAAGAGGAGGCAGAAGTTCTTCAATTTTGAATTTTGAATTTTGAATTGATTTCTCCCCTCTTCAAAATACCCATAGGCTCTTAGAACCTGATATAAATATAATACTACGGTTAGTTTATCGGAGAAAAGTGTTACTTAATATGGTGTCTTTGTACACAAGCTTATCTAGCTCAAACAGTAATAATACTAAGCAAATTTTTGCCCGTAGGTCATTTCTGCCAGAGCATAAAAACGGCCTTTGGAAGATTGAAACGGGTTTTGTTCGGACTTTTACCTATCTGGAAGATGGTACAACCGTTGCTCTGGGATTGTGGGGCCCTGGAGATGTCGTTGGTAAGGCTTTGTCAAAATTAGAACCTTATCAGATGGAATGCTTAACTAAAGTGGAGGCGACAGTCTTACCTCTAGAGGAGTGGACTGAACTAACAGAAACTCTACTTGCCCATATCCAACAGGCTCAAGAATTGATGATCATTCGTAGCCATAGAAAAGTGGATACTATGCTCATCAAGCTGTTGGCATGGTTATCCAAAAAGTTTGGTTCGGAAGTTGAGAAGGGACGTTTAATAGATATGCGTTTGACTCATGAAGACCTGGCGGAAATGCTCGGTTCAACTCGTGTTACCATCACTCGTGTTCTTGGGCAGTTTGAGCAAGAAGGCTTGATTGATCGTCTTTCCCTGCACCGAATTGTGCTAAAAGAAGAAGAAATTTGGTACTACGAAATTTAGATTATTTCAGCAAAACTAGCGATCGCCGTTAGCATAATTAATAATTACCCTACAAATAAATTTGATGGGTCAATAAATGATGAATTATGAATGATGAATTATGAATTATCGTAAATTAAAGGGTTTAAGACCCCTACATCTATATGTAGCACCCATTTCAGTCGGGGTTTAAATCCCCGTCTGAAATGTCTTTAATTTTGAATTTTGAATTTTGAATTTTGAATTGTTAATTGGTTAGCGATCGCTATAAACGCTAGACAAATCCAGCCAAATCGGTAGCCCCAGTTTTTCTAAATAACTCAGGCTAGAGTAAAGTTGCTTTGTTCTCCCCCACAAATCCAAGTCAAACCAGCCGTCATCTTCCGTATCGGGTTGAAGTCTAGCACTGGTGATATTGACTGTTAATCCATAACGAGAAACTAACTCGGAAATCACTGGTTCTTCATAATAAGATTTTAAGACGCACAGTTGCAAGCGCAATCGATTGGTTTGACCTAGAGAAATCCATTGCTGGAATTGTTCTTGCCATTGATTTGTCAGCCATGCAGAGTCTTTGGGACTCAGTTTGCTAGCTGGATTTGGGAAAGGTAGAGAGTGCTGGTTGGGTTGAATGTGGTTAGCGATCGCTAGTTGCAGCAAATTCACTCCCAATCCTTGCAAGTAAGATAGGCTATTTGTCAGTTTTTGGGGATTTCCTGAAAGTTCCAAATCAAACCAGCCGTCGCTGTCACTGTCTGATGTCAGGGATGCAGCTTTGATATTGACGGTTAAACCATAACGAGATACCAGTCGGGAAATTACAGGTTGCCTGTGATACCGCTGAGGCACGAGAATTCGGCTGTGGACTGAAGCGGGTTCTACAGATTTTGTAAGAGACATCAGATTAATTCCCAATAGCGATGCCGTTCGCGGAGCGTCTCGTAGAGAAGGCGGGCTGCGCCTACGCAATTTTTGGGTTCGGCAGAGAATCTTGCTGATGCTATGCCCCTACAACTCAACTGTGCCTGGTTGAATGTCAGCCTCATAGAGATTTTCATATTTTTGGCTTTTATTAAACTACGGTAACTCTATCGATTTAAGGCATTTAATTGTTATGTAAAGGAGACTCTCACAAAGCTCGCAAAAAAACAATAAGTAAATTCACGTAAATCCGGCTCAATTTATGTGGAGTACTATGGGAACGAAATATTCTCACTTAAGGCTCAGTCTGCTCTATGGGAATTTCGATCGCAAACTCTGCTCCTTTGCCAACGGATGAGGTGCAGGTAATATTTCCTCGGTGTTTTTGCACGATAATCTGATAGCTAATAGATAATCCTAGCCCACTACCTTTGCCCACAGATTTTGTCGTAAAAAATGGGTCAAATAAACGCGAGCGCAACGACTCTTCTATACCAGGGCCATTATCAGCGATCGCAATTTTGACCATATTCAAGTCTGTCACCTCTGTGTGAATCAAAATTTGGGGAGTAGGAGATTGATTTCCCACTCCCTCTTCTATTGCATCAATAGCATTATTCAACAGATGCATAAATACTTGGTTTAGTTCACTCGTATAACAAGTGACTAGGGGCAAGTGACCATAATCTTTTACTACAACAATTGCGGGACGGTCTGCTGCTTCCCTGAGTCGATGTTGTAACATCACCAAAGTATTTTCGATGTCTTCATGGATATTTACCCGTTTCATCTCTGCTTCATCATGCCGAGAGAAGTGTTGTAGCGCCAGTACAATTTCTCGAATGCGATCAGATCCTCTATACATTGCACCTATCAGGTTTTGCAGATCCTTAATTATAAAATTCAGGTCTATATTTTTGGCTATTTGCTGAATTTTTGGTGTGGGTTTAGGATATTCCTGTTGATAGACCTCAATCATATTCACTAGGTCTTGCACATATTGACCAGCATATTGGAGATTCCCATAAATAAAACTGATCGGGTTATTAATCTCATGAGCCAGCCCAGCTACTAACTGCCCCAGCGCCACCATCTTTTCGTTCTGAATTTGTTTAACTTGAGAGGCTTTCAAGTTGTCAAGAGCTTGTTGGAGTAAAAAGTTTTTTTCTTGCAGTTTAACTTGGAGCAAACGTAAATTAATCTGATTTTCAATTCGCAACACAACCTCTGCCCCATGAAAAGGTTTTGCAATATAATCTACACCACCAACATCAAAGGCTTTTACCTTATCTACAACATCATCCAAGGCGCTAATAAAAATTACTGGGACTTCACAAGTTTTATCATCAGCTTTCAGTTGTTGACAAACTTGATAGCCATCCATATCTGGCATATTGATATCTAACAAAATCACATCGGGCAAAACCATTTGACACGCAGTCAGTGCCATTTTACCGTTTAAGGCTTTGCGAACTTCAAAGCCTTGTGCAGTCAACATTGCCGATAAAAGCCGCAAATTATCTGGGGTATCATCGACCACCAAAATATTTCTTTTATGATGGTTAGTTTGATTAAAATGCATTATTATCAAAAGTTATGCGTATAATTATTGAGGATAGTAAATGCTTCTTTGAAATCACCCTGAAATTTGTTGACCAATTTCACCGAAATACTTGTATTTATAGTTTAACTCTCACGGTGGCTGGAGAGTTTTACAGACTATCAAGGCTATTGGTCAGTTATGAGCTTTGCGAACCTGATAGCCTGCTTACAGCAGTAAAGTAGATAGCACACGCAGATTCTTTAGCCGAGCGTCAACCATGAAATTTTTCCCAGGTGCTATTTGATAGCTACCATTGAGGTGCTGCGGCAAGCAACTTAAGAACCAATTGTTGTTCTATGGGTTTAGAAAACAGATATCCTTGAGCAAAATTACAGTTTAAACTTCTCAATTGGGCTAACTGTTCTTGTGTTTCGACACCTTCAGCGATCGCACTCATCCCCATTGAGTTGGCAATGCCAATCATTGCTGGTACTAACCCCATATTCTCTTTGTTTTCCTGCATACGTTTGACGAAAGATTTATCAATTTTGAGTGCATTCAAAGGAAAGATGTGCAGGTAACTCAAAGAGGAATATCCTGTACCAAAGTCATCCATAATCAACTTGATTTTTCGCTGCTTTAGTTGTTGAAGAATTATTTTAATCGCATTAGTATTTTCCATAAGTACACTTTCTGTAATTTCTAATTCCAAGTATGCAGGATTTATTTTATTTTCATAAATTATTCGGTCAATTTGTTCTACCAAATTGATCTGTGAAAATAACCGTGCACTCAAATTGACACTCATAGTTAGAGGTTCTGGTGTCACTGGATGATGTTGCCAGATGCTTAATTGATGACAAGCTGACTGTAATACCCAAGTATTGATAGCATTAATCAAACCTGTTTCTTCGGCCACAGGAATAAATTCTGTGGGAGAAACCAGACCACGAATCGGATGTTGCCAGCGTACCAAAGCTTCAAATCCAGAAATTCTGCCTGTAGTTAGGGAAACAATTGGCTGATAATAAACGAGGAATTCTTGCCTTTCAACAGCCCTTCGCAGGTCATTTTCTAACTCTAAAAGCTGAATAGCTTCCTGATGCATCAGTGGATTGAAAACGTGATAGTTGGCTCTTCCTTGAGCCTTAGCCCGATACATTGCCGTATCAGCATCCCGCAGCAAATACTCTGGGCGATCATAATCTTTATTGCCCCAACTAATACCAATACTGGCATTCATAAATACTTCATATCTTGACAGTTTAAAAGCAAGTGATAGCTGTTGGATAATTCGTTCGGCAACTTGGATTGCTATGTTGATATCTGTGATATTTTCTAGGATAATTCCAAATTCGTCACCGCCCAATCGTGATAGAGTATCGATAGGTATCAGACATCCTTGCAGGCGACGAGCAATGGCTATCAGCAATTCATCTCCCACGGGATGACCAAGAGAATCATTGATAACCTTGAAGCGATCGCAGTCCAAAAAAAGTACCGCAAACTGATAACTAGATTCTTGCTTCGCCCGATTTAGAGCATTTTCTAGTCGCCTAATAAACAAAACTCGGTTTGGTAATCCAGTCAGTGAATCATGCAACGCTATATCTAGCAGTTTACTTTGCAATTTCTGGCGGGAAGTGATTTCTTGTTGGAGTTTTTGTAGAGTTTTTTCTAGCTCCCCAGTCCTCTGTTTTACGCGATCTTCCAGTTCCACATTTAGTTTCAATATTTCTAATCGCGCCGATCTCAATGCCAGTTGATTTTGCACGCGCACTAAAACTTCTTGAAACTCAAAAGGTTTGGTGATATAGTCTACACCACCTACCCTAAAGGCTTTAACTTTGTCAAAAACATCATCTAAAGCGCTAATAAAAATTACCGGAATATCGGCTGTTAGCTCCCAAGCTTTAAAGGTCTGACAAATTTCATAGCCATCTACTTCTGGCATCATAATATCAAGTAGAATCAAATCCGGTAATACTGTTTGAGTTGCTGTCAGTGCCATTTGCCAGTTCAAGGCTTTACGAACGTTATACCCTTCCCTTGTCAATATGGAGGATAAAACCCGGAGGTTGTCCGCCATATCGTCAATGATCAAAATATCTTTTTTATCAGGGTTTAAATGCTCGTAATTCATTCTAGGTTTGTTATAGTCAATTCCATGATTTTCTCAAACTGGTAGTTATTTGCTAAATCCCGGAGAAGTTGGAAAACTTGACCATTATCTGATGGAATTTGCTTGAGTAACTCTAAAATCAGTTCATCGCTACAGCTGGCTGCGGCATAGTGGATCTGTTGGAGCCACTCAGGTGACATTTGTGATAAATGGCTCAGGAGTTCGGCAACACTGACAAACATTTGTGTAGATTGATCGACAACTGCTGTCTTTGTGATTTCTACTTGGTTGGTATACTTTACACCCAGATGTTGGCTCAGTTTTTCCAATAATACTTCCTGTGTGAATGGCTTGCGAATAAAATCATCGCAGCCAATAGACAAAATTTTCTGGCGTTCTTCCTCAAAGGCGCTAGCAGTTAGGGCAATAATGATCGTGTGTGTATTAGAGCAACCCTGTGTTACCTCAGAGAAGTCGCAAAGGGGAGGCAGGGCTGTTGGCGTCCGCGTTTGCAAAGTGGACGTACCAAATGCATCATTTCCCATGACAGCAGTTGCTTCTCCGTAGGAGTACAACTTCGGGAACCTCCGCAACGTGGCTGCCCCATGCCCTATTTGTTTAGCTTTAATCATTCTTGTGGCTTCGTAACCGTCCATGATCGGCATTCGCATATCCATAAAAATCAAGTGTGGTTGCCAAGATTCCCAATTAGCGATCGCTTCCCTACCATCAGTAGCTTCCCTGACTTCAAAGCCTAGAGGTGTGAGAATTTTAACCAGCAACAGACGGCTTTCTTTGGAGTCGTCAACTACTAAGATGCGGTATGCTTTTTCAGTCGGTGCTAAGGCTAGAATTTGGGATTTAATTTGGTTTGTCGGGATTTCTCTGGGGCAAGTTAGAGCAATCTGAACATCAAAGGCAAATGTACTACCGACACCAGGCAGACTGCTGACAGTAATATCTCCTCCCATCAGTTGCACGTATTTACGGCTAATCGCTAAACCCAGTCCCGTCCCTTGTTGGGATTTTCTGCCGATTTCGGTTTGTTCAAAAGCCTCAAACAGCAAGTCAATTTCTTGTGGAGCAATACCACAGCCAGTGTCTTGTACCTCGAAGAAGAGATAAGGGGGATAAGAAGGATTTTGCTCCCCAGCCCCCAGTCTCACCCGTAACGTCACCCTCCCCGTACCAGTAAATTTGATGGCATTTCCCAAGAGATTGAGCAATATTTGACACAATTTATTTTCGTCCGCTTCTATGTATTTAGGAATGTATTGTGCATATTCAAACAGTAATTCTAAATTTTTAGATGCAGCACGCAAGTGCAACATCTCTTCTAAGTTCTTCAACACATGAATTAAGTCAAAGCTGCTGCGATTTAATCTGATTTTGCCAGCTTCGATTTTAGACATTTCTAGAATGTTGTTAATTAACTTGAGTAGATGTTCGCCAGCACGATTAATAATTGCCAAGTTTTCTTGATGTTCCCCAGATAGCGAATAATCTCGGCTCATGACTTGGCTGAAACCAAGAATGGCATTGAGTGGGGTACGCAGTTCGTGGCTCATATTAGCGAGGAATTCGCTTTTGGCAAGGTTGGCGGCGGCGCTTCGCGCCGCTTCACGAACGGCTGCTTGTTGTTCCTGTGCCGCAATTTTTTGCGATTGAATCAGTTCTTCTTGGGTACTTTGCAGTTGCTCGATAACTTGCTGGAACTCTTCAGTACGTTTTTTTACTTTAGCCTCTAAGGTGCGATTGTATTCTGCTAATAACTTTTCTGTTTGTTTGCGTTGGGTGATATCAAAAAATGTGGCGATCGCAAAAGCCAGATTCCCCGATTCATCATAAATTGGTTTTCCTAAAACTTCAATGGGAGTAATCTTGCCACAATGGCGAATTTCAATATCATCAACCCTGACACTTTCCCCTTGCAATGCTCTCAAAACTGGCAGGCGATCGCTGGGATAAAATTGATCAGTACCGGCAAGGTAAGCTTGATATACATCTGACAATTGTTCAACACTAACTTTTGCAATCGCTCCTTGACCAAGAATTTGCTGCCCAATTTGATTTGTATAATAAGGTTCACCTTCAGCATCTATAATAAATACACCTACCGGCATGGCTTCTAAAAATTGAGTTAGCCGACTCTCACTGTGAGATAGGGCCTCATTTAAGACTTGCATCTGGGCATTCTTTGCTGACAAAGTATTAAAGGATGCTTGGAGTTGCTTTGCCATAGTTTCAAATGACTTGGCTAGTTCCCCAAGCTCATCGGAACGCTGAATTTCTGGTATTTGCTCCCATTCACCTTGAGCAATTTTCTTCGCTGATGTGTTTAATTGTAAAATCGGCTTAATTACCCAGCGAGCAGTCAAAATCCCAATTCTTGTAGCCACTAAAAAAGCAACTATACACAGCAAAAGAGTGATGTGGGTGTTGGCGTTAATTTGCTCCATAAATTCGCCTTCGGGAATCACCGCCACGATTAGCCAATCTAAACCCAGTTCGTCCCTCCAACTTTTTACCTGCACAAAATAACGCATTCCATCGGCGGTAAAATTCAGCTGTTGCTTCCCCACAACAAACTTAAGACTGCCAAAGCGTTTGATCAAGGACTGTGTTGTAAGTCTAATTAAAGAATTTTGACTATCTAATGCTGCTCGACGTTTTCCTTTACCATTAATGATGATATATGGTGGCTCGCTAGAAGAAGCCACTATTAACCCAGAATGCTCTAAAATAAAAGTTTGACCCGACCGTTCGGTATTGAATTTGGCTAAAAAGTTGCTGATTTGTGACAATATCAAATCGATACCAATCACCCCAACCAGTTTGTGAGTTTTATCGTAAACAGGATAGCTGGAAGATATGGATAAAATTTGTGGTTTATCTTCCCATTGATAAATTTGACTCCAGACGGGTTTGCCTATCTTGACTGCATCTGCATACCACGCTTCTAGGCGAGGATCGTAATTTTTGACTTGCTGCAACTGGCGGTGATTACCTTTTCGGTCTGTATTGTAAACATAAAGTTTCCCGATGCCATGTTTTTGGGTAACTTCATTAATTAAAAGTCTGCCATTATCTAAACGTTCAATACCGATAAATTCACCTTTGGGGTTGGCAAAGTTGTTGTAGCCCACATCGAAAACCTGCATTTGTTTCCAAAAGTAATTTCCGGTGGTTTTAAAGTCAGAAAGGTTGAGTAAACCTAGCTCAACTGCATCTAAATTGATTTGATTGATTTGCTTCGGGTTTGTTAAATAGTCATCAAGATGCTGTTCAATGCGATCGCAGATTTCATTTTCTAATTGAGTAGCAAGCTCCTTTACGGCTTTTTGTCCGTTTTGATACGAAAGATAGCCCACAAGTCCCACCGCCCCACAAATTTGCAATATAAAGGGCACAATCAGAACATACCTCAGAGGCATCTTGGCATAAACTTTGCCAACGAAGCGATTAATAGATTTGACGGGCTGAAGTTTGGATAACATTGTTGTTTGATTCTTCCCCAGCATATACTAGGGACTCTTTTGCAATATCAGCTACATTTAATCTTAGTATAATTACGGCGTGCGATCGCTTTGGTTATGACATATATTTTTACGTTTTACTTTAGTATAAAAACATACTTATGTTTTTATACTTGTTTGACTCGCTGAGTTCCTCCAACGCCTAATTTTCAAACAGACATCGCCTACGACGGGTGGGTACGCCATCACATCTGAAATTGCTCAGTTTAATCTGGTAATATGTCAACAGATTTTCTCGGATGAACTGAAATTTAACCGATAAACTACAGTATGCCATTCTAAAATTCAGGTTGCCATTAGCACTCAATCCTAAATTTAATTTTTAATTGCTGATGTCTTGATTTTCCGGTCTCAAAACCTCTGGACTTGTACAAAAACTTATATCCCACATTTCGTACTTCGGATTGTAATATGCGAGTATTACAAATTTTGGGCTAATGGTAGTTGAATAGCGATGTCTACGACGGGCTACGCCTACGCCAAATGCCGAGAAAATAGCAGTGTTAATACTTAATAATATCAACTGTTTTTTGTAAGATTTGTTGAAGCGCGGAATGTGGCTTATATAGCAATCCTATTTGATTTGTGAGAATTACAAGCCGCAGATCCCCGACAACTTTTACGAAGTCGGGGATCTTGTTTCTTACGAATGATTCAGGATTGCTATATTTAATTAACTACAACAATTTTAAAGAAATGTTAATTTTGTTGTGGAAATATGTCAACCTGATCGCCGATTTGTAAAATCTTGGCTAAGTTTTCCTACGGCAGTCCCTCAAGTCGGGAAACCCGCCCAAACGGCTGCCTCCCTGTTGTCTAATATTGTTAATTATGGATATAGTGGCGATTTATCTATTCCGCCAATATGATTTAGAGGCCAGAAGCGAACTACAGCACGTCCAATAATATTCTGGCGGGGGACAAGACCCCAGCAGCGGCCATCATAACTGTTGTTACGATTGTCACCTAGTACTAAATATGAATCGGCTGGTATAGTCTGGGGTTTTGCCAAAAAAGGTGGTTGTGGCCCTGATTGGCAAACATCAATGACTGTACTCTGCCCAGAACTGAGGTAATTGGCTTCTGGGAGGGGTTTGTTGTTGATATAGACTTTGCCATCCTTAAGTTGTACTTTTTCACCAGGTAAGCCAATTACACGTTTAATAAAAGCATCTTGGTATTGTTCTTTTTGTAGCTCTTGTGTAGGTGAGAATACTACAATGTCTCCCCGCTGCGGGTCAGCAAATTTATACTTCAATTTATCGACAATGATTTTGTCTGCCTCCCACTGGTTTGGCGTACCATGCAGAGTGGGTTCCATCGAGCCAGAAGGAATCCAGCGTGCTTCCGCAACAAAGGTACGAATTCCCAGAGCTAGAACAATGCTCAATACAATTGTTCTACCTAGCTCTGCGATCCAGGAATTATCAGGTTGTTGACTAGAGTTGTTATCAGACACTTGATTATGCATGAAATTACTTAACTGAAAGAAAAATGTAGGTAATTAACTCGCCTAGTGAGACTTTATCTGTTAATCTTAACGGGAAAACTTTAATTTCCTAGTCATGTTTGCATCTTGACTACCATTAGTTACTTCGAGCGCGAATAAGTTTAACCTAAAAGCATAGTTCTCTGTAATACATAAGCCGCCCTTGCTTGAATTTACATTGAGTCAATAACCAGGATGCTTGCCAACATTGCATTTCCTAATTTTGAATTTTTAATTCCTTATCCTTATGTCATCTCCACAAATTTTACTGATTCGCCACGCTCGCATAATCCTACCCAATGGGGAACTGATGATTGGGGATGTGTTGACGCGCGATCGCCAAATAGTCGAAGTTGCGCCAGAAATCTCCCAAACAGCACTAGCCACTGAAATTGACGCAGAAGGGTTAACTTTGTTGCCAGGAGTTATTGATCCGCAGGTGCATTTCCGGGAACCTGGACTAGAACATAAGGAAGATTTATTCACCGCCAGTTGTGCCTGTGCTAAAGGCGGAGTTACTTCCTTTTTAGAAATGCCCAATACGCGCCCCCTGACAACGACACAGCAGGCTTTAGACGACAAGCTAGAACGTGCCTCCCAAAAGTGCTTGGTTAATTATGGCTTTTTTATTGGGGCAACAGCAGAGAATTTACCAGATTTGCTTTTGGCAAAGCCAACACCGGGAATTAAGATTTTCATGGGGTCGATGCATGGTCAGTTGCTGATTGATGGCGAAACAGCACTCTCTGCGATATTTGCTAAAGGCGATCGCTTGATTGCCGTTCATGCCGAAGACCAAGCTAGAATCAACCAACGCCGCCAAGAATTTGCCAACATTCACGATCCAGCCGTTCACTCGCAAATTCAAGATAATCAAGCGGCACTGTTGGCAACTCAACTGGCATTAAAACTTTCTCAAAAATATCAGCGTCGTTTGCATATTCTGCATTTGTCAACGGCTGAAGAAGCAGATTTGCTGCGTCAGGAGAAACCTACTTGGGTGACAGCAGAGGTAACACCACAGCATTTGTTGTTAAATACCAGTGCTTATGAAACAATTGGTACCTTAGCACAGATGAATCCACCTTTGCGATCGCCCCACGATAACGAAGTTCTCTGGCAAGCTTTGCGCGATGGCGTGATTGATTTCATCGCCACAGATCACGCACCGCACACCTTAGAAGAAAAAGCTCAAGAATACCCCAATAGTCCTTCGGGAATGCCTGGGGTAGAAACTTCCCTAGCTTTGATGTTAACTGCGGCAATGCAAGGACAGTGTACTGTGGCTCAAGTTGTGAACTGGATGTCTAAAGCTGTAGCTGTAGCTTATGGTATTCCCAATAAAGGAGCGATCGCACCTGGTTATGATGCCGATTTAGTGCTTGTCGATTTAAACACATATCGTCCAGTTCGGCGCGAGGAACTTTTAACCAAATGCCATTGGAGTCCTTTTGAAGGCTGGAACCTCACCGGCTGGGCTACAACCACCATTGTCGGTGGTGAGATAGTTTATGACAAAGGCCAGGTAAATACGCAAGTGCGGGGTCAAGCTTTAACTTTCTTGTAGCAAATATTTATTTCAGCTTACGTAGTAGACAAAGAGTTATACATCAAAGTCATACTTTAACTGGCAAGATTTTCATCTATCCAGAGTCAGAACTAGACCAATGCGGTTTGGTTAAAGCTAAAAGGCGAAAATCCTTGTTTTTCCTCCTTTACCCTTTTAAGCAAAGGGTATTTACTTGTCGCTGTATCAGAAATTGCAACTTCAAACCCTGAATTTATTTATAGTGCAATACAGTTCAGTTAAGTATTTCTTCCTTCTCTTCCTTCTCTACGAGACGCTACGCGTAGCTTGCTTCTCCGTAGGAGTATGCGTTCTTCTCTACCAGACGCTGCGCGTTGGCGTCAGCCTATCGTAGAGATGGCGGTTCCTTAAAAAAATTAGGTATTCTTCCAGCCAGATACCGAATAGGAGTAAACAAGCTAATAGAGATAATCAAGGAGAATTGCTATGTCCTTCAAAATTTTGGCTTTAGACGGTGGTGGTGTTCGTGGAGTCGTTGCAGCCCGAATACTTCAACAAGTAGAACAAGAAATTAGAAATCAGGGGAAAGGAAACTTTTTACACGAATACTTTGACATGGTTGCTGGTACTTCTACTGGTTCAATGTTAGCAGGAGGGATTGCTGTAGGAAAGGAGAGTGATCAACTAATTAAAATGTATAGAGATCGGGGTAAAGATATATTCCCAACCGATAGAAAAGACCGCTACAAAAACTTTCCGCCGATCATAAAATCCATTTTGGATGTACTTTCACCACCTAAATATTCTCATGATGGAATTATTAGCGTCCTCAAAGATGCGTATAAATCCACAAGAATAAAGGATATTGAAAAACCGATTATTTTGATTCTTGCTTACGATACGCTATATCGGAATACAACCTTTTTTACAAATTGTCATCCCGATCTAGGAGACAGATGGTATGATGACTGTTATTTATGGGAGATATGTACCGCTTCTGCCTCAGCTCCCACTTTTTTTCCACCATATAAATTAGAACCTGTAGATAAAGAAAAATTTGGTGATTGGGAATTTCCACACATTGATGGAGGAGTTTCTGCTAATAATCCCTCTCTCGCAGCTTTGAGTCTAGTTATGAGGATCAGTCAGTCTTCAGTCTCTCCAACAATCAAGCAAAAATATAAACTTGATAATCTGCGATTGGAAGATATTTCTATCCTTTCTATTGGCACAGGTCAAACTGGTGAACCATATCAATATAAGCAAATAAGCAAATGGAGAGGCTTCGATTGGGCAAAAAATCTTACTAACATCTTTATAGAACCTACATCGGAAATTGCTAGTACGATTTGCCGACAAATCATGGGTGGATACGATTCTAAACGTTACTTACGTCTTCAGTTTGACTTAAATGAGACATTTGAACCCAAGCCAAAAGAGACTTATAAAGATCCTCGCATTCTATTACCTCCAGAAGATCGAAAAAACCGATTTACAGGAGAAAAAGTCAGTGAAGAAATAGATAACACTAGTGCGGAGGTTGTTCAGCAGTTAATAGATACTACCTCTGCATTCATTGATAAAGGTCTTACGTACTATACCAGAGACGACTCCGGCCCTCAGACAAAAAAGGCGATCGCCTCTTTCATTAGAGATAACTAGTACTTTGTCAAGCTAGTAATGAAGAGTTTCTAGTCAGGACTTTAGTGCTTATTTTCTAAGCACTAAAGTCCTGACTACGAACTTGCTTACCCATCAATTTAAACTTGACAGACTACTATAGGACTCCTATTTGATTTTTGAACAAGACTCAGTACGTATCTATCCCTTTTCCCTGTTCCCTTTCCACGCAAGTAAATTCAGGAATCAAACCGAATTCTTATAGTGCATCCACGTAGGCATATTAATGTCAACTAATATAGTATAAAACATCTCGTATTTCTACATAATTATCGTATAAATACGAGATGTTTTATTTAATATTTGCTTGATATCAGTGCTAATGACAGATGTGAATATAAGAATTATTTGCTAGTTAAAATAATTTGAACTTATTTTAAAAAATCATAAACTAGTTTCTTCTTTTGTATAGATTGTGAACCTAACTTGGGAATACTAAGCGTGAGGAAAGTTAGACGACTTATACAGAACTTGATTGTTGTTTAACTTTCCTCTACTAGCTTTCGCTACTAAATAATCAAGGGTTGGATTCCCGAATGACAGTAGGGAACTAATCTGGTTCAAGCAAGCTGACTAAGTTCTGTAAAAACTCTCATTTAACCCAACAACAGTTTATTTACATTTGCTCTGTTGCAATATATGTGCTGTTGAACAATTCTTTCGTTTATTTTTGGTTGAGATAACAATGTTAGGGACTGACAGTGGTGAACGTGGTAGTGGCAGATAGGACGAGTGTGGAGTTCTCCCTCGATTATTTGCAGAAATTTTCTACTGTTGTGATCAAAAAAGTGAAATCCCTCGTACTTAAGTCGGGAGATGAGCTTAAATCGCGGCAATGACTTCGCTAATGGCACAATTGAATGGTATGAGTTCGACTTGACGAGTGCCCCCATGCCCATAAGTCAAACTCATACTTAGATAACTATCTGGCTTGTAGGGCAATCGTTCCGCCCATTCAACTGCCACAATTCCTGGTATAACCTCAACACCTTCCCAGTAACTTTCTAAATTCAGGGGTGGAACTTCTTGTGGTTCTAAGCGATATAAATCCAGATGGTAAAGGGGGAAGCGTCCTTCCGTGTACTCATTAATCAGGGTGAAAGTGGGACTGACAATGGGTTCAGCGATTCCCAAACCCCTGCCAATACCTTGAACTAGGGTAGTTTTACCAGCACCTAAATCACCTTCTAGTAAAATTACACTGCCAGGGGTCAGAGATTCACCAAGAGTAATACCTAAGCGTAGCGTCGCCTCTGTATCTGCAAGAAAAATTTTCATAATTAATCGTTGGTCATTAGTCATTAGTCTAAACAAATGACTAATGACTATTTTTCATCTTCCTTAATTTTGAATTTTGAATTTTGAATTCCCCGAAGGGGCTGACCTCTACCGTACCACCGCAACAAAACTCGTGCTAGTTTCTGCGGATTGTGACGTACAAAACCCGTTTCATCTTCATACAAAACATTAGCTGGAACAATCCTTCGCCCTAGCTGAGTTACGGCTTCTCTATCTAGGAAAACGGGATGGGAGTTTTGTTGGGCGTAGCGCGTGAGTGATTGCTCCGAGGGGGATTTTTTGTGTATCAGCACAGCATCGAATAGCCGTCTTTGCCCACAAGCAGCATCAATTGCCCTGATGTGATCGGCAACAGTGTAGCCTTCAGTTTCTCCTGGTTGAGTCATGATATTGCAGATATAAATACGGGGGGCATCTGTTTGAGCGATCGCATCGGCAATTTCTGGTACTAATAAGTTAGGAATCAGGCTGGTATAAAGGCTACCTGGGCCAATAATAATGTAATCAGCTTCTTTAAGTGCCTTAATAGCTGCTGGCACCGCCGGAGGATTAGCTGGAATGCAGCCAATTTTGACAATTTTACCGCCAGCTTTGGGAATGCTAGACTCCCCGTCAATGCGGCGACCATCAGCCAATTCTGCCCAGAGGCGAACATCACTGAGAGTTGCTGGTAGTACTTGTCCCCGTACCGCTAGCACTTTGGAACTCGCTGCAACTGCTTGTTCTAAATCTCCAGTAATATCACTCATTGCCGTTAAAAACAAATTGCCAAAACTGTGACCCGTTAACCCATCTCCAGCCCGAAAACGGTATTGAAACAATTCTGTTAATAACTTTTCTTCATCGGCTAGTGCAGCCAAACAATTGCGAATATCCCCCGGTGGTAACACTCCAAATTCTTGGCGCAACCGCCCAGAAGATCCACCATCATCGGCGACAGTGACGATCGCAGTAATATTAGCGCTGTAAGTTTTCAGTCCCCTCAACAACGTAGAAAGTCCCGTACCACCACCAATTACCACTATTTTCGGGCCTCGGTACAATCGACGATGGGCCAGCAAGACATCAATGAGTTCCTCTCCGCCTTCTGCTCTTAGTACCTTAGTAATTGAGCCTACGGTGCGAGTTTGCCCCCAAAGCACTAACAGCAAGCCGCCAAGCAGCACCAAAGGCCCACTGATATAGTTGGGTAACATGTTGCTGATTACTCCCAGGAAACCCCTAACCAACTCGATCATCCAAAAAATTGGGGTCAGCTTAATCCAGATAGCTAATCCCAAACTCGCCAGCAGTACACCCCCAGTACTGATCAACAACCAACGTTTTACCGATAGTCCAGGGGACAACCATTTGAACCACTGGTTAACCCGATAGGAAGTACGAGAACGCGACTGCTTTTGCAGGGCGTTGAGGGCTTGTCTGAGAAAACCAATTGACATACCTGATTTGGAGCAGTGCTACAAACAATAATTAACAGAAAATGTACACCACTTGGTTTAAAACACCAGGCGTGGAACTATTATATTTGTCAATCCTATTAGACTAAGAGCAAGTGGTCAAAATTGCCAGTATTCCTAGTTAAACACTACTCTGGCTTGGTAAAAGTGAATTTAATGGAAAAACGAATTTTAGGATTAGATCCAGGACTGGCAATTTTAGGGTTTGGGGCAATTACCTGCACACAAAGTCCCAACAAGGTACAAGAAACTACAGTAAATATGCTGGATTTTGGAGTAATTAAAACGTCAGCAGGTGTAGAAATGGGACAGCGCCTATGTACATTATTCGATGATTTACACACCGTGATGGAGGAATTTAAACCAGATTTAGTGGCGATCGAGAAACTATTCTTCTATCGTATGTCAAGTACAATCCTGGTTGCACAAGCGCGGGGTGTACTCATTTTGGTGTTGGGCCAGCGTCGTCTTCCCTACGTAGAGTTTACTCCGGCTCAAATTAAGCAAGCTTTAACAGGCTATGGCAATGCTGATAAGTCAGAAGTGCAAGAGGCGGTAGCGCGGGAGTTGGATTTAGATGAAATTCCCAAACCTGATGATGCTGCGGATGCTTTGGCGGTAGCTTTGACGGCTTCTTATCAGCTGTAAGTGTGTACGCAAACAATGTTCATCTGAGCTAAGTTTAGAATCAATGTAGGAGAACCACTTATGAATATGTTTAGCTGTGCTACTTAATTTATATGTTTTACTCTGAAGGAAAACCCTGTTCAGCCCTACTTATTGCTGCTTATCGTGGACATAAAGATATCGTAGAATTGTTGGTGGCTGCTGGTGCAAGCGTTGATGTTGTAGATGGTTCGGGTGAAACACCCTTACACAAGGCATCTTCCGAGGGACATAGGGATGTAGTCGAACTTCTGATTACTAATGGAGCGCAGATCGATGCTGAAACAAAAGATGGTTGCACTTCCTTATACCTAGCAGCTTGGAATCAGCATCGGGAAATTGCTCAATTTCTGTTAGACTGTGGTGCGGTCATGCAGCCAGAGATCGCGGTGATGCTTGGAGATATTGAACTAGTCAAGCACTATCTAGATTCGGGTTTAGATGTTAATTCTTTCCTTGTAAAAGGATTAAACAAAGAAGAGTCATGGTTAATTGCAGCGATCATGGGTAGAAATAAAAATCTTATTGAACTTCTCCTAAACTGTGGAGCAAACGTTAATGAGAAGATGAAATCTAAAAACGTTTCCCCACTACATCGTGCATCTGCTACAGGTTGCCTAGATATTTGTGAGCTTCTAATAGATCATGGTGCAGATGTTAACGCTCTTGGTGAACATGGTAAAACTCCTCTACATTTGGCAACCCAGCTTGGACATCAAAATATCACAGAACTTTTGTTGGACTGTGGGGCTAATGTTAATGCCCTCGATGAATCAAAAAGTAGTCCACTATTTGAAGCTGCCCGACATCATGATCTAAGTGTAGCTGAGTCTCTTTTAGATCACGGTGCAGAAGTTAATTTAATAGACAATGAAAGTTGGACACCTCTGTTGCGTGCTTTTCAGCACTCAGGTAATGATGAGATTGTCAGAGTTCTTGTTGCGTATGGTGCTGATGTTAATGTTCGAGGTTTGAGGGGAGAAAGTCCGCTTCATCTAGCTGTTGCTCAGAGGAACAAAGATATGGTTGAGTTACTGTTAGCTCATGGTGCGCGAGAAGGTTTAGAGTGAGGTAAGCTAGGCAAAATAATCTGAGCAAAGACTCAGATATTTCTCCAAAAACGTAGTTGATGGTAAGCCAAGCGTCATTTAGAAGATAGGTTTGCTATTCTAAAGATTAAGAATTCATCCGGTATAGTATCTCGCCAGCCTTTGGCACAAGCAAGATACCTTCATCCTCATGGTTAGCCCATTCTGTGGGTCGAATGGTAGCGGGGTCACGATAGTTCAAGTTATGAGCAGCACAGCGTTCAGCAGAAATACCAGTAGCTAAAGTGACGCGAATCCGCGCTTGTTCCCCTTGTATAGGATCAAAACTACCCATACCTTTTAAGTGAGTACTATGAGCCAGCACTCCACCGGGATAGGCTTGGAATTTATCCCATTGTTTGAGGAAGTAATCGCGCACATGATAGCCAATTTGGGCTAGGATTTCGCCGTGTGTATAGCTAAACTCAGTAATGTGAGGGGCATATATAATTACTTCACCTGCGTCAGCTACTACTGGCTCTAGCTTGTACATTCCTTTAGCTGCTGTCCAAATGTCGTCATACATTTGGGGCATTACTGAAAGCACTTGTTTAAAGGGCTGATCTACATATTTAATATGCAGTTTGGCCGATAATTTTGCAGCATCTTCCCAGGCTGACTCTGGTTTATCTATATATAGTCCAGCTAGCTGATTAGTTTTTGGTGCAACCACCATCGCCAAACAAAGTTTCGGGGTAGAAATCAAGTTAGCGGCTCGGTTAATCAAGCGTCGAACTGGTGTTATTCCCGGTGTACCAATAATTTCGTAACAGGTGATTAAAGCACCTAACCAGTGTGAGAGATTAATTACCTCCTGACCACCAATGCCGGGAAAAAAGTATTTATTTCCACCAGAGAAACCGACAACTTCGTGGGGAAATACCGGGCCGCAAATCATTATTAGATCGTACTCTGTTACCAGCTTGTTAACACGTACTTCAACTGCTTGATGTAGCATTCCCCGGCTGATCTCTGCTATTTCATCTGCTGAAATTACTCCACAAGAAATAAAGGTATCCGGCTGATTCCAAAGGTGGTTAAAGATGCGAACTTTTTTAAAAGTTGTTTCTCGCTCTTCCGGTGTTACCCCTACCAAGTGATTGATTTGTTCTTCACTCATGGGATTATGTGTACCCAGAGCGATCAAAAAATCCAGAGCCGCTACCCTTTTACTCAACTCATTATGAAGCAATCGAAACATTTGAGGTATGGGGGCAGTGCGGGTACTATCTGGAATTAATACTAGGATGCGCTGTCCATCCAACTTAGGGTCTGCTAAAGCTTGATGAACTAGATCGGAAACTTGCTCATCTGAAAGTGTCCCGTTAGTTACGGCTAATGAATACATTTTTAAACTCCGCTGTAGATACTAAACCCACCGTCTACAGGTACGACTACTCCGTTGACGAAACTAGAACCAGAACTGCATAACCAAATTAAGGTGCTGAGTAATTCATCCGGTTTTCCGAAACGTCCGGCGGGGGTATGCTCAATGATTTTTTGCCCGCGTATAGTCAAGCTTCCATCTGGATTTAACAGTAAATCTCGATTTTGCTCTCCAATAAAAAAACCTGGCGCGATCGCATTTACTCGTAGTCCATCACCATACTTTTGGGCGAGTTCTACCGCTAGCCAGCGAGTAAAGTTATCTATCCCCGCTTTAGCGGCTGAGTAGCCAACCACGCGGCTAATCACCCGAATGGCAGACATAGAAGAAATATTCACAATACAACCGTGGGGCTGATTTCTTTCGACCATTGCTTGACCAAAAACTTGGCTAGGCAGTAAAGTACCGAGTAAGTTGAGGCTAACTACTTCCTCAAAAGCTGCGTGTGGCATATCAAAAATAGTAGCGTCAGCAGTAATTGTGGCAGCAGGAATATTACCACCAGCCATGTTTATCAGGATGTCTATCTGACCCCAACGCTGTATAATAACATCCCTGGCTATTTCTAATTGGGAGCGATCGCCGACATCTGCCAGTACAGCTATGCTTTCTCCACCGTTAGCGGTAATTTCAGCCACTACCGCACCCGCCCGTGCTTCATTACGACCCAAAACGACGACTCGCGCTCCAGCAAGGGCCAAACCCTTTGCCATAGCCCCACCAAGCACACCAGAACCGCCTGTGACTACTGCTACCTGCTCTTTTAGGCTAAAAAGTTTATTTAAAATCAAGTCTGGCATCAATGATTACCCTGCTTATTCCAATTCGTAATTCGTAATTAAAAAAGTCAAATTCCTCCATAACCTCTTATCTCTGTGTTCTCTGCGTCTCTGTGGTTAAATAACTGATAACGACAGAAACGCAGAGAGAAAATAAAGAGATTTTACGAGTTACCTTGAAAGGGCTAGAGACTCTTTTCAAAGTCTTAGATTCTCCCAACCCCCCCCTTAAAAAGGCTTGCTCCAAGTCTCTTAAAGTCCCCCTTTTTAAGGGGGATTTAGGGGGATCTATAAAGTTAGGAGGCTAAACGAGTAGTTTGAAAACACGCCCTAGTTCCTAATAGCTTGATTTGGGAAAATTGGTATTAATCCAATTTGTAAGCAACCTTAGCGAGGTCGTAAGCCAAAGCGCGGGCCATATCATACCCTTCCTCTTCCTCAACCAATCCACGTGTTACCAATCCAGCTAACCAATTACAAGCTACTCGCCGCCAGATATTGTGACGAGCCGGAATAGAAACGAAAGCGCGAGTATCATCATTAAACCCGGCAGTATTATAAAGTCCAGCAGTTTCCATTACCTGATTGAAGTAGCGCTCCATGCCATTAACGCTGTCGTGAAACCACCAAGGCGGCCCGAGCAGTATGGTGGGATAATGACCGGCTAGCGGAGCCATCTCTCGGCTCAGGGTGCTTTCATCCATGCCAAAAATAATTAAGTGGAAGCGTTGATCATTACCGTAGGCTGACAACAATGGGCGCAAATTTTGAGTCCACTCTATTTTTAGCGGAATATCAGCACCTTTATCAGATCCAAATCTCTCAAATAAAGCCGGGTTATGGTTACGCATAACACCACAATGCATTTGCATCACTAAGCCATCTTCCACACTCATCCGCGCCATTTCCATGAACATATGACCAGTAAAATGTTCTACATCACTTGGATTCAGCTTGCCGGTTAATGCTCTAGCAAAGATAGCTTCTGCTTCTTGGTCAGAAAGGCGTGTGGTATAAGGTGTAGCTGCACCTTGATCGGTAGCTGTCGCGCCCATTTTTTTAAAGAAAGCTCGACGTTCTTCTAAAGCTTGCACAAAAGCAGCGTAAGTATTAATTTCTCTACCGATAGTGCTTTCCAATTTAGCAAGATTTTCGCGCCAACCAGGAGCATCCAGGTTAACTACTGCATCTGGTCGAAAAGTTGGTCTGATTTGAGTAAAACCTTCTTCGTGGAGCGATCGCTGATTCTCTAGGGTATCACTGGCTGCATCGGTAGTACAAAGCACTTCGATGTGAAAGCGTTTGAATAAAGCACGGGGGGAGAACTCAGGCAAAGCTAACAGACCTTCCAGGTAATCATAGATATGTCCAGCATTGCGAGAGTTTAAAGGTTCATCTACGCCAAAGACGTTAGTTAGTTCGTCTTTGAGCCACAACCCGGACGGAGTACCCTGGAATAGATAAAAATGTTCGGCGAACAATTGCCAGATTTTGCGGTGGTCAGTTTCTGCTGGTGAACCATCACTAGTAGGTATGCCCAAAGCTTGCAGAGGTATGCCCCGACTATAGAGCATACGCAAAAGGTAGTGGTCAGGGATAATCAGTAATTCGGTCGGTGAACCAAAACGGGCTGCTGGATTAGCTAACAAGGCTGGATCTACGTGGCCGTGTGGGCAGACTAGAGGTAGCGCAGATATACTGTCAAAAAATTCATGGGCTAGTCGTCTTTGAACTGGTTCTGGAGAAAAACAGCGATCGGGAGATAAGCTCGGTTTTTTGGTTAACATAATTTTTGTTTGATTAAAATTTTTTCAAATTACTACTCCCCGTCTCAGTCGTGGTCTAAATACCTGAAAATTGCTGTAATGCTGCACTACTTCCACGCTGTACTAGAAAAGGACATAAAACGCGGTTTTCTACAGTTTTTTCTTCTAATAAATCGAGTAACATTTGCATGGCATAGCCACCAATTTCTAACATTGGCTGGCTGACTGTCGTGAGTGCCGGCGTAACGTAACAGCCCAAAGCAATACCATCAAATCCGACGAGACTTAAATTTCGCGGTACTAAAATACCTAGTTCTTGGCAGACTAGCAGAGCGCCAACCGCAACCATATCGTTGTAACAAAAGATGCCTGTCACCTCAGCAGTCAATAGTTTAGATAGCATCTGTTGTCCGGTGGCAACATCGCTTGTTCTGGTATCATAGTCATCACTAATTGCAACCCAATCAGTATTTTGTGGTATGCCAGCTTCAGCAAGGGCCATTCGATATCCTTCTAGGCGCTGCTGGTTCGACCTACTGCGATCGCTTACACCCAGATAACCAATAGCGGTGTGTCCCAGACTTATGAGATGCTCTACGGCTAATCTAGCACCTAAGCGATCGTCTATTGCCACTGAGTGAAATATTTCGGATTGATCTTCGGTCTGGCTATTAATCAGAACTGTGGGCACAGCAATTTGCGTTAGTTGTTTGATATGCTGTTTACTAATTCGTGAGTCGGCTACTAAGATCCCGTCTACTCTCCGGCGATGAAAAGTATCAATAGCTGCTATTTCCTGCTCAAAATCTCGGTGTGAAGCACTCAACAAAACACTCAAGCCTGCGGGTCTGGCGATCTTCTCGATTCCCTCTACTACCTCAGCGAAAAAGGGATCTGCGATTGAAGTTACTACTACACCAATGGTATTAGTACGTTTATTTTGCAAGCTTTGAGCAATAGCATTCGGCACATAGCTCATCTCCTGCGCCAGTCGCTTAATTTCTTCTCGCACTTTCGGGCTAATTAGAGCGTTATCTCGCAAAGCGCGTGAAACTGTGGAATGAGAAACGCCTGCTCTGCGAGCAATATCTTCAATTGAAATTCTTCGTTTATTCATATTTTATCTGATGCTTTTACATATAATTGCACACGTGTGCAATTATATGTATTATAGAAAATAATCGTTATTTGTCAAGAGATTTAATCCAACTCACATTTCGCATGAAAAGGAGTCAGGAGTCCTGAATTCTGGCTCGGTTTCAATAACTTAACTTTTCTTAAAAAAAAATGATTAAGCAGTCAATGATTATTATCGTAATGGGTGTATCAGGTTCTGGCAAAACTACCATCGGAAAACTGCTAGCAGACTCCTTAGAATGGGAGTTTAGCGACGCTGATGCTTTCCACTCGCCAGAGAATGTTGAGAAAATGCGGCGCGGTATCCCTCTGAGTGAAGCTGACAGGATGCCTTGGTTGCAAGATTTGCAAACAGCTATTAAACACTGGCTGCAAGAAAATAAAAATGTGGTGCTGGCGTGTTCGGCTCTAAAAGATAGCTATCGGCAATTTCTGGTATTGGATAGCAATGGCTCCGCCAACGCCAAGGGCGAACGCATCAAGCTAGTTTACCTCAAAGGGTCTTATGAGTTGATTCAAATGCGGCTGCAAGAGCGTCGCGATCATTACATGAGCGAAAAACTCCTCAACAGTCAGTTTTATACTCTTGAAGAACCATTGGATAGCATATCTATGGATGTTGCACAGTCACCCCAGGTAATTGTCCAAAACATTAGAATGGCTTTGGGAATTTAGCTTATTGGTGACAACCGTAAGATTAAGATTAATCACGTCTCTACGAAAACACGAACTTTTGGTAACTAAATTACATCAGATGTAAGTCTAAAGAAATTTTAAAAGCAACTACATAACTGTAGTTGTAGGAGAAAACTAGTGTTTCTAAGATTAGCGCAACAACATCAGGAATTCGTCCAAGACTTGGTAATCAACCTGCAAGCCCTGACAATTACACTTGAGCGGCGTGGCTATCCTGCGTCTTGTTATACATGCGGTGACCAAATGAAGAGTGCTTCATTTATGGTTAGCCTGAGAGAAAAGCACCTGATTCGGTTTTTAGTGTCTGATTACGGGATTACTTGGACGGAATTGTGGGACGATCGCGAATTAATGAAGTTTGAGGGTGCAGAAGCGATAAACCAGCTACAAGAGTTGGCTAATATTATCAAGTATTATCGTGCCATACAATTGACAAATTGATACTCTCCTGGGTGAAGCCGACAAAAAAATCAACATAGATTTTACACATGTAAAACAAAAGATAAGCTTACATTTAGTACAGCTATACACACCTGTGCATAAAGCTATTTAATTGTGATAGCCAGAGCGATCGCAATGTTGCCACTGATGTTCATCGGACTGCCTTCATTTTACGGTGCCTCGTTGCATCTATTTTTCGCACTGACACAACACGCTGGGTTAGCTGAAGACGTAGTAGATCACCATCTTAATTCGCGTACCGTGTACATGAAAAACTCCACCCACTCTTGGGTTCGAGTTTCCCGCCGACTTTCAATGAATCCAGTGTTTCGCTTTTTGTATTTGCGATCGCTGTGGTATAAGGTCGTCGCTACCGAGAAGGCATAAGCTAAACTAACCTTACCCTGGTATGTAAAGACGAAAAGAAACTTAACATACGTTTTTGCACACGTGTGCAAAAATAAGTTCAATACAGTACTTGCACACCTGTACATAAGATGGAGTGCGAAAGTACCATTTAACAAATCAATATCGACAAGTAAAAAGATATGTCTCAAACTCTAAATAATGTCATCGACCAAGCTCAAAACAATCCTTTACATTCGCTAGAAGAATGGGAAAAAGACTTACTTAATCGCTATCCCGATCCAGACAGCATAGTTAAAGAAGGTAAAACCACCGAAGAGTATAGGAATTACGAAACGACTATTAGAGATACGGTGAAAGAGTTTTATCGGTTAAATCATATCAATCAAACGTATGATTTTGTATTAGATAAAAAAGAACACTTTCTGAAGTTAGATAAGAAAGAAATGTCTGTCTGGGATGCATTGGAATTTTTGAATCAATTGGTTGATGATTCAGATCCTGATACAGACTTAGATCAGTTACAGCACCTATTGCAAACATCAGAAGCCATTCGCGCTGATGGGCACCCAGACTGGATGGTACTTACTGGCTTGTTTCACGATATGGGGAAGGTACTTTGCTTATTTGGTGAACCCCAATGGGCTACAGTAGGCGATACCTATCCTGTGGGTTGTGCATTTTCTGATAAAATTGTTTTCTCGGAATTTTTCAAAGAAAACCCTGATTACAATAACCCTATATATAACTCCGTATATGGTGTTTACGAGCCGAATTGTGGCTTAAGTAATGTACACATGTCATGGGGACATGATGAGTATGTATATTACATGATGAAAAACTATTTGCCCGAATCTGCATTGTACATCCTCCGCTATCACTCCTTTTATCCTCAACATCGCGAAAATGCTTACGAACATTTGATGGATAAACACGATAAAGAAATGTTTAAATGGGTGAAGTTATTCAATCCCTACGATTTGTATTCAAAGAATCCTAATCCTCCAGATTGGCAAAAATTAAAGCCTTACTATGAAGATTTAGTGGCTAAATATTTACCCATAACCTTAAAATTCTAAATCTCCGCTAGTAGCAAAGGCAAAGAATTTAAAAAAACCTACAGATATTATAACTGATTGGGCTTGTGGAGATTGCGATTATTTTTACCTAATGATGAATAACAATTCTTCAGCAAGTCTAAACCGAGTGGAATGTTTTCCAGCGAAAAACAGCACATTGCCACTTATAAAAGTATAAAATATCTGTGCAGATGTCCTGAAGTTTATAGCCACTGGCTCGATTTTTCTTTAATTCTCAGATAGATTGAACAGGCGGGAACTACTCATCGCGTCCGTTCTTTCACATCTTGATAACGGCGGTAATGGGGTAAGAATGACTTTTTGGTGTTCCTTCTCCCTCTATCCAAAGAATTATTCTGGTCGAGATATAACAAGACTAACTCTTGGAACAGCTTATAACAAATAAGCGCACTTGACAAGCATATTTAAGTCAACTCTGAAAATCAGGCAACAGGATTTATAAAAATCGTAATCGCCTACATCTTTCTACCCCTAAAAGATAGATTTAAAAGCAGCGATTTGCCTCCAACGGTATTAACTTTTCTCAATTCAAGTTGAGTGAAATATGTTACGTTTTCTAAACTATGCCTAAGCTGAAAATTGCTTACTTTTCGCAAATGCTCTAGGAGGAAAAGTTTCAACTACATCGAGATGGAATAGTTTTCTTGACTTTGTAAAGTTCGATAAACGGGGATCATATTTGGAATAATGCAGGTTAAACTAAAATTAATGTAAAACAGAATACAAATTCGCAGTTTTGATAACATCAGGTTCTACTAATTTTAGTTTAAAGCTGTTTTTAACCCACGCACTTACAAGTGTAGTTTCACAAAACAAATGTGATTTTTTGACGTAGTGTAGTGCTCATAGTTTTGCTTTAAAAAACAAAACATCTAATTTAGGGAAATTAATAGCGCTAACTCAAATCAGGTAACAATATAAGACCTTTGAGAGGAGTTGAAATTGCCCAAACCAGCAGTACTGCTAGGTTATATCTGAAGTTTTCAGACCTAGCTCATATTGTGATAAATTGGCAAATTTATATTCTACTTACCTTTTTCAAATTTAAATCCGTTCTTAGAAAAAGATGAATATGAACAGAATTGCGCTCATAGTTGGCATATTAGGTTTCGCGGTTGTTGGTTGCACAAATGGCGGTCAAAATCACAACACTGCTACTAATACTACTAACACTGCTACCAATATAAGTGCAGAGAGTCTTAGTACTCCAAATAGAAAATTGCAAACAATCGGCGTTGCTTTGGGTGACTTGGGCAATCCCTTCTATAATGCAGTGCAGAAGGGGGCTGAGACAGAAGCCAAGAAAATCGGGAATATCAGAGTTAATGCGGTTTCTAGTGCCTTTGACCTGAACCAACAAACCAACCAAATCGAAAATTTCACGGCTGCGAATACTGATCTAATTATTCTCAGCGCTGTTGACAAAAAAGGAGTTAAACCAGTTATTGATCAAGCAAGGCTTGCAGGTAGGGTTGTCATTGCATTAGATTCAGCCGTTGATGCAGATGTGGATGCGATGATTAGCTCCAACAATACGCAAGCTGGAGAGATTGCTTGCCAATATATTGCCGATCGCATCAAAGGTCAAGGTAGTGTAGTCATCCTCAACGGTACTCCGATGGATTCAATCAATCAGCGAGTGGGTGGCTGTGAGAAGTCATTGTCCAAATATCCGAATATCAAACTCATCTCTAAAGACCAAAACGCCGAAGGGACTAGGGATGGAGGACTAAGAGTCATGAGCGATTTGCTCACAACCTTTCCCAAAATTGATGCCGTTTTTGCCACTAACGATCAAAGCGGTGTGGGCGCAGATTTAGCAGCTAGACAAGCAAGACGTAAAGAATTTTTTATTGTTGGGGTTGACGGATCGCCAGATGCAACCAAAGCAATGGAAGATAAAGATGGTGTATTTGCTGCAACTGCTGCTCAAAATCCCGCAGGGATGGCCGAAAAAGCGGTTCAGATTGGCAACGATATCATCCAGGGTAAAAAACCTGAGTCACCCAACATTCTGATTCCAGTCAACTTGGTTACTAGAGAGAATCTCAGCAGCTATAAAGGCTGGTAATACTAATTCGTAATTCGTAATCACGCTCTCTACGAGACGCTAAAAGCGTAGCTTGCAACTCTTACAGAGTACGCGGACTCGCTAACGTAATTCGTAATTAGGACACACAGAAAAAGGCTTGATACAGGAGAGTTACAATACTTGACCCTGTTTTTTAAACAATACATCGGTTCCAAATTTGGTGTAAGTAAGAATGAGTTTTAGGAGATATATGAATGTGAAAAAGATTACGATCGCAGCTAGCCTATTAGGTATCATCAGTGGTAGTCTTGTGGGCTGTACAAATAGTTCTCCCGATCGCAACACTGCTACTAACACTGATACAAAATCGGCTACCAATATAAGTGCAGAGAGTAAAACTGCCACTGGGAATACAAAATTACGATCAGTTGCCTTTACCGTTGGTGATTTAAGTAATCCCTTCTTCGTCCTCATGGGGCAAGCAACTGAGGCAGAGGCGAAGAAAATTGGCGGTAAGGATGTCAACGTTAGCGTAGTTTCCAGTGCCTATGACCTCAACCAACAAGCCAATCAAATTGAAAATTTTACTGCTTCCAATACTGATATCATTATCGTAAATGCTGCTGATAAAAGTGGCATTAAGCCAGCAATTGAAAAAGCGAAACTTGCAGGTAGAATTGTCATTGCGGTAGATACAGGTGCTGAAGGAGGTGTGGATGCCACCATTACTACTAATAATGTCCAAGCTGGAGAAGTTAGTTGCAAATATATTGCTGACCGCCTCAAAGGCAAAGGCAATGTTGTAATAGTTAACGGGCCGCCAGTGGACTCGGTGATTCAGCGAGTTAGTGGCTGTGAGAATGTATTGTCTAAATATCCCGATATCAAAATCCTCTCTAAAAACCAGAATGCAGAGGGTAGTCGGGATGGAGGACTCAGAGTTATGACTGATTTGCTCACAACCTTTCCGAAAATTGATGCGGTTTTTGCCATCAATGATCCGAGTGGAGTTGGCGCAGAACTAGCAGCTAACCAAGCACAACGTAAAGATTTCTTTATTGTCGGGGTTGATGGTGCGCCAGAAGCAATCACTGCGATCGCAAATAAAGATGGTTTATATGCGGCGACTGCCACTCAAAATCCGCGAGGTATGGCCGAAAAAGCAGTTCAGGTTGGCAACGACATCTTAAATGGTAAAAAGCCTAGCAATTCTACCATTTTGATTCCAGTTAAGTTGATCACAAAAGATAACGTCAGCACAGAAAAAGGCTGGTAAATAATAAAAATTGTGAATCCTTTGATGCATTTGTAAAGTTTTCGCACATACCTATAATCTCCGGCGGTTTTCGCTTAAGTTAAATACAAAACCTAACCCCCAGCCCCTTCCCTACTAGCGTTGGGGAGTAAGATTCAAAGCCTCTCCCCTTTTAGGGAAGAGGTTTGGAGAGAGGTCAAAACTCTATGTACCGCAACCGAGAACCGCTATGTATGTGCATCAGAGGAAAGTCTGAATGCCCATTTCTAGCATTCAGACTTTCACAGCAGTCTCTAGGAACTAACCTTAACAACGAAGCATGAAAATATCTCTTCCTCACTCCCTATTTTCAAACTAGTAGTCAGCTTTTAAAACATGATTTTGCGATTAAGTATGAGTTTGTTAACTTCTAACTCACAATTGCGAATTTTAAATTTTTTTTACAGGAGATGTCCATGACAACAACTATTGAAACTTCATTTACTGATGCACCAACTACCACCCCGGTGTTAGAAATGCAAGGGATTACGAAACGATTTCATGGTGTATCTGCGCTCCAAAATGTTAATCTCACGATTTATCCGGGAGAAGTTCACGCCCTCATGGGTGAAAACGGAGCAGGTAAAAGCACATTGATGAAAATCCTGGCTGGGGCTTACATTGCCGATGAAGGAGAAATTCGCATCAATGGTCAAACCTTGAAAATTACCGATCCGGGGACAGCACGCAAATCGGGTATTAATCTCATTTATCAAGAACTGAATGTTGCACCTAATTTAACCGTTACCGAAAATATGTTTATGGGTAGCGAGTTGCGGCGAGGTCAGTTTTTAGACCGCAAAGCTATGCAACTGGAAGCAGAAGAAGTGCTGGAAAGCCTTGGAGCCAATTTTACCGCGCAGACTATAGTTGGTACCTTGTCGATCGCCGAACAGCAGCAAGTGGAAATTGCGCGAGCGCTGAAGGACAAAAGCCGCGTTTTGGTGATGGATGAGCCAACAGCAGCCCTATCTGACCGCGAGAGTGAGCATTTGTTTGAGGTAATTCGCAAACTGCGGAGTGATGGCATTGCCATTATTTACATCAGCCATCGCATGGAAGAAATCTATGCCTTAGCTGACCGGATTAGCGTGCTGCGTGATGGTCAATATATTGGCAGTCTCACACGCAGTGAAATTTCTCCACAGCGATTGGTGCAGATGATGGTCGGTCGCTCCATGCAAGACTTTTATGAACATCAACGGCAAATGAATCCTGGCCCAGTCGTGCTGTCAGTCAGAAATATGAGCGACGCCCGCAAGAAGATTGAGCCGACTAGTTTTGAACTTCATGCTGGAGAAATTCTCGGTTTAGCAGGGCTGGTTGGTGCAGGACGCACAGAACTATCGCGGCTGATTTTTGGTGCTGACCGCAAGGCCAGTGGTGAAGTATTTTTGAATGGCAAAAAACTGGAAATTAATACGCCCAGTGATGCCATTGCTGCCGGAATTGGCTACGTCCCAGAAGACCGCAAAGATCAAGGTTTATTTCTGGAGATGAGCGCCCGCAAAAATATTGCCATCAACACACTCAAGCAGGATGCCAAAGTTGGAATTGTTAACTGGGCTTCAGTGAATCGGCTGTCAACAGACGCGGTGGAAAACTTCAATATCCGCCTAGCCAATTTGGAAATTAGAGCGCTCGATCTTTCTGGTGGTAATCAGCAGAAGCTACTGCTAGCACGTTGGTTAGCCATTAAACCCAGAGTCCTGATGTTAGATGAGCCGACACGCGGCGTAGATATTGGTGCCAAAAGCGAAATTTACCGAATTATGAGCGAATTAGCAGCGCAAGGTGTTGCTATTTTAATGGTTTCCAGCGAACTATCGGAGATTGTCGGCATGAGCGATCGCGTCTTAGTGATGCGAGAAGGACAGCTGGTAGGCGAACTGGATGGCAGCCTTGGTAAAGAAATTACCCAAGAAAAGATTATGCACTATGCAACTGGAGCATCGGAGGTATTAGCATCATGAGTCAGACAGTCAGGCCACCTACCAATAAATTAGCCAACAATCCCGTATCCCGCAACCGCAAATCAATTAGCACTCTCCTGGAAGTTGCGGGTATTCTGCCAATCCTAGTAATTATCTGCATCTTATTTGCATTTCTTTCTCCCAACTTCCTCACCGGTGGTAACATCGTTAACATCTTGCGTCAGGCATCAATCAATATTGTGCTGGCGACCGGAATGACCTTTGTAATTCTCACCGGAGGTATTGACCTTTCAGTTGGGTCAATGTTAGCTGTCTCTGCCGTGGTTGCGTTGTTGGTATCGCTACTGCCGGCTTTAAGTTGGGCAGCTGTGCCTGCTGCCTTACTTGCAGGATTATTTTTGGGCTTACTCAACGGCGCTCTCATCACCTTCTTGGATGTGCCACCTTTTATTGTCACCTTGGGTTCACTGACTGCCTTACGGGGTGTAGCCTTTTTGGTTGCCAAGGGTACAACGCTGATTAACCGGGACATCGATTTTGCTTGGGTGGGTAATAGTTATGTCGGCCCGCTACCGTGGCTAGTAATCATTGCCCTATTGACCGTAATCGCTAGCTGGTTTGTGCTGCGACAAACTGTTTTAGGAGTGCAGATATATGCCGTTGGTGGTAACGAGCGGGCAGCAAGATTAACTGGGATTAAAGTTAATCAGGTGTTGCTATTCGTCTATGGTATTAGTGGATTACTGGCAGGTTTAGCCGGAATCATGAGTGCTAGCCGTCTCTATAGTGCTAGTGGCATATTAGGTCAGGGTTATGAACTAGATGCGATCGCTGCTGTTATTCTTGGTGGAACCAGCTTTACAGGCGGTATTGGCACCATTGGCGGCACCCTTCTAGGTGCATTGATCATTGCTATTCTCAACAATGGTTTGACCTTGTTGAACCTCTCTTACTTCTGGCAACTAGTCGTCAAAGGACTAGTAATTATTTTGGCGGTAATGATTGATCGGTTACGCAGACGTTCCAGACGTTGAAGTATGAAAGGGACTGGAGACTGGGGACTGGGGACTGGGGGGACGCGGAGAATAAATAACTAATGCCCCATCCCCAATTCCCAATGCCCAATGCCCAATGCCCAATGCCCAATGCCCAATGCCCCATGCCCAATATATAAACTATGTCTTCCACTACTATTCGTCGTAAATCCAACACGTTTTATGTCATTTTGATTGCAGGTGCTGCGGCACTCGGCGGGTTTTTATTCGGTTTTGACACCGCAGTTATCAACGGCGCGGTTTTATCTATAGCAAAAGCTTTTAACATCAGTAGTTGGCTAACAGGGCTGGCAGTCTCCCTAGCGTTGCTGGGTTCTGCGGTAGGAGCCTTCTTTGCCGGACAAATTGCAGACCGTTATGGTCGAGTCAAAGCAATGGTGGTCGCTTCGGTGTTATTTACTATCAGTGCCATTGGCTCTGGGCTTGCCTTCACTATCTGGGATTTTATCTTTTGGCGAGTATTGGGTGGGATTGGAATCGGCGTTGCTAGCGTCATCGCCCCAGCTTACATTGCCGAATGTTCTCCCACCCATTTGCGGGGAAGGTTAGGATCTCTGCAACAATTAGCGATTGTCGTGGGAATTTTCGTCGCCTTATTGACCGACTACTTTATTGCTGTGTCAGCAGGTTCAGCAGACTCGCCATTTTTGTTTGGGGTTGCAGCCTGGCGCTGGATGTTTTGGACAGCAGTCCCGCCAGCGGTATTCTACGGGATGGTGGCTTTTACAATTCCTGAATCCCCCCGTTACTTAGTTGCCAAAGGACGCGAGCCAGAAGCTGCTAACGTTCTGACCAAGATTTTGGGGGGTGACGTGCTGCCAAAAATTGAAGAAATTCGGCAGACAGTGCTTCAAGAACGCCAGCCTAGCTTTTCTGACCTGTTGGGTAGAAGTGGCGGACTCCTCCCCATTGTTTGGATAGGAATAGGCTTATCTGTATTACAGCAATTTGTTGGAATTAATGTAATCTTTTACTACAGCAGCGTTTTGTGGCGGGCAGTCGGGTTTTCCGAAAAAGATTCCCTAACAATCACGGTGATTACAGGAGCCGTAAATATTATTACAACACTGATTGCGATCGCCTTCGTAGATAAATTTGGTCGCAAGCCTTTACTGATAGTAGGGTCGATTGGCATGACCTTGACCTTGGGGACGATGGCTTATCTTTTTGGCAATGCTCCCCTTGATGCTACTGGGAACCCCAATCTCACCGGAAGCGTAGGTACTGTAGCTCTCATTGCAGCCAACCTCTATGTATTTTGCTTCGGTTTCTCCTGGGGGCCAGTGGTTTGGGTGCTGTTGGGAGAAATGTTTAATAACAAAATTCGAGCAGCTGCACTTTCAGTTGCTGCTGCCATCCAATGGGTTGCGAATTTCGTGATTTCCACAACATTTCCTCCCATACTGCAATATTTCGGTCTAGGTTCTGCCTATGGACTCTATACAATTGCGGCGGCTACCTCGTTCTTTTTCATTCTCTTTTTTATTAAAGAAACCAAAGGAATTGAGTTAGAAGACATGTAATTGGTATCCATCTAGTACCGCTGTGCGTAATTCGGATCTCTGTGTCCTCTGCGCCTCTGCGGTTCCTTAAAAAAAATGACTTTGACAAATAGTTTTAGCCTTATACCGATTACTTGTGAGGTTGTATAGAACAAGGGGCTTAAGGGGAGAATCTCACTTTTGTAGAAAGCTCTTTAAACCTCACCCCAACCCTCTCCTTACTAAGGAGAGGGAGCAAAAATCTTGTTTCCCCCCTTAGTAAGGGGGGACTAAGGGGGGTCAATTTAGGATACATTTGCAAAAGCGAGCTTAAGCCACTTGTCTCACCAAGCCTGATTTTGTGCATTTCCTAATTCGTCTAATGAGTCTGTATTCCCATTTATCATCCTCCATCGCGGGGAAAAATATCAGACAACAATTAAATACAAACTTTCGCTTCAGTCAATCAATAAAAAAATGGAAACTATCAATACGGCTCTTTGTTCTTCTGGTTTGTCCGGCATGGTATTTCATGCGCCGTTTATTGATTTGCATCCCGGATTTAAATTAGCCGGTTCTTGGGAAAGAAGTAAAAAGCTCATACAGGAAGATTATCCTGATGTAAAAAGCTATCCTTCTTTGGAAGCATTACTAGCAGATGAGCAAGTAATCTTGGTGGTAGTAAATACACCCACATATACTCATTACGATTATACTAAACAGGCATTACTTGCAGATAAACATGTAGTGGTAGAAAAAGCATTTACCACAACGGTAGCAGAAGCCGAAAAACTGAAAGAATTGGCACAAAAACAGGGGAAAAAATTATCTGTATATCAAAACCGGAGGTGGGATAGTGATTTTAAAACAGTCAAAAAAATTGTCCAAGAAGGCTTATTAGGTGATATAGTTGAAGCAGAATTTCAATTTCAAAAATATAAACCAACCCTCAGCCATAAACAACACGTAGAAGTTCCAAGTCCGGGGGCAGGAACATTAAACAATTTAGGGCCGCACTTAATAGACCAAGCTTTGCATTTATTTGGAATGCCTGATGCTATTTTTGCAGACATCCGCCTAACTAGGCTGCGATCGCAGGTAGATGATAATTTTGAGTTGATATTATACTACGACAAACTGCGCGTCAAATTAAAAGCAAGTTTCCTTGTGCGTGAGCCTGCGCCTGCCTATATCATACATGGCACTAAAGGTTCTTTTCTCAAAAGCAGAGCCGATAAACAAGAAGAGTATTTAGTGGCGGGTATGAAGCCTAACACACTTGATTGGTATACAGAGCCGGAAAGTGAATATGGCTTGCTTCATACACAAAAAGACACAAAAGTAATTCGGGAAAAAGTAAAAAGTTCACAGGGCAGTTATTTAGGTTATTACGATGCAGTGTACAAATCAATTGTTGATAATCAGCCAATTGCTGTTACCGCCGAAGACGGAATTAATGTAATGAGAATTATAGAAGCGGCGACTAAAAGCAGCAATGAGCAAAAAGTCATAGCGTTACTTTAAGTAAGCTAAAACCTCAACTTAAAATATGTAACTTTCATGCTGATTAGCTCATAACCTAATACAGTTGAGTTAAGCGTTTCTTCCTTCTCTTCCTTTTCTTCCTTTTCTTCCTTTGCGTTCTTTGCGTCCTTAGCGGTTCGTTAAAAAAATTTACTTCGACAAAGAGTTAAGCCTTAACCAAAGCGTATTGGCTCATAATCTCGAAGCTTTTGTTCGAGTCTAATCTCTTTAGTTACAAAATCAGAATTCAACCATTTTCAAGTAATAAGTCAATGATCAAAATTCTTTTTCATAGTTTTTTTGTCTTATTTTTGGCAATTCCAGCAGTTTGGGCAGCACCTCCAGAAGATGATTCTAATGCAGCAGATGCTAATAGAAATTTGGAGGGACAAGTCAATTCTGTTTCCCAGCTTTCCGATATTAAACCGAGTGATTGGGCATTCCAAGCACTGCAATCGCTAGTGGAACGTTATGGCTGTATTGCAGGTTATCCTGACGCAACCTATCGCGGCAACCGTGCTTTGAGTCGTTATGAGTTTGCAGCTGGTTTAAATGCCTGCTTAGACCGGGTGAATGAATTAATTGCTGCGGGTACTAGCGATTTAGTCAAGAAAGAAGATTTGGCAGTGCTGCAAAATTTGCAAACAGAGTTTGCGGCAGAATTGACAACTCTGCGTGGGCGGGTGGATACGCTAGAAGCACACACAGCAACGCTGGAGAAGCAGCAATTTTCCACCACTACCAGGCTGAATGCTCAAATTATTACCGCTATTAGTGATACCTTTGGTAATAGAGTAGGTGGCGAACGCGATGAATCCGGTATCTACTTTGCAAACCGGGGTCGTCTCAACTTTGAGAGCAGTTTCACCGGCAAAGATTTGTTGCGAGTCCGCCTAGAATTTGGCAACTTTGCGAATTCCAATGGTGCAAGCCAAATTGCCGCAGCCACAGGCACAGGGATGACACGCCTCAACTTCGATTATGACAGCAACGATACACTTTTTGTTCCCCACATCCGTTACTACTTCCCAGTCAGTGATTCTCTTAACTTCGTTGTTGGACCCACAGGCATTGGTTACACCGACATTTCAACCACCGTCACTCCCGCCACAATCGCTGACGACGGCAATGGGGTTCCCTCACTATTTGGGTCATACAGTCCCTTATTCCGGCGAGGTGGCGGCGGTGGTGCCGCTAACTGGAACATTACCAAAGACTTGGTTCTCACCTTGGGCTATTTAGCAAGCAGTCCCAATGTCCCATCGGCTAGCAACGGCTTGTTTGATGGTGGCTACAACGCCCTGGCGCACTTAGCCTATTACGGTAAGCAAGGAGCTATTGGTGTTGCCTACTCTCATGGCTATAGCCCTGCTGGAGCAGTCGATCTCGCAGCTGGGACAGGTAGCGCCCTGTCAAACGCTCCCTTTGGCAACAACATTGCTACTTCCAACGATATTGTAGGCGCACAGGGATTCTATCGCTTCTCCCCGAATTTCCAAATCCACGCTTGGGGTGGATATATTTGGGCAAATGCCAAGAACTCTGGTTTGAGTGATATTTCCAATGGTAGGGGTGGAACAAATTCTCTATTTGTGAACAGTGGTGATAATGCCAATGTCTGGTTTGGGGCGATTGGTATGTCGTTTCCCGATGTGGGGGGTAGGGGCAACCTGCCGGGAATTCTCTTTGGTATACCGCCGCGTGTCTCTAACAGTGATGTCCGTCAAGACCGAGACAACGCTTACCATATCGAAGCATTCTATCGTTATCGCCTAAATGACAACATCTCAGTGACTCCTGGTTTTTGGGTGATTCTCAACCCGGAAAACGACAGCAGAAATGATACCCAGTATGTGGGTGTTATTCGCACAACCTTCGATTTTTAACTGAATGTGAATCGTTTGCTTGACCAACAGAGTGCTGAGTACTCAGCACTCTTCATGCAATCTGCAATCGATCATAGATATCCCAATATTGAATATTGCACTTCCTGAAAATTGTTTCAGTAATTCGGATATCGTCGTCTGTGCCTTCTAGCATGAGTAAATATTCACAGCACTGGATGCGATCGCCCAGTTGACAGAAAGCAAAATTTTTTGGACACCAGTCCGACATTGTTCGTTTCCTTGAACACCCGATTTTACCTACTGTACTATCAGTGATGTACTTTATCTAGAATCCGTTTGAGAGATCGCTTTTGAAAAGTTGCCGTGAAAAGTCAGATCCATATACTTCTTTAAATAGAAAAATTGTATTTTTAAAATAACTTTATACAAAGTTTTCCATATAGTACAGATGCATTAACCTACTTTCCTGGTATTGGAAGCGGTTTTATGGCAGTATAAGTACATAGACTACTGTATTTTTTATATAAAGATGCTTTTTAAATAGTTGTAATTTAGTGGACATAAAGATACCTTATAAATACTGAAGTACCAAAGATTGCTTCCCAGCTACGACTTCTTGTTACCCTATTTTCTGGCAGGAGTGAAAAGCAAACTTTCAATGCTGGGTGCAATATTTGGAATTTCAAAAATTGTAGTAACTCACACATTAACTCTACCGGAAATATTTCATGAAGAAAAGGTACAAATTAGCACTGGCTACCGCTAGCATTGCTTTGGGTTTTGGTGTAATCCAAGCTAAACCAGCACAAGCTGCCACACTTAGTAGTCCGATTAACATTAACATCTATGCTGCTGCCAGCTTAACTGACACCCTACTCCAGGTTCAGACACTTTACCAGCAAAGCAACCCCGACGTCACCTTTACGGATAAGTTTGCGGGTTCTATTGGTCTCGCTAATGAAATCATAATGGGAAAAAATCCAAATCCAGTAGATATCTTCTTCTCAGTATCCCAAGCACCGTTAGATAATCTGCAAAGCGCTAACCAACTAAAAGAAGGAACCAGGCAAGACATACTAAACAACACCTTGGCTATAATCACGCCGATAAATTCAACCATATCTATATCAAGCGTTAAAGACCTATTACCGCTGAATAAAGTGGCTATTGGTAATCCTGCGTCTGTTCCAGCAGGAGTATTCGCCCAGCAATTATTTGCCAATTTCGGGATATCGGGGCAACTCAATCTTGTCTTGGGCACAGATGTGCGTGATGTACTATCATTAGTGTCAAACAACACTGTAGATGCAGGCATTGTTTACACCACAGACGCTCTAACAGCACTTGATAAAGTCAAAATTGCATACACTCCGCCTATCAACCTTTACTCTCCGATTGTTTATGGCTCTGCTGTACTCACACAAACTCAAAACCTAGATGCAGCTAAGAATTTCAACTCCTTTCTGCGCAGCCCTCAAGCATTATCTGTGTTTCAGGTATCTGGATTCACGCCTATCCCCGAACCTATGACTACTGGTGGCTCAATAGCAGTAGGTATAGTCGGCCTGATGATGAAGCGAAAGGTAGCGGCAAAAGCCAAAGCCAAAACTAAAGCAGCAGTGGATTAAAGGTTTTGAGCTAACACATAGTCCAGCACCATTACAAGCCAGATAGCCTTTTTGACTGCTGACTGGAGACGGAGCGTCTCCGGCTCCGCTCCTGGCTCCTGAATTGTGCTGTAATAAGCTGTTCCACATTTAACTTGCATAATTAGGGCGCTCATGTTGCCCACCCCACAAAAGTTATGCTTAATTTGGTTATGCAAATTAGATATTTTTCAGCTTACCAAGTTGCCAAAGTTAGTATTGTTTAGAATCTAAGCGCTGCTGGACTAGGTTTCAAGCAAATAATACTATGTATCACAACTTGGTATAAGTGCAAGTATTACGGAGAATTACTATTAAGCCATTTGAAGCCCAATATCAAAGGTTGCTGCGTAACCAAGGCTTGTTTTGGTGAGCTTGAGCAACATTTGGTCGCCACCATCTTGAAAAATTCCGTCTCCAGCGTTCTTCAACTTGCGTTGTCCCTTGCTGGCGTATGGTGTCTGGGTGTGTACTTGATCTGTGATCGAGTCATCAAAGTATAGCTGTGACGTAAACTCATAACTCTGCGTTGATGGCGTATCTGTGCGAACCTTAAAGTGGATATGAACGGTTCTGCCTTGGTACCAACCAGGATAAATAGTTGTGAACTGGACGGTTCCATTCGCGTCCGTCACTTGATAGCCGCGCAGGAACTTTTTGCCAACGGTACTAAAACCTGGGTCTGCCACATCCGAATAAATGCCTAGCGCATCACAGTGCCAAATATCTACGATCGCACCTGCGCGTGGCGTACACCCAGTACTACCGACCTGAGAAACCCGCAGTGTCAATTGGAGTGCTACGCCGTCTTTCATTGAACCGGCCGCCGGATCGGAGCGGATGTCGGAGCGGTTGAGCTTTTCGTCTACGAAATAGGGCCCTTCGGTCTGCTCTGGAGTCACCACACACGCAGGTAATGTACCAGAGTTGGCTAAAGATGATGCTGGGACGGCTACACTCGATTCCGCCTGTGTGGATCTGGCCTTTCTAGGTATGCATCCAACTACAAGTATTGCAGCTCCGGCTGCCCTAAATATAGCAAGTGCCTTTCTCCGACTCAGAATATGACTTATTTGACAATCATCTTTTTTCATGCTGTGTCCACCATGCTTTGTGAAGGTGATATTAAATACTTTCTGAGGAGTTCTAATCACGAAGGAACGTGGATTAAATAATCTGCCAGTCTTCTAAGGGATTTCTAACAAATAAATTATTCAATGTTGTGGGGTGGGCATCTTGCCCGCCTTTGGCTACGCCCACCCCAGAAGAAGTAGTTGAGTATTTTTTTATTTGTAAATCCCTAAGTATAGAAGGGTGCAGGCAAACTTAAGGCACTAATATACCGGAAAAGGTGCGTTAGGCGACTGGCGTGGCACAGTTAAAGTAATGCATTATTTTAAACTTGCCACGCTACTACGATTATTTTTTCCTTGATCTAGATAATGTTGAGCTATTGTGGTGGATTAGGGGGATTTTCCTGAGGAGAGGCTCCGCCACCGCCTGGAGGATGAGGTGGAATACCTAGTGCGTCGATCAACTGTTGTTCAGTGACACCCAGCTTTGCCGCAGCGGCTTTAAAATCAGGTCTGGGTGGACGCTGATTGCGATCGCCTGAATTTGGAGGATTGGCAGGGACTCCTAACGCCGCCTTTAACTGTGCTTCTGTAACTCCTAACTTTGCCGCCGCGGCCTTAAAATCAGGTCTGGGTGGACGCTGATTGCGATCGCCTGAATTTGGAAAATTGGCAGGGACTCCCAACGCCGCCTTTAACTGTGCTTCTGTAACTCCTAACTTTGCCGCCGCTGCTGCAAAATCAGGTCGAGGGGGTCGCGGCTGTCCTCCCTGTGGTTGGTTGGGCGGTAGTTGCGCCTGTGCAATTTGATCGAATTGATTAGCGGCATTTGCTTGATTGAGTGAAATAAAACCAAATGTGCCAACCAGAACCGGAATCGCTGTCACGACTAGTACTCGACGAATATTCATCATTAAAATCTCCAAAAGTTTATATTTCTAATTAAGTCATCTCAAAATGACAGCTTGCCCTGTTTCTAAATTACAGTTTTGTAATTTGAGTCGGGAATCCTCTGGCAATATCATGGCTGAGGGCGAGGCGAAATACAAGGGTGCTTCAATTAACGATTATTGTGTTCTAATCGGTTTTGAACCGCGCCCTGATTATGCGGTTGGGGATGTTGGTGAGAACGCTTTTTCTGATTTAGATGGTGTTTTAAATGCCTGACCTGTGGTTTTGATCAGATATTTGCAGTCTATTGGGTTGTTGTGAAATCTGTGCGTTCCGATGAGATGGATTAGCGGCATTTGCCTGATTGGGTGCAATGAAACCGAATGTACCAATCACAAAAGGAATTGCTGCTACGGCTAACACTCGACGAATATTCATAAAAATTAACCTTCAAAAGGTAGGGTGTTCATATTTCTAATTGAGCCACCTCAAAATTACAGCTTGCCTATCTTCTAAATTACAGTTTTGTAATTTGAACAAAAAATATTAAAGAGGGAACTCTTAACGGGCAACTCTTAACAGGGGGGTAACAGAAAGGGGGATTTATATCCCACCTGAAACATGCCACAAAAAGAAGTGGGGGTCTCTTACTCCCGGATAAAGAACAGGAAATAGGAAAAACTGTTCCCTGTTCCCTATTCCCTTCTTCGATGAATTTAGAATGGAACAATATGTGAAGTCATAAATGCTTGTGAACGTTTTGTTTGTCGAAGATGAAGCGAAAATTGCTAACTTTGTCCGGGCTGGACTCAAGGAGCAGGGATTTGTTGTAGACTACTGCGATAACGGTGATGAAGGATATTTGCGGGCATTAGACAACGAATATGATGTGATTGTACTCGACATTATGCTGCCGGGAAAGGATGGACTATCGATACTGAAACTATTGCGGCGGCAAGGTCGGAATGCTCCGGTGATTTTGTTGACGGCTCGGAATGAACTAGACGATCGCTTGGAAGGGCTGAATTTGGGAGCCGATGACTATATCGCTAAACCATTTTTTGTGGAAGAGTTAGCAGCTCGAATCCATGCGGTTGTGCGTCGGAGTGTGAGCGATGTCTACGACGGGCTACGCCTACGCCAAAATCTGCTTGGCGTTGGGCCGATCAAACTCGATCGCATCACCAGGGAAGTCACTTGCAATCACCAGGCGATAGAACTCACCAGCCGCGAGTTTAATCTTCTGGAGTATCTCATGCGCTCTCCCGGACGGGTTTTCACCCGTACCCAAATCCTGGAACACGTTTGGGGCTACGATTTTAACCCCAACACCAACGTCGTGGATGTTTGTATCCAGCGAATTCGTAAAAAGATAGACCCCATTGATGAAGCAGTCTGGATTGAAAGCATTCGAGGGGTTGGATACCGGTTTCGCAAGCCAGACCCTTGCTGATGAAACTCCCTTCATTTCGACTCCGCATTGCCCTGTTGTCTGCGTCTCTAGCTGGAAGCGCATTAGTCGGATTTGGCGCAGTTTCCTGGTTTCAGATTTACAATGCTAAGATTAGCCGTCTTGATGCAGAACTGTTAAATAACTTAATGCGGGCAACTCCGAACTTGCCTCCACGGGGGGAACCTCCGGTTCGCGCAGCGTCTCTGAGAAGAGAAGTTCTGAGCAAAGGAAGCCGACCCTCAGACAATTCTATGCACGGCAGTTCTTTGCGCTCACGCGATCGCTCGCAATGGCAGTTTTACGAAGATTCATTATCCTATGCCTTCGGAACCAATACAAAAACCCCCGTCGTCCTGCTGGTGCTTGACGCAAACAGCAACATACTTTATCAATCCAACTCCCTCGATCTTGAGGTGAATCGTCTGCTGGTTGGGCGTCTCCAGTTGGCACCTCTGCCACCGCCACCTTTACCTGATTTTTCACGGGATCTGGAAAACCTCTCTCCTTTTAGGAGAGAGGCTTTGAATTCTCCCCCTTCCCTTGCAGGGAAGGGGGCTGGGGGGTTAGGTTTTCCAGATAACGTGAAAAGTCAGCCACCTTTACCTTCCAATACAAATCCATCCTTCCAGCGGCCGCCCTTTCTTCATCCCCGCTCACCTCAATTTATCACTGAGCAGACGGCAACAGCAGCCTGGCGGATTGGGGCAGCTAAATTTCCCAATCTTCAGGTTGCCATTGCCGTTAGCCTGCAAGCTGTCAATCAAGAGATGGCTACCATTCGCAATATCTTCCTGGTTTCAATTCCGGGAGCGCTCCTGCTGGTTGCAGTCGGAGCATGGTTGGTTTCTGGTGGTGCTTTGCGTCCCATCCGTCAATTAACGGGCGTTATTCAACAGGTGACTGTCAAAGGGCTAGATCAGCGGATTCCGATTGGGACAACTGATGTGGAATTTGTCGAACTGATTCAGGTGTTTAACCAAATGCTGGAACGCTTGGAACGCAGTTTTACCCAGGCTTCCCGCTTTAGTGGTGACGCCGCTCATGAACTGAAAACCCCACTGACTATTTTGCAAGGCGAACTAGAACGAACATTGCAACAGGTTGATCCCGGAAGTGAAGTGCAACAGCGCTTAAGCAACCTGTTGGATGAGGTGCGCCGCCTGAGTGGAATTATGCGAAAACTCTTGTTGCTATCTCTAGCAGATGCGGGAAAAATGAGCTTGTATCTGGTTGAGGTGGATATGTCTGAGTTGCTCATGGAGATGTTAGAAGATGTGGAAATGCTGGCTCCTCAGTTGAGTGTGCAAACCGACTTCACTGATGGGCTGCGCTTACAGGGCGATCGCGATCTTCTGATTCAAGTTTTGCAAAACCTGTTTAGTAATGCCATCAAATATAATCTCGCCAACGGCTGGATACAGATTCGCGCTCATCAAACTCAAACAACTCTCCACGTCACCATTGCCAATGCATCCCAAGATATTCCTGTGAGCGATGCCTACGGCGATCGCATTTTTGACCGCTTCTATCGCGGTGATCCTGCGCGAACCCGCAAGATCGAAGGAATCGGACTAGGACTCAGCCTAGCCCGTGAAATTGCCAGGGCACATCATGGCGACCTCACCCTTGACTCAACATCTTTTGGTCAAACAGCGTTCACCCTGACTTTACCGATGAAGTTACAGAATTGAGCGATCGCTCGATAGAAGTGTGAGAATTTTTATAAGTCCTTGGAAAGAATCCTCAGTTACATGAACCGAGAGACAATCTGTTTAATAACTTTCGGGGCGGGAACAGGGAAGTGAAGAAAACGGAGCGCGTAGGCGTAGGTCGTTGTAGACAAATGAAGGGTTTTGAAATCTAAAACTTTCAGCTACCCTGAAATTGATATATAAAAGAGCAATTTTCAAATGACCATTTACTTTTATAAGGTTTGGCAGCCTTATGGCTGTTTTTCTAACTTTTCTCCCCACGGAATCCACATTCAGGGTACTTACTGGCCAACGGTTGAGCATTATTATCAAGCGCACAAATTTGTTGGTAGCACAGATGCGGCAACAATGATACCCCTCATCCATGCCGCCGCCTCCCCAGAAGAAGCTGCCGCTTTGGGAAGATGTAGCGATCGCCAACTCCGTCGAGACTGGGATTTGGTCAAAACTCAAATTATGCGAGAAGCTGTACTCAAAAAGTTTCTCACTCATGCTGATATTAGAGAAGTTCTCTTGAAGACAGGCGATGATATTTTGGTTGAAAACTCGCCAACCGATTCTTTTTGGGGCTGTGGTGCTAATCAAGCCGGTCAAAACCATCTCGGTAAAACTCTCATGAGTGTGCGTGAAGAAATCCGTAATTTACGATCTTTAACGGTAATTTACGAATAGTTTCATCAAAATAGTTACATTCAACATAAAATCAGCAATTACACGGGGAATAGTAAAATTCCCCAGCCAGAAATATTGGAAAAAGTTGCCAATCATTTAGTTATTTTTTTGAAAAAATCTTAATTAATTGAATTCATGGGCAAAAATATTTTTAGTTTAAAGCAATTATGAAGAAATTAGTTGAGTGATATCACTGAAATAGTTTGATGATTGAGAATATAAAATTAATAGGTGTCTAGGATTAATATTTTCTCAACTTTAAACTTGAGAGGATGTTTTGAAACTATTTGGTGATCTAGCTATCAAAGCGTTTTAGATTCTCTTAAATCAATTTTTTCAAGCTACGGAGATCAAGCAAATATCTGATACTTCTCAAATATCCTCTGATCCATTTCCAAAAATATTTGCACAAAAAATTTGCCACAGATGTACGCCACTAGCAACGCATTTGTAGCAGCCAGCAATTTTGTGAAATGGGATGAAAATCAAAGTATTGTAAGTTGAAAATTCCGATCAGGGACAATTATAAAAAAAATTAGACTTCAGTCATACTGTATATAAACAATGACAATTACCGATAAACCCAATGAGTTACAGCAAAGCTTAGACCAAGAAAGTTTACTGCACCGGATGATCAAAGAGATCAGGCGATCGCTCGACCTCCCAGAAATATTAACGACTACCGTTAGCCAAGTGCGTTTATTTTTGGATGTAGATCGGGTGAAAGTGTATCGCTTTAATGCTAGTGGTAGTGGTGAAGTCATTGCTGAATCTATCTATGAGCAACGTCTGCCATCCTTATTGGGGTTAAACTTCCCAGTTGATGATATTCCCCAACCCGCCAGAGAGATGTTTGTGTTACTGGGGCAACGTTCGATTGTGGATGTGCCAAATGGGAAGATCGGGCTATCGCCTGTACAGTCAATAGAATCTCGCAAACATCTAGAAACTAATATCTACTATCGGCACGTAGACTCGTGCCATATTCAATACCTAAAGGCAATGGGCGTGCAGTCTTCCTTGGTAATGCCAATTTTACATTCCGACCTCCAAGAACAATCGGCAAAGCCTAAATTGTGGGGATTGTTGGTAGCTCACCACAGTGAACCGCGAGAGATTTTGAAGTGGGAACTAAAAGTATTGCAGGAAGTTATTGACGAAGTAGGGATCGCGATCGCTCAAAGTAATCTACTCACCCAAGCCCTCGCCAAGCAAGAGCGAGAAGCTACTATTAACCGAGTTACCACCCTATTACATAAACTACCGACAATCCAATTGCAGAAAGCGTTAGAAGAAGTTATTACTGGCTTCGGTGGAGTAGGTGGCAGGCTTCACATTGAACAGAATGGGGAACTATACACCTGGGGCGACCAGCCGAAACTCCCCTATCAGTTAGATAACAGTATTATCGAACAGCATCTCGTATGGCAAGACTGGATGGCTGAGTGTAAACCAGGTAATGTTTGGGCAAGCGATGACCTCTACAAAGAACCACGTTTGCGAGTTTTGGCTTTAGGGTTCGGTTCTACTAAAATTCGCGGACTTATGGTGATTCCTTTACATTACCGCGAAAAATTTATTGGTGTATTAAGCATTTTTCGCTCTGAATTTGAAACAGAAGTCTTGTGGGCGGGACGATGCGAAGAAAATCGGCGACAAGTGTTACCCCAGCTTTCCTTTGAGCTTTGGCGAGAGCAAAAAAAGGGGCAATCATCTGAGTGGAAACCGGAAGAAATCTTGTTGGCGCAAGCCTTATCGGAGCATTTCTCAATGGCAATTGAGCAGCATCAAATGTATAAACAGGTACAAATGCTCAATGTCAACCTAGAATTGAAAGTGCAAGAGCAAACTGCTGAACTCGAAAAATCATTACTGCTTGCCAAAGTCCTCAAGCAAGTCACAGAGCATATTCGCCGCACATTAGACTTGCAGACAACCCTGCAATCTATCGTTCGGGAAGTCCGGCCCCTGCTAAATTCAGACCGAGTGCTGATTTTTCAAATGAAGAGTAAATCAGTGATTGTGGAAGAGATTAATGGCAATTGGCAGTCAGTTTTGGGATTGAATGCACCATCGGAATGCTTTCCTGATGAGTATGGGCGTCTATCCTTTGAGGGCAGGGTAACGGCAATTAACAACGTTTCAACTGCTGATTTAAGTGATTGTCATCGAGAGTTTTTGCAAAGTCTGCAAGTGCAAGCAAACTTAATAGTTCCGATTAAGATCGGTATAGAACTATGGGGCTTACTAATTGCCCATGAGTGTGAGGCTCCCAGAGATTGGCAGAATGCAGAAATTGATTTATTGCAACAGCTAGGAGATCAGGCTGCGATCGCTATTCAACAAGCACAACTTTACGAACAAACCTGTAATGCCGAAACTGAATCCAGAAATCAAGCTGCCCAGTTAAAGCATTCCCTACATCAACTCAAAGAAACACAGACAAAATTGATTCAGATCGAAAAAATGTCCGGCTTAGGACAGTTGGTGGCGGGTGTCGCCCACGAAATCAACAACCCCGTTAACTTTATCTACGGGAACCTGTGCCACGCCAGTGACTACACCGAACAACTGCTAGAAATTTTACGCCTCTATCAGCTACACTATGCCCATCCTCATAGTGAAATTAGCACCGCGATCAAAGCAATGGACTTTGACTTTTTGCTAGAAGACTTCCCGAAAATCATCAACTCAATGCAAGTAGGAACCGATCGCATCCGCTCAATAGTGCTGTCATTACGCAATTTTTCTCGCTTGGATGAAGCTGAAAACAAGCGCGTTGATCTGCATGAAGGCATTGACAGCACCTTATTAATTTTGCAACATCGACTCAAAGGAAATGCTGAATTTCCCCGCATTGAGGTAATCAAAGACTATGGCAACATCCCACTGGTGGAATGCTATGCCGGCCAAATGAATCAGGTATTCATGAATATTTTCAGCAATGCCATAGATGCCTTGGGAATGGGGAATGGGGA
>NZ_JABXKM010000197.1 GCF_017115025.1 Nostoc sp. NOS(2021) | reverse complement strand
AGCACTTGCAGAAGCCAGCCTTTGCCCATCGGGGCTGAACACCACGCTAATGACCCAATTCCTATGCCCAGTCAGGGTTTGCACAGCTTTGCCAGTGGCGACATCCCAGAGTTTGATCGTCTTGTCACCACTTGCAGAAGCCAGCCTGTGCCCATCGGGGCTGAACACCACGCTATTGACCGCACCGCTATGCCCAGTCAGGGTTTGCACAGCTTTGCCTGTGGCGACATCCCAGAGTTTGATCGTCTTGTCAGCACTTGCAGAAGCCAGCCTTTGCCCATCGGGGCTGAACACCACGCTAATGACCGCACTGCTATGCCCTTCTAATGTATTCAGTTCTTGGAATTTGTTCTCTGGTTGTAAGTACACAGCTTTCTGCAAACTTCCCACAACCCGCATCTGGGTATCTAGCGCCACCTTCCCGGCATTTTTCAGTTTTCCGCGCGCTTTTAAGCCTTCTGTCAGTGCATCCCAGATTTGCCCAGAAGCAGAAAAGGTAGCTGAAGAGTTAGCAAGGGCGTTGATTTCACTGATTGCAGCTTGTTTTGTTTCCTGTTCTGCCCTTTTTGCTGCATCCCAGGCTTTAAATGTTAGTCCAGCTAAGACTAATCCGGCTGCAACTGAACCAAAAAGGGCGCGTTTGAGAAAGTTATTTAGTTTCGCGTCACTCAGTTTTCTTTGTTCTCGTTCTTTTTCCAGTTCCGCCATTACCTGCTTTAACTTCGGTTCTTGTTGCTGGCGAATAAAAGCGGCGATGTAGTCATGTACCAGTTGATAACGGTTAAAAGGATTCTCTGGTAACAAAACCACCAAGCCGGATTGGACAAAAATCTCTAACACTAAATCTAATTTATTGATTTCAGAAGCTTCTTCCGCCCTAGTTTTCGATCCCCCCGCCTGTGGCGATCGCCTTAAAAAGGGGGTTGAAAGAATAAAGCCCCCCTTTTTGAGGGGGGTTGGGGGGATCTCCGATAAGTACGGCATCAAATCGCGTTCCAACTCAGCGCGAGTCTTCAGAGGGCGAGTTCCTTTTTCATCCGTCAGCAAATATAGTAATAATTCTGCTGCTTGCTGATTTTCTTCACCGCAATCATGAACAACTTCATTCAAATAACGCTTAACCAATTCGTCCTTAGTACCACGTTGCTGATATTCTGCCAGAGTTGTAATATTCTCCGTTTGCAGTTGCGCCCCCACAACCTGCAACTCAATGGGACGAACTTCACCCAATTCTCCGGCTAAATCCAGCACCATTTGATCGACTAAAGCATCTTCTAAGCGAAAGCTAGTATTTGCAGTTAAACGCTGAATAATTGACTTGGTATCATCGGGTGAGAAATTCCCCAACTTGTAAAGCACATTATTACTGAGAATGTCATTGCCAATAATCTTAAGACTGGACAAATCATTGCACTCCAGCAAGTAATGGATGTAATCTACCCGCAGCGATAAGATAACTTTCACCGATAGAACATTCAGACACTCTCCCAGAAACTCAAAGAATTGCTTTCTTTGTGTAGGTTTGGTGTAAACAAAGAAAAATTCCTCAAATTGATCAAAAATTAGCACCGTGCGGAGGTTACGCTGTTCGTTTTCGCGTAGTTGAGTAATTAGGAAGTGGGGATTTTGGAGAGACGCGATTAATCGCGTCTGTACAAAGTGGGGATTTTGAGGTTCTGAGGTCGGAGTTCCGAGTTCTGAGGTCGAAGTTCCGAGTTCTGAGGTCGGAGTTCCGAGTTCTGAGGTCGAAGTTCCGAGTTCTGAGGCTGAAGTTCCGAGTTCTGATGCTGAAGTTCCGAGTTCTGATGCTGAAGTTCCGAGTTCTGAGGTTGAAGTTCCGAGTTCTGATGCTGAAGTTCCGAGTTCTGAGGTCGGAGTTCCGAGTTCTGAGGCTGAAGTTCCGAGTTCTGAGGCTGAAGCTTGAAGTTCTAACCCTCCCTCATCCCCCTCATCTCCCTCATCTCCCTCATCTCTTCCCAAAAGCCTCCCCAACTCTTCCACCCAGTTAGTATAAACGCGCATTACCACTGGCAAATAATCTTGAATACCGATCGCTTTATTCTTTAAAGCTGGCACCAGTCCCGCATTCACCAGGGAACTTTTGCCTACACCCGATTGCCCATGAATTACTATCAACTTATAATCAGGGCGACCCATGCGTTCAATTAAACGTTCTACATCCAATAGGCGACCAGATGCAGCAATTTCTGGGGCAATATTTCCTTGGGGAGAGTTTGAGCGCAATGTCTCTACAAATGCCTGTTTTGTAGCTTCTAACCTACCCGCACCAATAAAAGCCCGCAAACCAAATTGCTGTTCGATGGAACGCCGTTGCTGTTTGATGTTGTATGCTTGGAGATATTCTTTCTGCTCAAAATAAAGCTGCTGCAAAAACCTGAGAATATCCAAAAAAAGCCTGACATCTTCTAGGGGATTACCCACATCTCTAGCAGTTTCTAAGCTGAGAGTTGCTTGTTGAAGAAGGGACTGGGGATTGGGGACTGGGGACTGGGGACTGGGAAAACTTGGCGCGACCTGTTGAGTTTGACCTAAATGGTATTGAGAACGACCTAAAATAAACAGATATAAACTCAAGTCTTTTGATTTGAAATCCCTTTCGGAAATACCAGATAAAACCCAATATGCTTCGGTTAAGGCTTGATCCTCCCTAACCCTCCTTTTTAAGTAGGGAATCAAGCCCCCCTTTTTAAGGGGGGTTGGGGGGATCTTCCGGGGCAAAACATCACTAAATTGAGATAAGACCCCTGATATATTCGCTAATTCCAGATTAGGAATCGCCGCAAAAACGTCTAAGGCTTGCTTAACCAACTGATTTGCTTTCACCCAGTTATTTTGAGCCAAAGCCACCTCAGCTAAAAAACCGTAATCTTTGGCTAATTCCCTTAGCTGGTTGTTAGTTTGATGGATTACTAAAGCTTGTTCCGAAAGACTCTGCAAAGTTTCCCATTGTTGCAAGTCTCGCAAGATATCACCGAATTTAACTACTGACTTGGCGATTAAATCTGGACTTTGAAACTGGCTAATAAAATTTATATACTCTTGAATATAACGCCAAGTTGCTTGCCAATCTGGATGATTGATATCTTGATGTTTAAAAGCCTTCAGATAATAGCAAAAGCCAATCTCACCGAGGATTTTTGCCTGCCGTTTCATGGGTTCTGGAAAACCTCTCTCCAAACCTCTCTCCTGCAAGGAGAGAGGCTTTGAATTCTCCCCCTTCCCTATTAGGGAAGGGGGCTGGGGGGTTAGGTTTTCCAGATGACGTGAAAAGTCAGGGATTTTTGCCTGCCATTCTAAATTATGACTTTGCTGCCAGAGCTTATAAGCTTTGTGATAATGCTCTAAAGCCGAATTTTTGTGATTATTTATCTGTTTGATAAAACCTAATAAAGATTCTAAGTTAGCTTGAATTTCTAAATTATAAACATCTGGCTTGTTGCATAAATCTCTTTGCGCTGCTTCTAGCTCATTTTCCAGTTTGATATATACATCGACGCTAAACTTTAAGTTATTGCTAAACCATTGATTAGCCGTTTCGCTGATAAAATCTACTAATTCCTGTGTTGATATGGCAAAATTTCTCGTAGTTGCCCAACTTTCCAAATCTGGTGCAAGCTGTGTTAGTTGCTTGTAGATTTCATCGTCAATCCACAACACTAAGGGAAAAGCAAAATTCTTGCGAAACTCCTCCCGCACTTGATTAGCAGAAGTTAACATCACAGACAAATTCTGCACTGATTCCAAACCGACAACCATTACACAGGCTGGTATTTCTTCGCCGAATTCATCCCGAATCGCATTATAAAGAGTCCTGTGAGATTGCTGCACTGCCAAGACACGAATTTCTACTTGACAAATTTCCCGCAATCTGGAGATTAAGCGATCGCGCAAGCTAGCATAATTACACCGTGCCAAAATCAGCTTAAACTGTCCCACAGAAGACTCAATCGCCCAAGCTAATTGTTGCAGAGTGCGATCGCTGTTTACATGGTCATCTTCTGATGGTTGCGAGTCTGTCATAAGTTAAAAGGGCGGTTAAAAGGGCGGTTAGAAACCGCGTCTACACAGGCAAAACCCACCTCCGTGGGTTCAAACCCTTGATTTTCTCTTAGTGAAAAGGGCGGTTAGAAACCGCGTCTACACAAGCAAAACCCACCTTCGTGGGTTCAAACCCTTGATTTTCTCTTAGTCCACGGAGGTGGACTTTGTTTGTATAGCCGCGAATTCGATTCGCCCTGGCTCTAAGTTGACACGTATGGGATGTAGGCTTCGCCACAAAATTAAACTTCTTGGCGTTTTAACTCCTGTATCAATACTTGAGTACGTTTGCTAGCTTCTCTTGCTTGTTGTCTAAAATACTTGGCTTGCTGACGGTCACTTAAACACACTTCAGATGCTTTTCTACTAAATTCAACAGCTTGTTTACTGAGTTCTTGAATACGAGTCTTTAACTCTGGGATTGTTTTCATATTTCCTCTTGTTCTGAAATTACAATCTCTAAATTTTCTATCTCTTCATAAAGTCTATCCGCTCTACTGGCTAGTAAGCTAGCGTCCTCAAAATTGTTATTTTCTACGGCTTTATCCGAGGCTGAGTACAATTCTTCTGTGATTTGATGCAATTGTGCGTAAGCTTTTAACAAAACATTTTTGGTTTCTGGTTTCATGATCTAATTATTTTTCGGTTCCATGATTCCTCATTGCAACTCCCTCGCCTCAGCCAAAATGGGATTAACATCAAACCAAGACTCGCCACCATCCCGATATTCAAAGACAAACCGACTGCGGATCAGTTTTTGATATCCCTGGTCATCACTCACCTTTTTCCTTTCCTTGACATGACGTAACAATTGCCACTCATCATCAGAAATCGGTAACATGATTTCATTCCGCCGAGAACGAATAACTTGCTCTAAGGTTTCACGGGTGAGGGGAAGACTCATTTCTTCCATAATCCAGGTATTCAGCAGCCTCAGCACGTCCCGCACATGACCACCGCTCATTTTACATAACCACTCTAGGCTACCAGCGCTATCAAAAATCTCCGTAATTTTATTTAAACGCTCCTCTGGTGTCAAGTCAGGAAAAGCTCTAGCTAATACCATCTGCTGCATCAGTGCCATTCCCTGTGTATGAACACTGCCATCAGTCCTTTGTACAGGTACCATTGGTAACACCTTGGGATCTTCTGGGAAACGCTGGGTTAGCATTCCGTAATCATTGGAAAACTTCAAAGCTAAGGGCATGGTGTAAAGTAGATGACAATTCAGCCTTGTCAAAAACTCACCCTGATCGACAAATAAATATTCCTGTTGCGGACGACCCCAAGGTTTGACACGATTATCTATGCGGTCAAGATTATCGACAATTACCACTAAACCCTTTTTACCCTGCTGTTTGAGTTTAGCGATCGCAGGTTCCAATAATTCTTGATTAATCGCTTCCAGCAGCTTAGTTTTTTGCGGTGCCAAATATTGATTGAGTTTTTCTCGCAGGGTTGGGTCATTTTTCATCTTGGTGGTGATTTCACCAATGCCCACAGACAGAGAAAGCTTTTCTTTTTCAGAGGTGACACCAAAATCGCCGACATTGGGAACCTTAACTTTTACCCCCGTCACCTCAGAATTTAAGACTTTCCAAGCACCTTGAAGCAACTCATTAAATTTGTTGGGTGCCTCCAAGGTAATTTTATCCAGACTTTGACTCACCCGACGAGCGATCGCTAGCAACACATCAGCAATATCGACATCAGTCATTTCCAGGTCGTCACTGGACTCAAAATAGACGACATGGAAACCTAACTTTTCCAGTTCTGCCTGTAACCGTAATAGTTCTGTCGATTTTCCACAACCAATATGCCCAGTAAATAAAGTGCAAGTGGGTTCATTGGGCTTAAAATAAGTAATTTTCTGCATCAGCTTGCCAAGAATATCCCCACCTCGGACTGAGGAAAAATCTATATAATACTTGCCATCAGAGCTATTGTTGACAAACAGAGTTCTGCTGGGATCGCTAGCCTGATAAAATTCCCGTAAATCTATGGGCATAATGCTGGTAGTGCAACTATCTCGTATTGTCTTAGATATCCTTGTTCAAAAGGATAAAGTTATTTACATCTTTGCATCTCAATATTTCGGAGAATTTTTGCTTTTGCTACCTCAAAGGTGAGCTAATGGTTTTAGGACTGTTGTCCCTTGAGCGAGGTATAAGAACCCCACCCCCAACCCCCTCCCCGCAAGCGAGGAGGGGGCTATGATGTAAGTAATATTAAGTTATCTGCAAAAACCCGGACTCTTTTTTGATACTATTTAAGTCCGGACTCTTTAAATATTGATTGACGTATGAGCAAAGGTACCCTGTTTGATAAAGTTTGGGACTTACACACCGTTGGTACACTTCCCTCAGGGCTGACGCAACTATTTATCGGGCTTCATCTAATTCATGAAGTCACCAGTCCCCAAGCTTTTGCGATGTTACGCGAGAGGGGTTTAAAAGTACTGTTTCCAGAGCGTACCGTCGCCACGGTCGATCATATTGTGCCGACAGAAAATCAGGCGCGTCCCTTTGCTGATACCTTGGCAGAGGAAATGATTCAGGCGCTCGAAAATAACTGTCAAGAAAATAACATAACTTTTTACAATATCGGTTCTGGTAGTCAGGGTATAGTTCATGTCATCGCTCCCGAACTGGGACTTACTCAACCAGGAATGACGATCGCTTGTGGAGATAGTCACACATCAAGTCATGGGGCATTTGGTGCGATCGCATTTGGTATCGGTACTAGTCAAGTCCGGGATGTTCTCGCTTCCCAAACTCTCGCCCTTTCCAAACTGAAAGTCCGCAAAATTGAAGTTAACGGCACTCTCAACCCAGGAGTTTACGCCAAAGATGTCATCCTGCATATCATCCGCACCCTTGGCGTTAAAGGTGGTGTGGGCTATGGCTACGAATTTGCAGGTACGACATTTGAGCAAATGAACATGGAAGAAAGGATGACTGTCTGCAATATGGCGATCGAAGGCGGTGCTAGATGCGGCTACGTCAATCCCGATCAAGTTACCTACGATTACCTCAAAGGCAGAGATTTTGCACCCATTGGTGGAGATTGGGATAAAGCAGTGGCTTGGTGGGAATCTATCAAGAGCGATGCTGATGCCGAGTACGATAATGTAGTGGTATTCGACGCTGCGGAAATTTCTCCTACCGTCACCTGGGGGATTACTCCCGGTCAAGGTATCGGTGTCAATCAGTCAATACCTCAGCCAGAAGAACTGCTGGAAGAAGACAGATTTATTGCCGAAGAAGCTTACCGCTATATGGATTTATATCCTGGTCAACCCATCAAGGGCACCAAAATAGATGTCTGCTTTATTGGTAGTTGCACCAACGGCAGAATTACTGATTTGCGAGAAGCTGCGAAAATCGCCAAAGGTCGCCACGTTGCTGAGGGAATCAAAGCCTTCGTTGTCCCTGGTTCTGAAAGGGTGAAGGAAGAGGCGGAAGCTGAAGGACTAGATAAAATCTTTGAAGAAGCTGGATTTGAGTGGCGTGAACCGGGATGTTCTATGTGCCTAGCCATGAACCCCGATAAGCTACAAGGAAGACAAATCAGCGCCTCCTCCTCTAACCGCAACTTTAAAGGAAGGCAAGGTTCCTCCTCCGGTCGGACATTGTTAATGAGTCCGGCTATGGTCGCCACAGCTGCGATTAAAGGCGAAGTTTCTGATGTACGCGAGTTGCTGTAACCCCACCTCTTGCCAGAAAAAAGTCTCTTAAACTTTCCTTCCTTTGTGTCCTTTGCGTTCTTTGCGGTTCGTCTCTTATAAAAATTATGGTAAGTGAAGTTAAAACAGTTTCAGGGCGCGGTATACCTTTAGTAGGTAATGATATCGATACCGATCGCATTATTCCCGCACGATATTTGAAAGCCGTTACCTTTGATGGGTTAGGTGAAGGCGCGTTTATTGATGACCGGACAGCGCTTAAAGGTGAACATGCCTTTGATCAACCCCAATACCAAGGCGCGAAGATTTTAATAGTCAACCGTAACTTTGGCTGTGGTTCATCACGAGAACATGCACCCCAAGCGATCGCAAAATGGGGAATCCAAGCTTTAATCGGTGAAAGCTTCGCCGAAATCTTTTTTGGTAACTGTGTGGCAATGGGCATACCTTGTCTGACAGCTGATGCTGTTACTGTTAAACAACTGCAAGAGTTAGTCGCTGCCAATCCTCAAGCCGCTGTGACAGTGAATCTGGAAACTTTGCAAGTGCAAATTGGTGATTTCACTGCCCTAGTTGCGATCGAAGAAGGTACCAGAAGCACATTTATTTCTGGCACTTGGGACGCTTGCGGTCAGTTGGTGGCGAACGCTGACCAAGTTCGAGCAACGGCTGTAAAATTACCCTACGTCGGTTGGGGCAATTTAGCCGCGAGTTAGTATTCTCTTATTCCCTAGCTCTGCTGGGGAATGTTAATTTATAGCTTTTGTTTGCATTATTCAGCCAGAGCTAACAATAGCCCAATCTATTTCAGATTTGGCATAGTAGATATATAGCCAAGTAATTCTAGACTATGCCATTAATAAACCCTCCTCTCACTAAAGAAGATTTTATTAACTCTCGCTGGCAGGACGTGCTTAATAGCAGCGAGAGAAAAGAGTGTAGTGCTTACAACAGAGTCTTCTGGAACAAGGCACAGGAAGCAAAAGAGGCAGGAAATGTCAGAGAACAGTCTGTTTTTGAGATTCTGGCGTTCATAACCGGTGCTGCAATCAAGCCAGAATCAACAGAGGAGTTTTTTGCTGAAGTTTTCCAAAATCTTACTGATGAACATTTAAATTTTCTTACTGAAATTGCTCCTGAAGTATCAGATCCAGAACTGCAAGCACGAATTGCGGACATTCTCTGGGTTAAAAAGCGCAATTATCGGATGGCACAATTAGCAGTTACAGCCTACTTACAATCTGCCACAGAATTAGAAGATCCTGAAAAATGGAGTCGGTGCTTTGAAAGGATTGAAAGAGCGCTTCGGCTAGCACGCAACATTAATTATCAAGCTGAATTAGTTATTGCACACATAGAAGCAGTTCTTAATCGCTACAACGGAGAAGATCCACTGTGGTTGTCAGTAAAGCTTATGGAGCTTTTGCAAGAATACAAACTCGGTAATCCGACTAAATACGCTGCTCTGGCTGAGAAAGCAGCAATTATAGCGGAATCTTCCCAAGACTGGGATAAGGCAAGAAACTACTGGGAAATTAAAGCAGAATGGCATCGCATTGACAAAAATGCTGAACAGACACACGCAGCGCGAATGCTTGCTGCCGAAACTTATGTAAAGGAAGCTAAAGATTCATTGACAAAACACCCTCAGCCTTATTCAAAGGCATCAGATGATTTACAAAAGGCGTTGGAAGCATTTGAAATATTAAAAAGCCAAGGTACAGAGGAAGAAAAAGCAGCAGCAAAAGCTAGATATGAGGAAGTTCGTAAGCTTCTGCCAGAGTATCAAAAACAATCCTTGAATGAGTTAATAACAATATCTTCTCAGTTTAATATCAGCGCTGAGGTAAAACTAGCTAGAACCTATGTTAAAGGCAAAAAATTTCAAGATGCAATATTTGCCTTGGCTCTTTTGGGGATTCCACCTAAAGTTTCATACCTTCAGCAGAAGGTGGAGAAGACAGCTTGGTTGTCTCAGTTCATGCCAATAACAATTATGAATGAGATGGGTAAGGTTGTAGCCCGTCAATCTAATAATTCAGATGAAGCAGAGAAAGCAATTCGTTTTGAGATGTACAGGAATGCAGTCCTCTATCACAAACTTTACGCCCAAGCTTACATTGAGCCTGCAAGGGGTCAAATAAATTTGGAACATACTGTAGAAGTAAAAGACTTATTTCCATTTGTTTCAAACAACCTCTTTGTGCCTCCTGGCAGAGAATATCTCTTTGCGAAAGGGCTTTACGCTGGACTAATCGGAGACTTCTTCACATCCACTCATATTCTCATTCCTCAAATTGAAAATTCTATCCGTTATTTACTCCGAAAGCAGGGTGCGTTACCCTCAAAAATTGATATCGATAAAGGAATTGAAGATGAGCGTGATTTAAATACTACTCTTTTCCCCCACAACTATCCACAAATAAACTCAATTTTTGATGAAGACGCACTTTTTGATCTTCAAGGCTTGCTAATTGAGCGTTCCGGTTCAAATTTAAGAAACCGTATGGCTCATGGTTTAATTAATGATAGTGAGTTCAACAGCCCTATCATGTCTTACTTATGGTGGGTCACATTACGGCTTTGTTGTTTGCCAATCTTGAAACAGCAACAGCAGGTTGAAGAGTCCAATCCTTGGGTTAAGTTTGATGGTATTTTCAAAGATGATCCACTTTTTGATGATTTTGTAGAAGATATGGCTGCAAATCGATGTGAATTAGATGCAGAAGTCGCTGCTTATGAAGCTTCTTTAGAGGAGAATCAGTCAGCTTGAGTCTATATATCCTTGATACCGATCATGTTACTCTTTCTCAACATGGTAATTATAAAATTCTACAACGCGCTCAAGTTGTTGGCAGTTCCAACATCTTTGTTACGACAGTTACACTCGAAGAACAATTAAAAGGCAGACTAGCTTCTATCAGTAAATGTGCTAATAAACCACAATTTTTAGCAGTTGCTCATAGAAATTTGCGAATAACCCAGCTTTACTTTTGTAATATGAATTTGCTGGAGTTTGATGAGGCAGCATACAGTTGCTACCAAAGTTTGCGCTGGAAAAAAATCCAAATAGGTACGCAAGACTTAAGAATTGCTGCGTAGGCGTAACCAGCCGTAGGCATCGCCCTGGCTAAGGGGGCAATTTTGGTTACGCGTAATCAAAGAGATTTTAGCAAAGTTCCTAATTTATCTCTTCAGGATTGGACTATGGACAAGTATTCTTAAAAGATGGACATCGGATACACAACGATAATTTATCTGCATACCCACCGAAATATATAATACCAATTTCTTATCGTACAAAAATTAACATTTTGATTAAGTTGTGTTGAGTTTGCGCGAATAATTCTCAACTATACAACGAATTTGTTGTGTTTGAGGACTTGACTAAAAACAGTCACTTTTGATATGCTCAAATTACTCGATAAGATTAGCAGTAAGTGTAAGTTTTTGCGCTAATTGCCCAAATTTGTGTTGCTACTTTTGAGAAAAGTAGCTTTGCTGATAGCACACTAAGATTTAACTTGTTACAGATGGCTTGTAATCATACAACCATTTTTGAAAATCATCATTGAGCGTCATTTGCCGTTGCTCTGTCTGTCCAGAAGATGCCAATGTGTCGTCATAGTAGCGCATCTCACCCAAAGCACTACGAGCTTGAATGATTTTTGTCCGCTCGATGCGACGCTGTTCGTAACTAGTCAAAGCTTCTTGGAGATTAGCTGAATCAGAAAAACACTCTCCCAGTTCATATGCATCTTCAAAAGTCGTATTGGCTCCCTGTCCCATAGCAGGCGCCATTGGATGAGCGGCATCGCCTAAGAGAGTGACTCTGCCTTGACTCCAGTGGGTTAACGGTGAGCGATCGCAAATCGGCCCCTCCCAGATTTGCTCGGCTGGTGTCGCTTCTACCATCGCCCGAAAGGATTCGTCCCAGTCGGCTAATTCATGGAGAATGCGAGATTTCACTTGCTCGGCGCTGTGGGAAAGAGAGTAATCAGGCGATAACTTCCGACTAATCCAACTGGTATAGCCGCCGCCCACATTCAGAATGTACATAAACTGTTTATTGCCTTTGACAAAAACTAGTTCATAGTCATTAAATAGCTCGTGGTGATATTTGATGACAGCACGCCAACACATACTACCAATATAATTAGGCTTACCCTCGCCAAATAAAGTTTCTCTAATTACAGAGTTGACACCATCAGCCCCAATCAGCAAATCTGCATATACCGATTTTTCGCCATCAAAATGAATTTCCACACCGTTTTCATCTTGCTCAAAGCCGATGCAGCGATGATTGAGATGAATGATATCAAATGGCAATCTAGAGGCTAAGACTTGCTGCAAACGATACCACCAAACAGTCAACAACGGTTGTCCATATTGCTCTAAATATTTAGTTGCGTTAGTTCGGATTGTTTCTGCCTGAATATTCTTTAAAACCGTGTGGTGAACCTCGCACCCTGAACTTTTGAGGGCTTCGACAATTCCCGGTGCGATCGCATCTAGAGAATTTAAGCCATTAGGAGCCAAGCCTAGTCCAGTTCCAGCCGGACGAAATTCTTGGGCTTTTTCGTATACTTGAGCGTCTATCCCTTGGCTTCTCAGTGCTATAGCAGCAGCCAAACCGCCTGGGCCAGCACCGACAATGGCAACTTTTTCTACTATCGGTTGGGATAATTTCTGAGTTAGATTTGTGTTCATATTGTGAGGTTAATTATATGAGTGAAAAAATCTCAGCAGATTAGATCAAATCCGAGATAGAGATTGTCAAATATTAGGTTTTTGCATATTATATAAGTCTTATTAAGAGACTACCTCTTACATTAGAAGCATAAACATCTAACCCTACAGAAATAGGGAGCATCCCAAATGTGTAAACATATAAGCTGTCATTATGAGACGCTACCGCGTAGCTTGCTTCTGGGTTCGCGTAGCGTCCCGTAGGGAAGGAGTACGCCTCATTTGCAATGACAATCTATCATCTTGATAAATTTGCTTGCATTGGGATGCTCCCACAGAAATAAGTATTTTTTAGTATTTTTCTGATAGTTGGCAACAAGTAAAATGAACAATCAGATTTTCGATTTCTTAGAGGATGCTTGAAAAGTCTCAAAATTTACTTAAAAACCTCTATTCGACGCGGAGAGAGGCTTTGAAACTCGCCTTATCTATATAATATTGCTCGGATACTCGAACGCCCTCCTCAAGTGTTGCGTTAACCAAAAGTATGGTGAAAATTCCGAGATAGAAGAGGGATAATAGATGTAATTATTAGTATCTGCATTAAACATGAAAGAAAATTCCTTAGCTCCAATAACTTCAAACTCACTTACCCAGAAAGTGAAAATATTGGGTTCAGAGGAAGTAGACTTATCACTGAACGTTAATAATGTCTCCTACACCCTGAAGCTAGAACCTCGCGTCACTTTACTGGATGCACTTCGGGAAAAGCTGGGTCTGATGGGCACTAAAAAAGCTTGCGATCGCGGTGAATGTGGTGCATGTACTATTCTAGTTAATGGTCGGCGAATTAACTCTTGTATGACGCTAGCTGTAATGCACATCGGTGCTGAAATCACCACAATTGAGGGATTAGCACAAGATGGCAAACTCCACCCCATGCAAACAGCTTTTATTACTCATGATGCTTTTCAATGTGGGTACTGCACATCGGGTCAAATTATCTCAGCCGTAGGGATGATATTAGAAGCATCGCCAAAATCTGAGGCAGAAATTCGAGAAAAGATGAGTGGAAACCTTTGCCGTTGTGGAGCGTATCCGAATATTATTGCGGCGATTCGGGATGTGCTAGAGGAAATGGAAGATGCAGCCATTTAGTTATGCTAAAGTAACTTCCCAAGAAGTCGCGATCGCAACAGTTGAGCAAGACAAAACTGCTGCATTTATTGCTGGTGGTACAGATTTACTGGGATTGATGAAGGATGGAGTTCAAACAGCGAATCTATTAATTGATATTAACAGTTTGCCCTTAGCAGATATTGAATCTCAAGCTCATGGAATCCGCATTGGTGCAATCTCTCGAATGAGTGATGTGGCTTTTCATCCTCAAATTCAGGAGTGCTATCCAGTAATTACTCAAGCTTTATTACAAAGTGCTTCACCGCAACTGCGAAATATGGCAACAGTGGGCGGTAATTTACTGCAACGAGTCCGCTGTGGTTACTTTCGCGATCCGGTTTTTCCTTGTAATAAACGCACTCCCGGTACAGGTTGTTCGGCGATCGCAGGTTATAATCGGATGCACGCTATTTTTGGGGCTAGCGAACATTGTATTGCTGTTCATCCCTCAGATTTAGCTGTAGCCCTGACGGCATTAGATGCGGTGATTTGCATCCAAGGAGCAGAAAAAACACGTCGAATTTCAATTCATGATTTTTATCTCTTACCAGGTGAGACACCAGAAAAAGAAACTCTATTACAGCCTGGAGAATTAATTGTTGCCATTGAAATTCCAAATTTTGCATATAAATCTAATTATTTAAAAGTCCGAGATCGTGCTTCCTACGAATTTGCTCTCGTTTCCGTCGCTGTTGCCTTGGATATAGAACAAGACATCATCAAATCAGCACGAATCGCTTTTGGAGGAGTAGCACCCAAACCTTGGCGGGTTTGGGAAGCTGAGGAATTTCTTCCAGGAAAACCAATCAATGAAGCGACGTTTAGAGATGCAGCCGCAGTAGCTATCAAAGAAGCGAAACCGCAAACACACAATGAATTCAAAATTGAATTAGTCAAACGCGCTTTGGTACGCGCACTCTCAGTTGTGGCAGAAGGATTATGAATAAAATTATTGGAAAACCACTCGATCGCGTTGATGGCAGACTTAAAGTTACCGGAGAAGCACCTTACACAGCCGATGTGCCAATAGAAAACCTGACTTATGGAGTGATTTTTCAAAGCGCGATCGCAAATGGTAAAATTATCCAAATAGACACATCCGCAGCCGGAATCGCCCCTGGTGTGGTAGACATCGTTACTTACAAACAAACCCCATCTCTGATAAAAATACCCTTCTTTTCCCCCCAACAACCTCAGCCAACCGAAAAAGACGATAACATCTACTACGATGGTCAACATTTGGGGATTGTAATTGCCCAAACTTTAGAACAAGCCGAAACCGCCGCCTCTAGGATAAAAATTATCTACGAAGAAGCCAGTCCTACAGTCACGATGGCACGCGCAGAGATATTTGAACCCGAATCAATATTTTTTGGCATGATGCCAGCTAAAATCACCAGAGGGGATGTTGAATCAGGAAAAGCCCAGGCAGATATCCTGATCGAGCAAATTTATACCACGCCAATGGAACATCATAATCCCCTAGAACCTTCTGCAACCATAGCGATGTGGGAAGGGGATAATTTGACGCTGTATGAAACTACTCAAGGCATTTCTGCAACACAAAGAGCGATCGCATCTGTCCTGAATATTCCTCAAGAAAATGTCCGCGTCATCTCCAAATATTTAGGGGGAGGATTTGGTTGTAAAGTACTGCTAAGGTCTCATACTATTTTGGCTGCGATCGCATCTCGTCAAGTAAAGCGCCCTGTGAAAGTTGTGCTAACGCGATCGCAAATGTACACTGCTTGCGGCCATAGATCCCAAACTCAACAACACGTAACGTTAGGTGCAACCAAGGAAGGTAAGCTAACCCTGATCAATCACATTGGTACATCTTTAACTTCCCTGTTTGATGACTTTGTGGAACCTGTGGGTGCAGCAACAATAACGATGTATGCCTGTCCCAATTTGGAAATTAAATACCGTTTAGCACGCATTAATGCCGGCACACCAACCTTTATGCGTGGGCCAGGAGAAGCGCCGGGAATGTTTGCCTTAGAGTCAGCAATGGATGAACTCGCATATACCTTAAATATTGACCCAATTGAACTAAGATTAAGAAATCATGCAGATATCGATCCGCACACAGGATTACCTTGGTCAAGTAAATCCCTGAAAGAATGTTACCAAAAAGGTGCAGAAATTTTTGGTTGGTCACAACGCAATCCAGTTCCGCGTTCCATGCGGGATGGTTATTTTCTGATTGGTTGGGGAATGGCAAGTGCGACATTTCCCACCAACGTTGCAACTGCATCAGTCAAGGTAGAAATTTTTGCCACTGGAGAAGTGAAAGTGCAAAGTGGTACTCAAGACATCGGTACAGGCACTTATACAGTGATGACGCAAGTAGCTGCTGAGGTATTAGGATTACCAGTGCAGTTTGAACTAGGTGATAGCAATCTTCCTAAAGCCCCCCTGACAGGCAATTCAATGACAGTTGCTAGTGTTTCTCCGGCGGTGCATAAAGCAGCGATCGCCGCACGGGATAAGATAATTAAAATGGCGATCGGAGATTCAAATTCTCTGCTTTATGGATCTCAAGCAGAAGATATTACCGTTGAGTCAGGGCAAATATTTTTAAAACAAGACCCATCAAAGCGAGACAGCTACACCGATATTCTGCGCCGTCACGGGTTAGAAAGTTTAGAAGTTACAGAGGAATCCTCACTCAGCCCAGAGAGCAAACAATACGCCAAACACTCATTTGGTGCAGTATTTATCGAAGTTGCAGTTGATGAGTTGTTGGGAGAAATCAAAGTCAGACGTTGCGTAGGCGTTTATGGTGCAGGGCGAATTCTCAACTTTAAGACAGCGCGGAGTCAAGTTATAGGTGGGATTACGTGGGGAATCGGTATGGCGTTGATGGAGAAAACTGTAATGGATGCTAATCAGGGCAGAATAGTTGGTGCTAACCTTTCAGATTACCTGATTCCCGTTCATGCAGATATACCAAATATGGAAGTGCAATTTGTTGAAGAACATGATCCTTATGTGAATGCACTAGGAACCAAAAGCCTGGGAGAACTTCCGATTGTTGGGGTAGCAGCTGCCATCTCTAATGCAGTTTATCATGCCACAGGTAAGCGGATTCGTGACCTGCCAATTACACCAGATAATATCATGTCCGTTTGATTGCTTATTAAACCCGAAGAACCCCAAAAGAGCCAAAGCTACGCTTTGTCATCCCCTCCCCGCTTGCGGGGTGGGGTGTAATGACTGTGGTTAGCATAACTATTTATGCGGACATAATATAACGTGAGTTCGACAAGTCTTATTTGATATCATGTCCGCTTGATTACTTACTAAACCCCAAGAACCCCACCCCGCCAAAGCTACGCTTTATCTCCCCTCCC